>CAZTKB010000075.1:0-12758 GCA_964614125.1 uncultured Desulfobacterales bacterium | reverse complement strand
GGATATAGGCTCCCAGCTTCAGATTGTCCATCACGCTCAGCGGACCGAAGATCATCCTTCCCTCGGGAACCAGGCTGATTCCCCGGCGAACAATGGCCGGCGGGTCCAAGCCCCGGAGGGTGGCGTCCTCAAACAAGATTTCACCTGTCCAAGACGGTAGAAGCCCACATACCGCTTCCAATAAGGTGCTTTTTCCGGATCCGTTGGCACCAATCAGCGTGATCAACTCCCCATTCCGGACAGACAGGCTGACCCCTTTGACGGCCTGAATCTTCCCGTAATAACATCTCAAATTCGTGATTCGAAGCATGATTATCGTCCACCGCCCAAATATGCCGCCATCACGTCCTGATTTTCCTGAATTTCCCGTGGTGTACCCTGCGCAAGCAACCGACCCCGGTCCAGGACCACAATCCGGTCGGACACCGCCATGGTCAGGCTCATGTCATGCTCCACCAGCATCAGGGTGATCCCCTGGTTCCGGATCTTTTCCAGCAAATCTCCTAATTTGCGGGTCTCAACGGCATTAAGACCCGCCGCAGGTTCATCCAGCAGCAACAAACGAGGGCCGGAGGCCAACGCCCGGGCAATTTCCACCAGGCGCTGCCAGCCAAAGGGTAAATCGCCGCTCAACCGGTCCTCCTGCCCATTCAGTCCCACAAATTCCAGCAAAGACATGGCGGTCTCCCGAATCCATCGCTCTTCGCGCCGGGTGGCCGGAAACCGCAGGACAGCCCCCCAGAATCCGCTCCGACTCCTGCCATGGCATCCTACCATCACATTTTCCAGAACCGTCATTGTTTCAAACAAGGCCACATTCTGAAAGGTTCTGGCGATGCCCGCCGCCACCACCCGATGGAGGCCACCGGCTGGTATCGGGACGCCTTGGAACCATATGCGGCCTCTATCCGCCGGATAGGCGCCGGTAATCGTATTGAACAACGTGGTTTTCCCCGCCCCGTTCGGACCGATCAGACCGGTGACCGTCCCCGCGGGAACCTCCAGCGTGATATCAGACAAGGCCTCGATCCCCCCGAAAGACCGGGAAATCTTTTCCAGTTCAAGAATCGGACGAGAGCCGATTTCGTTTTTTTGTCGCATGTTCCACCATATCCAACACCCCCCGAGTCAATCCCTGAGGGAGAAAAATCATGATTCCCATCAAAATCAGGCCGTAAACAACCATCTCGAAATCAGAAAAGGCATGAAGCCATTCCGGCAGCAAGGTCAGCAGGGAAGCACCCAGCAACGCGCCCCAAATACTGGCCATGCCGCCGATCACGACCATGGTGACGATCCGGACCGAAGTGAGAAAATCGAAGGTTCCCGGACTGATGAAGCTGACATGGTGCGCGTACAGGAAACCGGCTAACGCGGCGATCCCGGCGCTGAATACGAAAATAATCAATTTCATCGCCATGGTATCGATACCGACGGCCTGAGAGGCCTTTTCGTGATCATGAATGGACCTCAGCGCCCGTCCGATTCGGGAATCAACGATCCGTAGACACAACAATACGGTTCCCAACACGACAGCCCATACCAGGTAAAACGCAGCCCGGCCGGAGGAAAAATCCACCGAACCCAGCACCAGAGACGGGATTCCGACGAAGCCGGATGCGCCCCCGGTGACTTCATCCCACTCGCGAAACAGGATGAAGGCGATCATGCCGAAACCAAGGGTTCCCATTCCGAGGTAGTAGCCGGACAATTTCAGAGTTGGGAACCCGATTAGGAAGGCTACAAGGAGGGCCAGTCCGACAGCACACGGAAGGGATAGCCAGGGCGACAAACCGTAGGTCGCGGTCAAAACGGCCGTGGTATAGGCTCCGATTCCAAAAAAAGCTGCGTGGCCCAGGGATATCTGGCCCGCATACCCCATCAGCATGTTCAGACTGATGGCCAACAGGGAGTTGATTCCGATAAAGGTCATGACCTGAAGCGGATAGGAACCGCTGACGAAAAAGCCGACCGCAGCAACCAAAACTGCGGACAATAGAATGGCAAGGGTTGGTTTCATTGTTTCCTGTCACGAATTCTTCAGCCCCGGACAAGGGATGGAAAGCGGAAATAGGACATGGTAAGATTTTTTCCTCAAAACCGGGACACATCCCGGGCAGCGAAAATTCCGCCGGGCCGGACATAGAGAATAAACAACAGCACCACGAAAGCAACACCGTCTTTGACCGCGGAGGATAGGAAGCCCACACTCAGCGATTCCAGAATACCAAGCAGGATTCCACCGACCAAGCCACCCCACAGGCTTCCAATTCCTCCCAGCATCGCAGCACAGAACCCCTTCAGCCCGAGTACGGTCCCCATGTCGTAGCTGCACATCGAGACCGGAGCAATGATCACCCCGGCTACGCCGCCCACGCCAGTGGAAATGACAAATGCCAGCAGAATCATCGTTTGCGTCGGTATCCCAGTCAGCCATGCCGCCCTTCTGCTTACCGCCGTTGCGATCATGGCCTTTCCGGTCAGGGTTTTCCGGTAAAACAAATAGAGAATGACGACCAGAACTACGGTGACAACCACGATCCATCCTGTCTGGGCCAGAAATTTGGCCCCGAGAACCTCCAGGGGTCCGGTTTCGGTGAAAGCCGGGACACTGTGTGAATCCTTTCCCCATGCAATCATCGCAACCCCCCGCAGGAAAATGGAGGCTCCGACAGTCAAAATCACCAATACGATCGGCTCGGGCTTTTTCACCGCCCGGATAGCGAATCGCTCCAAGAGGAGCCCGATGCCCGCGACACAGACAACGGAGGCGATCACGGCAGCAAACAGGGGAAGATTCAACCCGCTCCACCAGGTGACCAGCCCCATAGCCCCCAGCATCACAAATTCACCGTGGGCGAAATTGATCAGATCGGTCGATCGATAAAGCATGGAAAACCCGACGGCGATGACGGCATAGATCGATCCGTTGGTTAGGCCTGAAAATAGATATTGCATCCATTCCTGCATGGTGTAGTCTCCTATGAGGAAGGCCAACACGATAGGTTTCCTGGAAAAAGCCTACGGCACCAACACCCACCGGCCCTTTTCAATCCGAACCAGTACGAAGGCATCCTCCCCCAAACCGTTGTGATCTTCCGGTCCGAAGCGAAATGTTCCGGTGACTCCGACCAATCCGTTTATAGACTCGATTGCTTTCCCCAGCTTCGCCCGATCCCCCCCGGTTCCCTTCAATGCAGTCGCCAGGATGTTCATGGCATCCCAGGCATACCCACCGAACCCTGAAACCGGCAGGTTCCAGTCCTCCCGGAAAATGGTTGCATATTCCTGAAGGACCTTGCGATGGGGATCGGATGCCGGCAGCAGCTCCGCCACCAAAACTTTCCCGGTTGGCAGAATGATCCCGTCCGCGGCTTCCCCCGCCAGTTCGATGAATTTGGGGGAAGCCACCCCATGGCTCTGGTACAAGGGTAGGTCCATACCCAGTTGCCGAAAATTTTTAGCCGCCACGGCCGGCCCCGGGTTAGTTCCCCAACACACGATGGCGTCGGCTCCGGCCGTGCGAATCTTGGTCAGCTGGGCAGTCATATCTGTATCCTTCTCCCCGAACTTTTCCTGCTGAACCACAGTCAGTCCATATACAACGGCCTGTTTTTCCAGCTGCTCCCGGCCGCTTTCCCCGAAAGCGTTGGATACGGATAACAAGGCAATTTTTTTGATTCCCTGTTTTTGCATATGATGGTAGATGGCATTCACCGCCAAGACATCGCTTTGTGCGGTTTTGAACACGGCGGGTTTTACCGGAGTGGTGATTTTCACTCCTGCCGCACAACTGATCAGGGGAATCCCGGCTTTTCCGGTCAATGGCATGACCGCCAGGCTGGTCGGTGTCGTACTGGGGCCCACAATGGCGATCACCTGGTCCTTGTTGATCAGTTTCCCGGCACCCATGACCGCCTTGGTCGGATCCCCTTCCGTATCATAAATGACCGCCTCCAGCATCCGGCCATCAATTCCACCGGCTTGGTTGATACGGCGGATCGCGCTTTCCATGCTTTTCTTTTCCGGGTCTCCCAAAAAGGAAGCTGGCCCGGTCACCGCAAACAGCCCTCCTATCTTATAGGTCTCCGACGCGTGAACCGGAGCCGCCAGCCACAGTCCAAACAGCACCGCAACCGAACCGGCGATCGCCTTCCAACAAGAAATATGTGCCATTCTGGTATCTCCTTTCTCTTGGTTTATGAATGGATCATCCCCGGAATGGACACCCCTATGCCAAAAAAAAGGGCTGTGGATGACATCCACAGCCCTTCTAACCCATATTGGCCATGAGTGTGCACCCTCTCGTGTCCACTCACGGCCTTGTTTGTTCTGATTTCGGTTTTTTTACAAAGGCGGCCGTGCAGCGGACTTCTGAAAAAAGAAGCCGCCAAAAAAGCCGTTTTCGAAAAACCGATGTCTGTTCATGAAATTTTCTCCGATCATATTTCAACCGATTTGGTAGTGCTTTTACCTTACAATATTCATCCCGTCAAGGAAAAATTCCGTTAACCACAGTCTCGTTTTCGATTCGGAAGGGGGGCCTGGACGACCTGTCACGCCTTTCCCGCGTCTGTCTATCCCGCCTGTCGGGGACAACATCCCTTCATCACCAAATACCGATTTCCTCCAACGGCTGCTTCGTGAGAATCCGTTCCGGCCCGAAGATGGAAAGATCCATCGCATGGGGCAATCCGATGATCAACTCCGAAATGTAGCGTCCCACTGCAGGGGCCTGCTGCAATCCATGTCCGGAAAACCCGTTGGCCAGATAGAATCCCTTCAATTCCGGCCATTCCCCCAGAATCGCGTTTTCATCCAGGCGGTTCATCGCATAAAGGCCGGCCCATCCCCGGACCAGTTTCAGATATTCAAAATCCGGGACAAATTCCACCAATTCCAGCCACAGCAGTTCGGTGAACCGTTTGTCATCCCAGGAAAAGTCAAATCCCACCGGATCTTCGGGCATGGATTTTCCCAGAAGAATCAGACCCCCGGTTTCGGTTCGGAAATACAGGCCCGAGGGGATGTAGGTTAAGGGGAGCGGTCCATCAGGCTTCACCTTGGTGTCCAGAGCGAAAACCTGCCGTTTGACCGGTTCCACCGGAAGCTCAACCCCTGCGGTACGGGCAATCCCGGTGCACCAGGCTCCGGCGCAGTTGACCACATGCGGTGCCTTCAGGTTTTCTCCGGACTTCAGACGAATCCCGGTTACCTGTTTCCCGTCTTTGGTGATTTCCGTGACCTCGCCGTGAATGAATTCAGCGCCCAGAGAAATGGCCTTGGCACGATAGCCCATCAGTACGCCGTATGCGTCAAAATGGCCGTCCTTGGCTCCGAAAGTCGCACCTTCGTATCCTTCCGGGTTATATAGAGGGAACCGCTCCCGGATTTTGTCCGTGCTCCACCATTCCACATCGCAACCCAGCGATTGTTGCATCTTCAAGGCATTTTCCGCGGCACTGCGTCCCTTTTCATCCACCAGGAACAGATTCCCTTCCCGCCGGTACTGGATGGACGGCCTGTTGCCGTTGACTTCCATTTCCTCCTCGAAATTCTCAAAAGCCTCGAAGGCATACAGCGATATTTCGACATTGGGTTGAAAACTGAACTGAATCCGGGCATTGGACATGGACAACGTGGTAGATGCCTTGCTGTACGAGGGATCCATCTCCACCACGGCCGTTTTGAGGTGGGGCGCGGACCGCATCAGATAATACGCTGTCGCGCTTCCCATAATTCCGCCTCCGACTATCAGAACGTCATAGGCTTTCGTGCTCATACCTCCTCCACAGTAACAAATGGTTGTTCCAAATCCTTCCGGCCGGTTATCCGGTTTCCCACGCAAAAGCCCCATCCGGAGCTGTCATCCGGCTGGGGCTTGGGATCCGGTCCGCCGGTAGTTTCGGATTATTTCTGATTCTTGACTTCGTCGCCGGAAAGCGTGACAAACAACGGCCGTTTTCCTTCACCGGTCGCGTCAAATTCATACATCGGGTTTCCCACGCCTTCCACCTTGACGTTTTTCAGATTTTTGATGAACGATTTCCGGTCTACCCCGCCCATTTCTATCACCTTGGTGGCGACTTTCACCGCGTCATAGCCGTAAATAGCGGCCAACGGCGGGAATCCACCGTATTTGGGCGCCCAGCGGTCCACGAGTACTTTGGCGACCGGACGTTTTACGTCCACAGTCGGGGACAAAAGAATATACGTATTGGAAACATCCCCTGCCAATTCGAAAAACTTGGGCTCAATCAGGCCGTCGGGGCCATACATGGGGACATCCCACCCCATCTGCCGGACCTGTTTGACCAGGAGGCCGCCTTCATTATAAGTAACAAAAATCATCAGCATGCCGGGATTGTCGGCTTTGGCTTTCATCAAAACGGATTTGAAATCAATATCCTGGCCGGGGGTAATCACGCTTTCGCTGGTGACTTTCACTCCGACTTCCGCCGCTTTTTCCTTAAACCCTTTCAGGAGTTGCTGCCCGTAGTCCTGGTTTTCGCTGATAATCGCGACCGTATCCTTTTTAAATCTGTCCTTGACGGTGACCGCCATCTCATGGGCGATGCTGCGGGTGGTGTAGGTCAGCCGGGCGATATTATCGAATCCCTGCTCGGTAAGGGTGTTCGCATTCGCATAGGTAACAATATTCGGAACCCCGTTACGAAAATACACCGGGGTGGCGGCCAGGGCACAAGAGCTCATCGTGGGTCCCAAAGCGACCAGAAAATTGCTGCTGGAAACGTTTTTTGCCACGTTGGCGGATTCCTTGGGGTCTCCGCGGTCGTCAAAAAAGGTCAGCTGAAGTTTGTATCCCTTCAGGGGACCGGAGGGGATTCCCCCCATCTCATTGATTTCTTCCACGGCCAGTTCCTGGCCCCGTTTGTTACCAATTCCATAATCCCCATACTTCCCGGTGCAAGCGTCATAGCCGGCAATATGAATGATCTTCTTGTCGGCATCCACGCCGTCTTTCGCCCATCCGGCGGATCCTGCCGCCAGAAACGCCAATGAAACCAGAACGATCGCCATTTTCCTGAGCATCTTGACTCTCCTTTCCTTCCTGTGTTGGTTGGTTTTTTTCTTACCCTACTGTTCTCCCAGATAACTCTTGCGCACCCGGTCATCCCGGATCAGTTCCGAGGAGTCTCCATGGTAGAGGATTTTCCCCAGTTCCATGACATAGGCGCGTTGCGTGATCTTCAGTGCCTTTTTGACGTTCTGTTCGACCAGAACAATTGCAATTCCCTGTTCATGAAGCCGTTTGACAATCCGGAAAATCTCGTTGACCAGAAACGGAGCCAGTCCCATGGAAGGTTCATCCAGCAGAAGCAGCCTGGGCCGAGCCATCAGCCCTCTGGCAATGGCCAGCATCTGTTGTTCTCCGCCGCTCAGGGTTCCTGCCGGTTGATTCCGCCGTTCTCCCAGGATAGGAAACAAGTCGAAATATTTCCGAATATCTTCCTTGATTCCGTCCGTATCGGTCCGAATAAAGGCACCCATCTCCAGGTTGGTCTGGACTGTCTGGCGGGCGAACACATGCCTGCCTTCGGGTACATGGGCGATTCCGGCCCGTACGATCTTTTCCGGTGCCTGGCCGACAATATCCTCATCCTGAAACAGGATGCGCCCCTGAGTCGGCCGGATCAGCCCGGAAACCGTTTTCAGAAAAGTGCTCTTTCCAGCCCCGTTGGCACCGATCAGCGCCACGATCTCGCCGGCCTGAATTTCAAACGAAACTTGGTGCAATACCTTGATCTTGCCGTATTGGGTGAATATGCCATCCACTTTCAGCATCAGATATCTTCCTCTTCCCCCAGATAGATGCTCTGGACACCGCTGTCGGACTGGATCTCCCTGGGAGATCCTTCCCGGAATTTCTTGCCCATGTGGAGCACCACGATCCGCTCGGCCACGGACATGATAAACCGCATATTGTGTTCGATGATAAAAACCGTGGTTCCGGTTGCCTTGACATTTCGAACGAAATCCGCCAGCGTATCCATTTCCACCGGATTCATGCCGGCGCAAGGTTCGTCCAGCAACAGCAGGGACGGCTCGGACGCCAGCGCCCGGCAGATTTCAAGAAGCCGCTGCTCGCCGTACGGAAGGTTTTTGGCCAGTTCATTCATGCGATCCGCCAGATTGGCCAGTTTCAGAAATTCAATGGCTTTTTCCCTGGCTTCCCGGTCTGTCCGTCGTGCCGCCATCGGCCGCAGAAAAATCTTCCACAAGGGGTTTTCAATCTGGCAGTGACGTCCGATCAGGATATTGGTCAGAACGGAAACATTTTGAAATACACGAAGGTTCTGGAAGGTCCTTGCGATACCGATATCCGTGATCCGATGGGTCGGCAGGCCGGTGATATCCCGGCCCTGAAACAGGGTCTGCCCCTTGTCTGGAGTATAGATCCCGGTGAGCAGGTTCACGAAGGTGGATTTCCCGGAACCGTTCGGTCCGATCATACCGACGATCTCCCCTTTTTCGATCGTCAGACTGATATCGTTCACCGCGAGGATGCCGCCGAAGTGTTTCATCAACTGGCGGGTTTCCAGCAATGTCATACGCGTGATCCTTTCATGTTTTCCCTGAAGCCGTTCAAACCGGGAAATCAGTCTTTGAAAGCCGCAGTACCAAAGAGTCCCTGCGGCCGGAACAGCAGTACCACCACCATGATCACCCCGATAATCAGCATTCGGTAGTCAGCCAAAGACCGGAATGCCTCGGTTGCCAAGGTCATGATGATGACCCCGGATATCGGAGCCAGCATGCTGCCCATTCCGCCGACAATAACCATGATGATCATCAGGCAGGATTCTTCCAGACGGAAACTGGAAGGCGTGATCGTTGTCTGGTAGACAGCCAGATAGCTTCCTGCCAAACCGGCATAGAACGACCCGATACTGAACGCCAGGATTTTGTACAACGGCGTGTTGACACCCATCACGGACGCAGCCAGTTCATCTTCCCGAATGGCGACAAAAGCTCTACCGAACCGGGACTCGACCAGAAGAGTCAAGGTCAGCCAGGTAAAAGCCGCCAATATCAGGCCCAAATAATAAAAGTCTACTTCCGACCGGATCACCCAGTCAAAAATCCGGGGGATCGGGATGGCGACAATCCCCATGGCCCCACCGGTGAAGGGGATCCATGCCTGGGCAACGAGGCGAAAAATCTCTCCGAATGCCAGGGTCAGCAGGCAAAAATAGTCTCCACGCACTTTCCGGGTCGGAATTCCCAGGATCATCCCAAACACCAGCGCGACCAGACCCGAAACCAAAAGTGCCGGAAGGAAGGAAAACCCATGTCGGGTCATCAGAATGGCAGTGGCGTATCCGCCGATTCCATAAAACGCCGCATGTCCCAGAGACAGCAGGCCGGTATAGCCCAAAATCAGGTTCAGCCCCATGCACAGGATGGTATAAATGATGATGAAATTCGCGATCCCGATATAGTATGTGTTATCCACCAGCAGAGGAAAGGCCAAAACAGCGGCGGTACCTACACCCCATAGGACTTTCTTCTCAACCGAACTGGACTTGGATGAACCGGCAGGCAATTTTTTGGACACGAGTTCTCCCCTCATCTCACACCTTCCCGGATTCGGCTCTGCCCAGGATTCCGGTGGGCCGGATCAGCAGAATACCGATCAGAATCAGAAACGTGATGGGATCCTTATAGGAACTGGATACATACACACTGATCAAATTTTCCGACAAACCCAGGATCATCCCCCCCACGAGTGCTCCGCCCAGGCTTCCGATGCCTCCGATAACCGCCGCCGTAAACGCGATAATGGTGCCCCGAAATCCCATGCTGATGGATATGGCGTTGTAAGAAGCGGAGTAAAGAATTCCCCCCAGAACTCCAAAGACCCCACCCAGAAAATATACGATGGAAATGGTTCGGTTGATGGGAATGCCCATCAGGCTGGAAGTGGGAATGTCCTCGGATACACATAGAATGGCCTTGCCGGCCTTGTGGTGTTTGAGAAACAGGTTAAAGGCGACAATCACGATGACGGCGATAAATAGGGTGAAAATATGAGTGACAGACACCTGGGATCCCAGAACGGTGATTTGTTCGGTTGGAAACAGGGAGGGGAAAGACTGGACCTGGTTGCCCCATTTTAACTCCGACGAGTTCTGAATGATATAGGCGGCCCCTAGCGCCGTAATCATGGAAATCATCCGGTGTTGGGCCGCCCGTAATCTCCGATAAGCGATAAATTCGACCAGGGAAGCCAGAAGCCCTCCGGCCAGGACGGCAGCCAGGACCGCCAGGATCGGGTGTATCTGTGTCTTGGTCAACAGCGTGAAACTCACCAGGGTGCCAAAAATATATACATCCCCGTGGGCAAAGTTCATCAACTTCAGAACCCCGTACACCATACTGTAGCCAATGGTCACCAGGGAATAAATGGCACCCACCATGACGCCGACAATCAGAACTTCGATCAGCATGATATCCTCGTCTGTCTAATCAACCCTTTTATCGCGGGATTTCCACCCGCCTACATGAAACCGCAAAACGGTGTTCGAACCAGCACACTGTGAACATAGCGGATCATAGTGATAAAGTCGAAGACCGGCAATTCCACTGCGGCCTGAACGGCCGCGGCATAGGGCGGCAAATCGCTGCATTCCAAGACAATAGCCCCAACCTCCGGGTTGGCCCGGACCATCTCCTGGGCCACTTTCACCACTTCCCGTTCCACCTGGGCCGAATCCAGGGTCCCTTTTTCCAGGAGGACAGACTCCCGGAATTCCGTCTGGTTTTCCATGCCCGCAACAACCAGGGGAATATCCGGGGTAATTCCCACATTGGAGTAGTGTTCCGGAGTCAGCGCGGAGGCATCCGCAGATATGATGCCGATTTTCCGATGAGGGGGCAGTATCTGGTGAACAAAAGGAACTTGCAGCAGACTGGACAAAAATACGGGGATTTCCAGAGATTCGGCAACCTGTTTCTGAAAGAGAGCCATGAACCCGCAGGCGCCGGTCACAGCCCGAACCCCCTCGGCCTGGAGTTCTTTGGCTGCTTCGATAAACGGAATGGCCAAGGTAGGATCCCGTTGGTTGAGAAGCCGGTCGATGGAGGCGTTTTTTACCACCTTGTAGCGAACCGGAAAATTATAGGTGCTGGCATTTCCAACATTTCCGGGAACACATGGGTATGCTGCGTCCAGAATCAAAATCCCGATGGATTCCCCATACCATGCCTGAGTTCGCCGTTTCACCCGATATAACGTCACTGTTTCCCTCCCGGTTTACAGATCGACTTACCCTTCCAGCCCTGATGGTACAACTGATATACCAGTGATATATCGAATGTCAAGTTATAAAATACATGTGGGATGCTATAATGGTGCACTATTATCACGCCACCTGGTTCAAGCGGTGATTTCCAGGAATTTCCGACGAATCCGGCTGATATGTTGCAGCAGCATGTTTTTCCGGGCATCGGCGGCCTCCATGGGGTTCCGCCTGGAAAGAGCGCCATGGATGTTTTTCATTTCATTGACAAGAGCCAGAACTTCTTCGTTCCAATCCCCCCTACCCATGATCATGTACCAAATCCGGAAAGTCAAATTGTAGAGCTGATCAGAAATTTCCTGTAGCACCGGGTTTCGAGCCGCCTCATAGAGGATCTCACGGAATTCCAAATCGATTCTGGCCAGCGCCTTCATATCACGGTTGCCGATGAGGGCATCACATCGTTTCACCAGTTCTTCCAACCGATACAAACCGTCCGATTCCATCATTTCTGCGGCCAGGCGCCCGGCCATGGCCTCGATCTCCAGCCGGACCTGAAACACATTCATCAGTTTGGGAAACTCGATTTCGGTCACCAGGGTTCCGGTTCTCGGCAAAATCCGAACCAGTTGCTCCCATTCCAAACGATACAGCACTTCCCGAAGCGGTGTACGGCTGACCCCGAATTCATCAGCAAGAACCTTTTCATTGAGAATTTTTCCGGATGGGTATTCCAGAAAGAGAATCCTGTTGCGAATACAGGTATGAATATCCGTGTTCATATCTTGCCCCCGGTAGGAATAAATAAATTAAGGAAGGCGATGTACATAAAGCCTAATTGCACATCACTGGTATTCCATAAAAATATCATTTATCAGTACCCTGGACTTTTATCAACTGATTTTCCGCATCCCCTTGGCAATATTGTCTTTCCTCGGTTCCAGCCGATCCGCCAAAAAAGAAAACCCGCCCATCAACCATATCCGGTTAATGGGCGGGTTTTGTTTCCAATTGGTGGAGCTGAGGGGGATCGAACCCCTGGCCTCATGACTGCCAGTCATGCGCTCTCCCAGCTGAGCTACAGCCCCATGAAATGATGGCCCTTGATAAACAATATTCCGTTTTCTGTCAACCAAAATCTGAGTTTTTCCAAAGGCCACATTACGATACCAATTTTGTTTCGGGCACGGCGCACCGCATTTTTACAGGCCATATCGTATCCATCGATCCATCAAACCCCCAGATACCCGGTAAGCATAGAGGCGGAGCGAGGTTGGTAAATTCCGTCTTTTCCCGAAGGAGAAACTGTTTGAAGACACGGGCAATTGTTGGATCGTACGGCAACACCCACAGGCATATTCCTTTTTACTCACCCCCACCAGGGTGAAGGGGAAAAAATATTCCCCCTGACCCAGCCTGCAAGGGGATCAGCCTTTCCACTGGAAAGCCGGAACGGGGGACCTATTCCGCCTTTCTTGCAGGAAAAGCTGTCTG
>CAZTKB010000074.1:0-13157 GCA_964614125.1 uncultured Desulfobacterales bacterium | reverse complement strand
ACACCAACCGGTCACGAAGCCCCATGACCAATTGCATGATGTGTTCGCCCAGCAGGATGGCCACACCGCTGTCCCGGATCTTTCTGATAATTTTCATCAGATCGACCAGTTCTCCTTCGGACAGCCCGGCGGCCAGTTCATCCAGAAAAAGAAGTTTGGGCGAACTGGCAAGAGCCCGGGCCAGATCAAGACGTTTGAGTTGAACCGTGTTCAATTCCTCAGAAACAGCCTCGGGCTTTACGCTGAATTCCACATAGTCCAGAAGTTCGCGGCTGCTTTTTACTGGGTCTTTGGTCTTGTTATGCCTCCTGCCGAAAATGGCGGCCACTTTCACATTCTCGAGCGCCGTCAGCTTGGGAAAGGGACGCGGTATCTGAAATGTCCGGGAAAGTCCAAGCCTGCACATCTTCTCCGGGGCCAAACCGGTGGTGTCCGTCCCAAGGAAATAAACCTTTCCGGAAGTCGGAGGATTGAGCCCGGATATGGCATTGAGCAGCGTAGTCTTCCCGGCTCCGTTAGGACCAATCAGTCCGACGATCTCTCCCTCTCCGACATGCATGGAGACATTGCTCACCGCAACGAGCCCACCAAAGACCTTCGTCAAGCCCTGTGTTTCGAGAATGTTCATGCCTTCCAATCCTGTTTCTGCAGTGTAGAGATTCGATTGCTTGAGAAAGCGGCAGGGAGCGGCGTCCCTGCCGCAGGAATGCGACGGTTATTTCAGTACGATGTCTCTTTGTTTCGCACTTTCGGGAAACACCACATATCCCTTGCCGTCAAAATACTGCAGGACGGGGAAGAAATAGTAGTCCGGTCCCACCACCGGATCGGGCATGCTTTCAGCAGTGTATTTGTACATCTTCTGGATGAGCGCCCCATCCTTATCGGAAAAAGTCAGCTTGCCCGTATTCACTTCTTCCACCAGTACCTTGTAGAAAGATTCCCTGTCCATGTTGTTGTATTTTTCAAGCACCCGGCGGGCCACTTTGATGAAAAAGTTGGTATAGTCCCACGCCTGGCCTGTGCTGGAAGGACTCACATCGAACCCATACTTGGCTTTGAAATCTTCCGACCACTTCTTTGCGGCAGGACTGGTGAGCTGTGGAACCATGTCGATGACCCCGTCCGAATCTTTTCCCACCATCTTGTACCAGTCGCCGAATCCGCCGAGCTGATCGCCGATAATAGCTGCATTGAGCTCCAGTTCACGGGCCTGCTTGATGAACGCGCTCATGCCGGCAATATTACCGATGGCGCCTGCCACCACCGAAATCTTCCCCTCTTTGTATCTGGAAAGAATGGGGTAGAAGTCCACCTGGGTCTGAGGGAAATAGTCCTGAGAAACGATTTCCCATCCGCTTTTCTGAAACCCTTTGGCCATTTCACCGCCAAGGCTGCGGCCCCAGTCCGTATCTTCTCCATAGATGGCCACCTTTTTGCTTTGGGGTTTCCACATGCCCTTGGCCACCGCATTGTCAATGCATTCGACGTATCCCATGGACAGCGTTTGAGGCATAGGCCAGCCTTTGCCACCGAAATAACTGTATTTTTTCGGATCACTCAGCCATTTCTTGTTGATGGTGTCAGCTGCACCAAGGGGGAAAAACAGCGGGATCTTGTACTGGGCCACGACATCCAATAGAGCCATGGAAACCGAGCTGTTGACGTCATAAAAAGCCACGGTGATTCCTTTTCTCTCCACGGCTTCCGAGAACGCATTGGTAGCCTTGGCCGGATCGGACTGGTCATCGATCCAGACCAACTCGAACTTGTAGTCCCCGATCTTGTATCCGATGGCTTCAAAAGCCATTTCCACCGCTGCTTTGGTGTCGCGGCCCCACATGGCATAAGGTCCGGTAAGAGGGGCCGTGACCCCCACCTTGACCACCTTTTCAGCCGCCCACGCATGAACCGTTCCAAAAGCCAAAACGGCCAATAAAATCAACATAAAAGCCGCCACTCTTCTTGTCTTCCTCATAATGCTCTCCTTTTCTCGTTTTGGGTTTTCGGGTTGCTCGTACCTGACTGAAAGCACTGCCTTTTCACTCAAACATTCCCCCTCGAAACGCCTGGAGATAGGCCGAACAGAAATCGTCTTTCCCGGCCAACACCTCTGCAGCGATGATGCTGGCCATCATTTTCTTGTCCAGGGGATTCACGATGGCCCCGTCCAGCCCTTTGGTAATCGCCATGACCATAAACGTCTGGTTCAGAACCTTCCTTGCCGGAAGCCCGAAGGAGATATTGGACAAACCGCACGCGGTATGTATACCCTCGAAATTCTGCTTGATTTGTTCGATGGCATTGATGAATTCCATTCCGAAAAGACCGTTCACCGAAATGGGCTGCACCAAAGGGTCTACAAAAATGTTTCCCATGGAGATGCCGTTGTTTACAAGGCTGTTAACCAGCTTGTCGGCGATTTTCAGGCGATCGTCCGTCGTCTGGGGCATTCCCTCATCGCTCATGCACAGAGCGATGACCTTCATGTCCGTCCCGGCGATGAGCGGCATCAAATTGTCGAACCTCTCCTTTTCCAGGGAGATGGAATTGATCATGGGGGTCCCCCTGTGCACCTGGAGGGCGGCTTCGATGGCCTTGGGATCGGGGCTGTCGATGGCGCACGGAGCGTCCACTTCAGACTGGACGTGTTCCACGAGCCACCTCAGATACTCGGGCTCTTTTCCCATGAAAATGCCAGCGTTGACGTCAATATAGTGAGCACCGGCCTGCAGTTGGTCGGCAGCCGTTTTTCGAATCACCGCTCCGTCCCCGGCTTCTATGGCTTCGCCGATTACCTTGCGACTGGCGTTGATGAGTTCCCCGATGATGATCATGCCTTCCTCCATCTCCATGGGTGCGGGTACCCATGTCCAATTGATCCGATCGAAGCCCGCGGATATCGAATCGAAATTTACTCCAACAGCTGGCGGGCCTGTACCACCGCCCCCGGCGCATCGGCACTGTATCCGTCCGCACCGATCTGTGCAGCGAATGTCCGGGTAACGGGCGCACCGCCCACCATGGTCTTGACGGCCAACCCCGATTCCTTGACAGCCGCGATGGTCGCCTGCATGGCCGGCATGGTGGTGGTCAACAACGCGGAGAGCGCCACAATGTCCGCCTTTTTCTCGCCTACCGCCTGGATGAATTTTTCCGCCGACACGTCAACACCCAGGTCCACCACGGTAAACCCGGCACCCTCCATCATCATGGAGACCAGGTTCTTCCCGATGTCGTGGAGGTCTCCCTTGACAGTGCCGATGACAACGGTACCTCTGGAATGGGTAGACTGGCCGGCGAGACGGGGCTTCAGCAATTCCAGACCGGCCTTCATGCACTGAGCCGCCCGCAGCATCTCCGGAACAAACAGTTCGCCCTCGCTGTACCGTCTGCCCACTTCATCCATGGCACCGATGAGACCGACGTCCAGGATCAAAGAAATGTCCGTATTTTGGTCCAGTTCGTTTTGAACCAGCTCTTTCACTGTATTGAGATCGTATTTCATAATCGCTTGTGCGATATGTTCAACTGCCATTGCAGGCTCCTTTCCATGAATGGGTACCCTCAGGATACCATCAACAATCGGACGGCGTCGGCCGGCACCGCGACCGCGTCCTCCCCCAAAAAGGTCAACTGGATCGTACCTCTTCCATATATTGTTCCAGAGCCTTCCTTTCGGGTTCCGGCAAGGCGGGCTCTTGGAAGGTTTCGAGTATCTTTTTCCATTTGGCGTTGGCTGCCTTCTCCATGGAAAGCCCGCCTTTCTTGCTCCAGGTGTCGAAGTTGTCCCGCTGTTCCAGGACGGGGGGATAAAACTCCTTTCGGCAGTTTTCAAAGGTGTGCATATGGGTGAGATACTCCCCGCCAGGCCCGACCTGCCGGATCACATCGAAGGCCAGCCTCTCCGGAGTTGCCTGTTCCCCCCGTTTGATGCGTTTACACATGCCGCAGATTTCGTCGTCCATGATGAATTTTTCATAGGAAGTCAGCATGTAGCTCTCGAGAAGCCCGGCCGAATGTAAAACGAAATGGATGCCGGAAAGGGTGGCCATGAGTTGGCTCATCATGGATTCGTAAGCCGCCTGGGGATCGGGGAGTTTACTGTCCGAAAGGGCTCCGCCTCCCCGGGTTGGAATGCCGTAAAACCTTCCCATCTGAGCGGTGGCTGCCGTGTTGACTGCCATCTCGGGCGCGCCGATGCTGAGGGTACCGTATCGCATGGATGCGCATGATGAAGACCCGGCGAAAACAACGGGGGTTCCTTCCCGGATCAGCTGGGTGAAGATGATTCCGGCCAGGACTTCGGCATTCTGCACAACCAGGGTGCCTTCCAGGGTCACCGGCGCCGTCGCTCCGGCAATGGAAAGAGAAGAAATGAGCTGAGGCATTCCCGCGTTTGCATACGCCATGATCGCCCCCAGCATCCGGTCATCGTAACTGAGCGGGGTCTTGGAGCACAAAATGCTGATAAAAGGAGGCTTTTCCGCCATCTCTTTTTCGCTTCCGAAAACCAGGGAAGCGATTCGAATGGTTTCCCGGGCCGCCTCGGCACCGATAGTCCCGCCCATGAACGGCTTGTCCGAATAGCGGATGGAAGCGTACAACATCTCGGCATTGCGGTGTTTATGAGGCACGTCGTTGGGCTCCACCATCACCCCGCCGGTGATATCCATATTGGCACTCCACTGTCCCAGTTTCACGAAATTGGTGTAGTCGAAAAGTGTGGAAGGCCGCCGACCGTTGTCCAGGTCATGGACGAAGGGGGGGCCGTATGCCGCGATATAGGCAATGCCGTCTCCCCCGATTTTCACGTTTTTTTCCGGATTTCTGGCGTACAGCGTGAATTCCGAAGGCGCTTTGGCCACCTGTTCTTCAACAAACTTGGGTTTGAAAAACACCCGTTCCCCTTCCACCTTGCAGCCCGCCTTGGCGAAAACTTCCAAAGCAGGCCCATAACCGAAATCGACACCCACTTCTTCCAGTACGCGCAGCGTGGTCGCATGGATCTGCTGTACTTCATCATCGCTAAAATACTCGAAATATTTCATCAGGATCCTCTCCTTCCTTCTCAACTGAAAGTTGTCCCGGTTTTGCCTTTTTGATTTTCCGGGCCGCGAGCCGAACATCATCCGGAACTTCCGCTCCCCTACAGGACCTATTCCTCATCCATGGGTGCAAAACCGCTGCGAAAGGTATTTTCCACAATGGTTCTCGCGAACATGTACTGGGGCAGATAATCCGGTCCCATGGCTTTGGAGCCCATCCCGGACATCTTGTAGCCGCCGAAGGGATGACGCTGCATGAGCGCTCCCGTAATGGCGCGGTTGATGTAAAGGGTCCCGGTTTCAAACATCCTGCATGCTTTCTCGATGTTCGAAGGACTCCGGGAAAAGACTCCGCCGGTCAAGGCGTATGGCGTCCCGTTGGCCACGCGGAGCGCTTCGTCGAAAGAATCCACCTTGATGACACTCACCACCGGCCCGAAGATCTCCTCCTGGGCCAGGCGGCTGTCGGGACGAACATCGACAAAGACTGTCGGCGGGACAAAATGGCCTGTAACGGAATCGTCTCCGTGGGATACCAAAACTGTGGCTTCTTTCTTGCCCAGCTCGATGTATTCCAGGATCTTCTTCCGTGCTGCCGCATCGATGACAGCCCCCACGTCGGTCCGGGGATCTTCCGCAGGCCCCGGAACCAGGGTTTCCACCGCATTCTTGAGCCTCCCGATGAACTTGTCGTAGTTTTCCTCGAGCACGATCAGGCGGGAACAGGCCGAGCATTTCTGGCCCATGTAGCTGAAGCAAGAGCGGATGATGTGGGTGACCGCTTCGTCAAGGTCCGCATCGCCGTCTACAATGATGGCGTTCTTGCCGCCCATCTCGGCAGTGACATGTTTAATGTTGGCGGCCCCTGCCGGGGTCTTGCCCGATTTTTCGACGATGCCTAGGCCGACTTCCCGGCTTCCCGTAAAGACAGTGAAGGCGACATCCGGATGAGTCACCAAGGAATCCCCTATTTCACTGCCGAATCCGGGAATGAAATTGAAAACGCCTTTGGGCAGCCCCGCCTCATCGAAGATATCGTATACCGCCTTGCCGACGGCCACCACCTGAGAGGCGGGTTTGTATACGACGGTATTGCCGGTTACGACGGCGGCGCAGGACATGCCCACCGATACGGGAAGCGCGAAGTTCCAGGGAGCGATGACGGCCCCTACCCCCTTGGGGATATACACCTGCCGGCTGTTTTCACCCGGCACATTGGAAAGGACTCTGGAGGTACCCAGACGAATCATCTCCCTGCCGTAGTATTCCAGAAAATCGATGGTTTCATTGATGTCCGCCTGGGCCTCGTTCCAATTCTTCCCGCTTTCGTAAACCAGGAGAGCCGCCAGTTCATGGCGTTTCCTGCGAACCACATCGGCCGCCTTGAACAGATAGTCGCTACGGCGGGAGGGGGTGGTTCCGCTCCATGCCGGGAAAGCCGCCTTGGCCGCCGCCACAGCCTGTTCCACTTCGGCCGGCCCGGCCGCCGATACCTGGGCCACCACCCGATCCGGCTGATTTGGATCGGTGGTACGTGTTTTCTTTTCCGTCTTCACCGCTTTCCCGCCAATGCAAAGGGGCACCTCGACCGGAAAACTCCCCTTTATCTTTTTGAGGGCATCTTCCAATTTTTTCCGGTTTTCTTCCGTCCATTCGATGGGGGGCTCGTTCCGGAAGGGTCCCTTGGATCCGTATTCGGGTGCTTCTTTTTCCTTCTTGGGCACCTCGGGAGTTTCGGCGGCCAGATCCGCCGGATTTCTCAGAAGCCGTTCTTTCGATACGCCGTCGGCAAAACTCTGACGAAGGAAAGACTCGTTGGAGGTATTTTCCAGAAGTCTCCGGACCAAGTAGGCCATTCCCGGAATGATTTCTCCCACGGGGGAGTAAAGCCGAAGCAGCAGGCCGCTCTTGACCCAGGCGGTCCTCAAGTTCTCGGCCATTCCGTGCAGCATCTGAAATTCCAGCCGCTCTCGGGGCACGTTGAAATCCTTCTGGGTTTCCAGAGCGAAAGCCACCGTCCGTATATTGTGGGAGGCGCATTTGAGAACAGTGTGTTTATGGTTTTGCAGAATCATGCGGGCACATCTTTCGTAGCTCGCATCCGTTTCATGCTTGTTGGTGTATACCGGAACAGGATAATTGAACTGATTGGCCAAAACGACTTCTTCATCCCAGAACGCCCCTTTGACGAGGCGGATGCCGAAATCCTGTTTCTGTTTGCGGGACCATTCGAGAAGATCCTTGAGCACGGGTTCCGCATCACGCAGATACGCCTGGTAAGCGATGCCCTTATGCGGATACCGGCGAAATTCCGGCTCTTCGTTGATGCTTTTGAAAAGGGCGATGGTGATTTCTCTGGCAGGCAGATGCTCCATGTCGAGCATCACGAAGGAACCGAGCTCGATGGCCTTCCGATAGATCGGACGAAGCCTTTCCTTGGCCATATCGATAGCGTAATGGAAGGCGCATGCCTTGGTCTGATATTGGGAAAACAGGCACGAGGCCATAAGCGATATGTTGGTCTTGGGCGTGAATCCCCAGTCCAACTCTCCGGAAGCTCCGCCAAGCGCGGGCCAGTCTTTCTGCAGTCGATGATACGCTTCCAGAAGGTCGATCTGCTTTTCCACGAATTCATCCTCATCCTTCCTGGAAGTGACCGCCTCCTTCAGAATCTTCACGGTCCAGCCGACACCGAGATCCCGGAGCTTCTTCATCACCGGCGCAGCTTCCTGAATTGTGGAGCCGGTTATGAACTGCTTACCCATGGACTGAATGTTGCTGGCAATGCTTTTGGCCGCCATGCGTGCCACCATGGAATCGGGCTGGACCATTTTCAGACCCCACTGCATGGATTTGGGAAAGTCCTGGCCTGGGCGGCAGAAATACTCCTGAATATGCTGCGCCACTGATTCGGGCCGGGTGAGATACGGGAAAACATCGACAAAGCGGAACATCTCCCGCTTGAAGGCTTCGTTCTTCATGGACCAGTCCATCACCTTGCCGGTCCAGTAGTCTTTTTTGAAAAGGGAGGGCTTCTCTCCCTCGGCCAAGCTGTACAGTTTCAAACCGGTATCTTTTACTCTTTCTTCAAAATGATTGGCCATTCTGGCATCCTTCCCAACGACCGCGAACCTGCAGGTTCAAGTGCGCATCGTTTTATTGAAAATAAAATATGATATCAGACAGATAGTAGATCGAAATTTTCCATTCCATTCATCGAACCGTCGTGACCGGGCATGGAGCGTTCAGAATGACGAACCGCGCATTGGAGCCGAAAATCAGTTTTTCGACCTTTGTTTTTCTTTTGACGCCCATGATGATTTCATCGACTCCGTGTTCTTCTGCGAATTGCACGATGTCTTCGCCGGGGTCCAGTCCGCGTATCAGCAGATGAATTTCGCATCGCACATTCTGCCCTTCGACTCGTTCCTGAGCGTTCAGGAGCAGGTTTTGAGCTTTGGCGATTTCGGCTTCTTCATCTTCCCATTGCCCATGCAGGGACAATATGGGGCAGACGGTTCCCTCGCAGACTTTGGCACGGCGTATGGCCAACTCAAGCGCCCTGTCCGAAATTTTGGAACCATCATAGCCAACCACAATTTTCACATTCCCCTCCTTGAACCCTGTCAAGCATGATCCCATCATTAATTATGAGAGTTGATGTCCTTGTATTTCGTTGTAAAACGAAAATTTATTGAATTTCGTTTATATAATTCATACTTCAAAAAATGTGCCAGAAGGGAATTTTTTATCTAACTATCTGAATTTTTGTTTTTATTTGGACAAAGAACCGGCATATTTCTTGACTCGCAAATGGGCCGAATATGACACATTGCCGGATAGAGCCTATCGTATCAGTTCGGATTTATTGGAAATACCGAATATGGGCTAATTATGGCCCGATTTGGGTCATTTGATGTGATGTGATTCCATTTTACGATAGAGGGTTCGACGGCCGATTTTGAGGATGGAGGCCGCCTTGCTGCGATGCCATCGCGTCTTTTCCAGCGTGTGGAGGATGAATCTTTTTTCGAAGGCTTCCGTCGCATCGCTGAGCCCCTCCGCATCTACCGGGATATCGTACAGGGAAGGAGTGAAATGCGGCTCGGAATTATCTTGGATCTGGCCGATAAAATCCAGGCGACCGAGCGTAATGTAGGTGTACAGTGCGTTTTGGAGTTCCCTCACGTTACCAGGCCAGCTGTAGCTCTGGAAAGCCTCCCAGACTTCGGAAGGAAGCTGCAGTTTATCTGCATCCTCGCAAAACTTTTCCTTGAAATGATCCACGAGCAACGGGATATCCTCCTTGCGTTCCCGGAGGGGGGGAAGGGAAATGGGAACAATGTGGATCCTGTAAAAGAAATCCTCCCGCATTTTTCCATCTCGCACCAGTTTGAGCAGATTGCGATTGGTGGCCGCCACAATCCGAAAATTGGAGTGTTTGATCTCACTGCCGCCGATGGGATTGTACCCTCCCCCTTCAATAGCCCGAAGGAGCTTCACCTGCATGCCCAGACCGATTTCCCCCACCTCGTCCAGGAACAAAGTTCCGCCGTTGGCAACATCCAGGTAACCTCGAATGTCGGCATCGGCTCCGGTGAAGGCGCCTTTGCGATGTCCGAAGAATTCGCGTTCAAGAAGGTTTTCCGGGACTGCGCCGCAATTGACTGCAACAAACGCCCCCTTGGAACGGTGACTGATCTCATGGATGGCGTGGGCCACGAGCTCCTTTCCGGTTCCCGACTCACCGGTGATGATCACATTGGCATCCGTGGCCGCGGCTCTCAATATCAGTTCGTAGACCTCCTGCATGGGGCGGCTCTTGCCGATGATATTCCCGAACTTATAGCGGTCTTTGATGGAGGATCTCAACCTTCTGTTTTCCTCGCGCAGATCCAGCTCGACCACCTTTTGGGCGGTTACGTCCGTAATAAACCCCTCTAGGGCCACAAGCTTTCCATCCGAGGAAAAAACGCCTTCTCCCTGCTCCCACACCCATTTCTCCTCTCCCGAGGCTGTTTGGATGCGGTAAATGAAGTTGAAGGACCGTTTTTCGGAGGTGCACAAGGCAACCTGGCGCAGCATGTTTTTTCGGTCATCCGGATTGACAAGATTCTGAAACGCAGTGGGGTTGTCCCCGGATCCCAGCAGTTGATGGGGTTCAAATCCGAGCAGTTTCACGCTTCCTTTGCTGGCGAACTCCATCGAAACGGTTTCGTCGTATTTGCAACGATACACCATCCCGGGAAGGTTGTTCATCAGCGTCTTCAGCTTCCGCTCGCTTTCCAGGACGGCTCCCTCGACCTCTTTATGCTCCGTGATGTCCAGACACAGGTTCAGCTTTAAAATGGACCCGTCCTTACAAAAGATAGGAGCTGCTATCACGTGATACCATCTCCCGTCCCTCGCATTCAGGATATCATAGTGAACCGTCTCTCCCTGGAAAACAGGCCCCTCCACACACCATGGGCAGGGAAAATCCAGATTGTGAACCGCCTTATGGCAGAATTCACCGGTAAAATCGCCGCCAAGGTGTTCAATGGTGCGTTTATTGATGAATTCGATACGGTTATCGGAAGAACAAACATAAACGAACCCATCAAACGCTTCTACAACGCTTTGAAAATAGGTCTCGGTATTCTTGTCCCCCACGCTCCGGTCTTTGAACTCGGTAATCAATCTCTCCAGATCAGCGACCTTTTTCTTGAGTTCATCGTATGTCGGTTCTCTGTTCATGGCATATGATCCCGCCCTTGTGATCCGTGACGCATCTCCTTTTTCCGATTCTTTCTCTTCTGCCGCCGTACCAGTATCCATCTGATTCAAGGGAGCGATTTTGATCGTTTCGGCCTGACGCCGACAGATCTGATCCCTAGTATTTTTTCTGCGTGCCGGCAACGCCTGCAGGTCGGTCACAGCGCGATGCAACCGCTGGGAAAAGGGTGTGAAGAGGCGGCTGTATATATCCATCGAGCATGTTTTGCATTAATTAATAGCTGCCGATACGCGCCCGAAGGCCCATTTTCTGGAGCATGGCAACGGTTAGCACCAACTCCGCGTCTTCCAGTGCAGGTACATGTTCCAACGCATAGGGCCTGGAAAGGGTGTTGTAGGTTTCGATGCCCAACCGATGGTATGGCAGGAGTTGAATTTCTTTTAATTTACCGAGCTTCAGGCAGAATTCGCCAAAGTCTTTCATCTCCGCATCATCGTCGTTGATCCCGCTGATAACCGGTTTACGGACTATGACAGCCAGTTTGTTTCTGCTTTCGTCGATTTTCAGAAGGTTTTCCTTTATCAAGCGGTTTCCCACGCCGGTCAACCGCCTATGGACGGCATCGTCCATATGTTTGAGATCGTAAAACAGGGTGTCGATAAACGGCAGTGCGCCTTCAATGGATTCCCAGGGTGCATGGCCGCAAGTTTCCACAGCCGTATTGATCCCCTGCTGCAGGCAGCCTTCCAGAAATTTTCGTAAAAAATCTTTCTGCAGGAAGGGCTCTCCGCCGCTGACGGTAACCCCGCCTCCGGAGTGATAGTAGAAGACAGAATCCTTGGCCACCTCCTGCAGGATTTCTTCTGCGGTGGCCGTAAATCCATACGCCGTTCGGGCACCGGCCAGACACCCGGCGATACACTGCCTGCAGTCGCTGCACCGATTCCTCTCCGTAATGAAAACACCTGGATCGCCTAAATAGGTAATGGCCTTTTCAGGGCAATTCGTGACACAGGTAAAACAGTGAATGCATTTGCTTTGACGCACCCCGAAATCGGTGGCCGTTTCGTGGGATTCCGGAGTCGAGCACCACCGGCATCGCAGCGGACAGCCTTTAAGGAAAACCACCGTGCGCAGCCCGTCACCGTCATAGCTGGACAGTTTTTCAATTCTCAGTATCCTGCCGGTGGTCATTGGTTATTCCTCGATTCGGTAGCAGAATCGACCTGCGCCGTTATTGTATTTTGGATCATCAGCAACAACCTCCGATGCGGGCCCTTGAAAAAGACTCCTGGGCCGTGCGGTTGATAATCTCGTTTTGTACATCCGGACACAGTTCGACAAAGTAGGCGGTGTATCCGGCCACCCGGACCAGCAGATCCCGATAATCATCCGGATATTTCTGAGCCTTCAAAAGGGTTGCCTTGTCCACGACGTTAAACTGGGCATGGTAAACCCCCAATGTGCAGGCGCTCTTCAGCAGGGCCATGAGATTGAGCACGCCGCGGCCGTCTTGCATGAGTTCAGGAGAAAGCTTCATATTCAGCAGGGTGCCGGAGGCATAGAGATCATGGGGAATATTGGCAACCGATTTGAGCACCGCACTGGCGCCGTTTATATCCGTACCGCCGGTGGGGCTGAGTCCGTCGGTCAGGGTGGTCCATGCCTTGCGGCCGGATGGAAGGGCACCGACAACCTTGCCCAAGGGAACGTGGGCGGTGACCGGCAGGATCCCGGCCATCAGCTTCCCGTATTTGCTGTCCCGGGTATTGGTTTGGACCGCCAGATAGGTCAGCATTTCCGCCGCCACCTGGTCCGGCCCGGACAGATCATTTCCGTATTTCTCGGCTTCCAGGCACTTTTTCTGAACATCTTCATAGCTGACGAAGTCGGCCGCCAGGGCATGCAGGAGTTTTTTCATCGAGACGGTTTTCTTTTCAAAGACCAGTTCCTTGACCGCAGCGATGCTGTTGATGAAATCGGCCACGCCGTCGTATATGATGCCGTTGCCGCACTCATATTTGGTGCCGCCGTGGGTATAGTCCGTGGCCGTATCGATGCAGTTGCGGAAGCTGAGGGAAATGAAAGGCACCGGCCGGTCATCCCAGATTTCATCCAGGATATTGTTGGCCTCCACAACTTTGGTGATGATGTAGTCGATCTGCCGCTTGACAGCATCGGCGAACTGCTCGGAGCTGGTGAAGGTGGTCGGATCACCGGTGTCTAGACCCAGCATTGTGCCGCTCTTTCGGTGCGGACCGCGAAAAAGAACGAATTCGACAATGCTGCCCAGATTGACATCGGCACTGACATAGCCGCGGATGCGTCCGCTGAGATTGGTTTCGACGCAGCCGCAGGGGTTCCAGTCATAGGCTTCATGCAGCGGAACCCCC
>CAZTKB010000073.1:0-13197 GCA_964614125.1 uncultured Desulfobacterales bacterium | reverse complement strand
GACGGCGGGCTGTATTTGCAGTTCGCCAGCCAGTGCCGCATCCGAGTTCTTTTCCAAGAGAAAACGGGATAGGTCGGCCCGGGACGGCGGGCAATTTCGCCGTTTGCCAAGCAGACAGCCCGATCTACTAGCCAGTGCCGCATCCGAGTTCTTTTCCACCACGAACGCTTTCCTTTGGAACACCCCCACCCAAAATGTCGATACCCTTTTGTTTTTGAAAGCCCGGTTCGAATATTTATTGACAGTTCATCGGGTAATGATATAAAAGAATGGGTAATTTGTAGCGGACTACCGTTGAAATGCGTGATCAACGTTGAAAACATACCCTGGTTTCACAATTAAGCCGTTTTTCCGTCCGTTTTCATCCTCCTGATTTCGGGAGTTACCCCAAGGTACCGGATGATCTAACAAGAAAAACTGTATCGCCCGTATTCCTTCGCCATCCGACGGCAGTGATAACAATCCCGATTGAGATGTCTGTGCCTGTCGGAAACTGCCTCATCCGATGAAGCGGCAACTCAATTTTTTCCGCATGATTTGACATCGATCCGAAGTGGTAGGCCTCTTGGAACGATGTGCCGATCGATGATTCGGTATCTTCGGAGAATGCCCGGAACCGTTGGGGATTTCCATAAAACAATCGACATGCCAGCCGCATTTCCAAAAACCTGCACAAATCCAACACCAATTTCTAGATATCATGAACCCTTTTATTTGTAGTTTTCCCGAGCTGTTCTACCTGACGGCAGCCCCCAAACAAGACCCCGAGAATTCCCACGGGCTTTTTTCCCGGATCACCGCCGTCCAATTCATCACCTGAAGAACAACGAGGTAACCATTGAATGAATATTAATGATCTGAAAGACAAAAAAATCAGTGAGTTGACCCACCTTGCCAAGGATCTGAACATCCACGGCGCGGCCGGCATGCGGAAACAAGATCTGATCTTTGCGATTTTACAGACCCAGATCGAGAAAAATGGATATCTGTATGGGGAAGGCACACTGGAAATTCTTCCAGATGGTTTTGGTTTCCTCAGAGCCCCCAGCTCCAATTATCTTCCGGGGCCGGACGATATTTACGTTTCCCCCTCTCAGATCCGGCGGTTCAACCTTCGTACCGGGGATACCATTTCCGGACAAATCCGTCAGCCCAAAGAATCGGAGCGCTACTTTGCACTTCTAAAAGTCGAAGCGGTCAATTATGAAGATCCGGAGGTCGCACGCGACAAAATTCTTTTTGACAACCTGACTCCATTGTATCCTGATCGCAAAATCAACTTGGAAACTTCCTCCGACAACTATTCCGGCCGGATCATGGATCTGATGATTCCCTTGGGTTTCGGTCAGCGCGCGTTGATCGTGTCCCCTCCCCGGTCCGGCAAGACCATGCTTCTCCAAAATATCGCCAACAGCATGATCGCGAGCCACAAAGATGTCATCCCCTTTGTTCTCCTGATCGACGAGCGCCCGGAAGAAGTCACCGACATGGAGCGGAACGTCAAAGCGGAGGTGATCAGCTCGACTTTTGACGAACCCTCGGAGAGACATGTCCAAGTTGCCGAAATGGTCATTGAAAAAGCCAAACGCCTTGTTGAACATAAAAAAGACGTGGTGATTCTTCTGGACAGCATCACCCGCCTCGCCCGTGCCTACAACGCGGTTATCCCTCCCAGCGGCAAAATTCTTTCCGGCGGTGTGGATGCCAACGCACTGCAGCGCCCCAAACGTTTTTTCGGAGCCGCTCGCAACATCGAGGAAGGCGGCAGCCTGACGATTATCGCCACAGCCCTGATTGACACCGGCAGCCGGATGGACGAGGTAATCTTTGAGGAGTTCAAGGGAACCGGAAACATGGAAATCCAGTTGGACAGAAGACTGGCCGAAAAACGGGTCTTCCCGGCCTTCGACATCAAGAAATCCGGCACCAGAAAGGAAGAACTCCTTCTGAACGAAGAGACACTCAATCGGGTTTGGATTCTGCGAAAACTTCTGTCCTCCCTGAATCCGGTGGACAGTCTGGAATTTTTACTTGAAAAAATGAGCGGAACCAAGGATAATAAACAATTTCTGATGTCCATGAATGCCTGATGTTCCAATTGCTGAAATCATTATTGAAAAGTTACCAGGAGTGTGCTGATGAAACCCGATATTCACCCCAAGTATTCCCAAACCACCATCAAATGCGCCTGCGGCAACATTCTGGAGGTGGGTTCCACCAAGTCCGATATCAGTGTGGAAATTTGTTCCAAATGCCACCCGTATTTCACCGGGAAACAGAAACTGGTCGACACGGCAGGACGAATCGAACGTTTTCGAAAAAAATACGAGAAATTCAACAAGTAGCCGGTCCCTATCCTCCGGAGGTGGAACCAACCGCCTCCGGAAAGATTTTCCATCGGATCCATTCCGCCTGTGGGCCCGGTTCCCGACGTATTTTTTCCCCACTCCCCGTTTCGGGTATCAATCAAGGGCTGTTTCATGTTTGAAAAACTGAAAGGTGTCGAAAAACGCTTTCTGGAAGTTGAACAACGTATCAGCGATCCCAAGATCGTCCAGGACCGGGAGGCCTATCAGAAACTTCTGCGGGAGCATTCGGAGTTAGGCCGTGTTGTTGCCGCTTTCCGGGAATACCAGACCATCCAGAAGGACCTGGCCGGAAGCCTGGAGTTGTTGCGGGACGGAGATGCCGAAATCAAGCAAATGGCCAAGGAGGAAATCGACCGCCTGTCCACCAGGAAGGAAGCCCAGGAAACCGAACTGAAACGATTGCTCTTACCCAGGGATCCAAACGATGATAAAAACATCATTCTGGAAATCCGGGCGGGAACCGGCGGCGAAGAGGCCGGTCTATTTGCCGGTGACCTGTTTCGGATGTACTGCCGGTACGCCGAAAAACGGAATTGGAAAGTGGAGATCCTTACTCAGCATTCGACCGGATTGGGGGCGTTGAAGGAAATTGTGGCTTTAATCCAGGGAATGGGCGCTTACAGCACCTTTAAATTTGAAAGCGGCACCCATCGGGTACAGCGGGTCCCGGAAACCGAAGCCCAAGGCCGTATCCATACTTCCGCCGTGACCGTGGCGGTACTTCCGGAAGCTGAGGAAGTGGAAGTAAGCATTGATCCGAATGACATCAAAGTTGACGTTTTCCGCTCCTCCGGACCCGGCGGCCAGTCCGTCAACACCACGGATTCTGCGGTCCGCATCACCCACCTTCCCACCGGACTGGTCGTGACTTGCCAGGATGAAAAATCCCAGTGGAAAAACAAGGCCAAAGCCATGACGGTCCTTCGGGCTCGCCTCTTGGACAAAATGACTTCCGAGCAGGATGAAAAAAGGTCACTGGACCGGAAAGTCCAAGTGGGAACCGGGGATCGGAGCGGTCGAATCCGCACCTATAATTTTCCCCAGGGTCGGGTGACGGATCATCGGATCGGGCTGACCCTGTATCGCCTGGAAAGTATTCTTCAGGGTGACATCGATGAACTGATCGACCATCTCATCGCCTATCATCAGGCACAAATGCTTCAACAGCAGAACGACGGTTCCCTTGAATTCAACTCGGATGCCTGAGTGGACCATTCTCAAAATTCTGCAATGGACCACCGGTTATTTCTCTTCCCACCAAATTGACAGCCCACGTGTTACGGCGGAAATTTTGTTGGCCCACTGCCTGGGTATTCAGCGGATCGACCTCTATCTGCGCCACGATCAACCCTTGAACCAAAACGAGCTGGCGGCTTTCAAATCCCTGGTGCGGCGGCGGATACACCGGGAACCCGTGGCTTATATTACCGGAGAAAAATCTTTCTGGTCTTTGGATCTGCGGGTAACCTCCGATGTGCTGATCCCCCGACCGGATACGGAATGTCTGGTGGATACAGCGATCGGTGTTCTCCCACGCCGCTTGGATCCTGATGCGGCGGCTTTACCGCGAACGGTACTGGATATGGGGACCGGATCGGGAGCGATTGTGTTGTCCCTGGCACGGGAACGCCCCGGACATATCTATTTTGCCACAGACATATCTTTTCGTTCCCTGACTGTAGCCCGAAACAATGCAAGGCGGTTCGGTATGGAGTCCCACATTCATTTCCTGGTTTCCGACTGGCTGTCCGCCTTCGCTCCCGGCCGTATCCGCATGGATCTGATCGTCTGCAACCCACCATATATTCCGTCCGGTGACATCGAAACCCTCGAACCCGAAATTCGATGTCATGAACCGCGTTTGGCTCTGGATGGTTCTTCTGACGGTCTTGAACCGTACCGGCGGATTTTGCAGCAGGCCACGTCCATGATTTCCCCTGCCGGGACCATGCTGCTGGAAATCGGGTGGAATCAGAAAGAGGCAATTCTGGAAATATGCCGCCAATTTCCGGAATATCGCCGGGCACGGATCATTCAGGACGACGCCGGACACGACCGAGTGTTGAGACTCGACATGGATGGCGGCGCTCCCCTGTCCTGAAATGCCCACTTGCCGTACCGGAACCGCTTATCTTCTCCGGCCAACACCGAAAATCGATAGAGCCAACGAAAAAGCCTTCCGCAATTTGCGGCTTTTCGTTTGTATTTCGCCCCGGCCGACGGTATAACAATTCCAGCGGCAGGCAATATGCCAAACAGGCTCCCATCAAAGCCCCATATTTTTCTTACCACCCGAAAAGGAATACCGGAGGCCCCTATGCTGAGTTTTGCTGAAGAAATCTATCTGTTGGCACTGGATGAAACGACCGGAAAACCGATTCTGAATTCCCGAAATATCGAAATGCAGAGTGCCCTGGTTGGAGCCATTTTGGGGGAATTGTCATTCACCCAACGGATCGACACGGACATGGAAAATATTTATGTCTTGGACAAGAAACCGGTGGGCAACCCCCTTTTGGACGACACGCTGGCGGTCCTGGCAAAAGAGGACGAGCCGCAATCGCTGACATTCTGGATCAAGGAACTGTTGTCTGACGCCCGGGCCATTGAAGCACACGTGTTGCAGGAATTGATCCGGAAAAACATCCTGACGGAAGTGGAAACCAAAATTCTATGGGTCTTTCCGACCCGCCAATACCCGGTAATCGACGGACGTCAGCTTTTGAACATCGAAACCCGTCTTCGCAATCTGGTACTGAGCGACGAGATTCCCGATCCACGGGAAACCGTTCTGGTCAGCTTGGTGGACGCCTGCGGCCTGTTTCCCGAAATCCTCTCACCGAGGGAACTGGCCCGCTCCGGAGAACGGATCGCTCTTCTGGCCCGGATGGATTCCATCGGACGGGCGGTGTCGGACCTTATCCGCGCGGTCAACAAGGCCTATATCACCCTGCATATGGGATAATGGCGGGCAAAAACCGTGAGAAGGTCCCCACGGAACAGGAACCTCAGTCTGGAAACGGTCCCCGCAACACCCTCGGTTCGCCCAGAGAGCCAAATACTTTCCAAAAATCGGGAAAGGATTTCTCCACGCAACGTTCCTCCCGGATCCGAACGCCGGGAGTGACCAACCCGGCCACGGCAAAACTCATCGCGATCCGGTGATCGTCATGGGGATCGATGTCGGCCCCATGGGGAATTCCACCGGTGATATCCATCCCGGATTCATGGCAATTCACGACAATCCCCATTTTCCTCAATTCCGAAGCCGTGACGGATAACCGGTCGCTTTCCTTGACCCGCAAATGCGCGACGTTCCGAATCCGCGTGGTTCCCCGAGCAAAAGCCGCCGTTACCGCCAGTGTCGGAACCAAGTCCGGCATATTCCCCATATCCACTTCCACAGCCCGGAGATCACCGCCCGTCACCCGAATACCGCCCGTTTTTCGTTCCACCCGGCAACCCATTTGCGACAATACATCCACGAAGCGGACATCTCCCTGCCTGGAATCCAGATCGATTCCGTCCACCGTTACCCCAGCACCCGTCACCGCTGCGGCCGCCCAGAAATAGCCCGCCTGGGAAGCGTCCGGTTCGATCCGGTACGCCCGCGACGAATAGGTCCGTCCACCCGGAACATGGAACCACCGATATTCCTCCCGTTTAACCGGTATCCCGAAATCCGCCATTACGCCCAGCGTGATATCGATATAGGGTTTGGACACCGGCCCCCGGGTAATTTCAATCTCCACCCCCTGTTTGGTATACGGACCGATGAGAAGAATGGCGGATAAAAACTGACTGCTGACCCCACAGTCCAATTTTATCCGACCGCCCAAAACCGGGCCTCCCTGAATCTCCACCGGCGGGCACCCGGATTTGCCCACGGAAACCGCATGAACTCCCATTCCCTGCAGGCCGTCCAACAGATTTTCCACCGGTCTCTCTTGCATCCGGGGGCTTCCGGTCAACCGGTATTTTCCTCTTCCCAACGCGCAAACCGCGGTCAGAAGCCGCATCGAGGTACCGGAATTGTGCAAATCGATCGGCTCGGGCCAAGGAGACAGCCTGCCGGCCGAACCATGTACGATCCACCGTTCCGATTCCGACTCCATCCGGACTCCCAGACGGCTCAAACCAAGCCGTGTCAAACGTGTATCCTGGCTGTCCAATCCCCCTGTCAACAGGCATGTACCGGAAGACAATGCGGAGGTGATCAGTGCCCTATGGGTATAGCTTTTGGATCCCGGCACCCGAACCGTTTGATCGAGTATCGGCTGGGGTATGATTTCGATCATCCTCTCATCCTTTCTGTAACCACATGGCGGAGAAATTCAAGCGGTGGTTTTTTCCCGGTCCACCACTCCAGCTGCAACGCCGCCTGGTAGGCAAACATGGATATTCCGGATATGGCCGTGCATCCCCGGCTATGGGCCTCCGCCAAGAGGCAGGTCTTTTGGGGGTTGTAGACCATATCCATGACCACCATACCCGGTTGCAGCATCTCGAATGGAACAGGGCTCTCCGCGACCCGGGGAAACATCCCGATGGAGGTCGCCTGAATCAGAATATCACAGTGCAGGCGTCTCACATCGGCCAGGGGCAAAAAATCCGCATTCAGGTCCTTGGCAAGCCGTTCGCCTCTTTCCTTACTTCGGTTCACGATGACGAGGTGTCCGCCTGCTCCGGCTATTCCGAATCCGGCCGCACGGGCCGCGCCTCCTGCTCCGATGATCGCCACCCGTCTGCCGACGATGTCGACATGGTCCCGCAATGCGCAAACCGCTCCCTCGGCGTCGGAATTCCGTCCGATCAGTAAATCGTCCTCCCAAACCAAGGTATTGACGGCCCCGATTATGGCCGCCTGTTTTTCGACACGATCCAGAAATGGGAGAATCGTTTCCTTGTACGGAATCGTGACACTGGCTCCAGACATACCGAGTGCCCGAAACGCCGCAACCGCTTTCCCGATTTCCGACACCTGGAAGGCCAGATAGACCGCGTTGATTCCTTCTTCCTGAAAGATCCGATTGAACAGGATCGGACTCATGCTGTGGCCGACCGGATTGCCAAAGATCCCAAACAATCCGGTGCATGCATCGATATCGATCATTTCAGAACACCGTTTCCGCCCGGGGATAGGACCCGAGGCATTGGAGGGCCATGCACAGCGGCTTCATTTCATCGACCGCACGACGGACAGCGGGGTTATGGAGATGTCCTTCAATATCCACAAAAAAAACATAGTTCCAGTTGGCATGGCGCGCGGGCCGGGATTCCAGCTTGACCATGTTGATGCGTGCATCATTCAACGGTTTCAAGGCATGATACAAGGAACCTGGGGTGTGAAGTGTCGAAAACAGGAGGGTGGTCTTGTCATTCTCCGAAGGCCCGGGAAACGATTGTCCGATCACCCAGAACCGGGTGGTATTCCGGGCGGAATCCTCGATACGAGTCGCAATGGGCTTCAGGTCATACAGACTCCCGGCTTCCGATCCGGCAATTGCGGCATATTCGGCATGACTGCCAGCCATCTGTGCGGCCGCAGCCGTACTCTGGCAGGGCTCGAACACCACCTCCGGCAGATGTGTCTCCAACCATCTCCGGCATTGTGCGTATGCCTGGGGGTGGGACACGATCACCCGGATACGGCCCGGGTCACCGGTCAGGGAAAGCAAGTCATGGCTGATGTTCAGATATATTTCTCCGCAAATTCGCACCGGAGTTTCCAAAAACAGATCCAAGGTGGGATTGACCGACCCCTCGATACTGTTTTCCACAGGGACCACTCCGTAATGGGCATTACCCTTGTCTACTTCCGCAAACACATCGCTGATCTGAAAACAGGGTGTCAGGCGGGCGGTATGCCCGAAGTGACGAATCGCAGCGGTATGGGTGAACGTCCCTTCCGGTCCCAGGTAAGCGATGGCGGCGGGTCCCTGAATCTCCCGGCATGCGGTGATGATTTCCGCAAAGATGTGGTGTAGAACAGGGGTAGGCAACGGGCCTTGGTTTCGGGCTGCCAGGCGCTGCAAAACAATCTGTTCCCGGAGGGTATCGACCACGGCGCGGTGGTCCCGTCTTTTGATTTCACCGATACGGGATGCGGCAATCATCCTCCTGGATAGCAGGTCCAGCAGTTGTTCGTCGATGCGGTCGATATCGGCGCGAAGAGTTTCGATCGTCTGCGTCGTTTTCATGTTTCCAGAATGGTCTCTTCGATTTTATGCCCAAAATGGCGGCCGGCATCTTCCAGAGCAACCAGAACCGTGTCCCCGGGCACCGTATGCACGACCGACACGGCAGTTCCATCCGGACGGGTAAGCCGGATGGTTTCCGCATTCTGTACCAAAGTCGAAATTTCCCGGTCGCCCGCACGGGCCGTGATCTGCATCAGTGGGCGTCTTTCAATTTTCAGTCGTCCGACGACAGCGGAAACCGAGGTCCCGGTGAAATCCACCAGCAGAACACTGTCTCCGGATTTCAGGTCAGACAGATAACCGGTCCGGCCGCCGGGAAGGCGGATATACGCATGTACCGCGCCGGCATTCACCCGAAAAGGCCGGGGCGCTACATAAGGATTGACCAGCGTCTCGGCATGGACCAGAAACAAGCCCGCACTGCTGTTTCCGACCAGCATCCCCTCCCCCACGGACATCCGGGTACAGGTATCCACACAAACCCGGTCCCCCATGCCCACTGCGCGGACCTCCCGAATTTCCGCGGGTTCGAGTTCGATCCGCCCCTCGGTCCGCCTCAATTCCGACAGGATGTTCCGCAACATGGCAGGAGATTCGGTCTGAACCAGGATATGCCCCACCCCTTTTTCCAGGATGCCGCATACCGTACGAGCTTCTTCCGGATTCCGCACCGGCGCGATGATTTGGGCATCTTGGGCGATCAGGTTTTCCAGCGGAATGATCGTCCAATCCGCACATTCCAAGAGCACCGGTGTTTCCCGGCTGATCCGGACGATTTCCGCCTCGTCCTCCCGGCAGGTGATCTGTCGGCAGCACATGTCCCGATCCGGCCGAAGATCTCCGTCCGGAGCCACTACCGTGATTTTTCCCAGTTCCCGGACCTTGCCGCAGCAGCCTTCCGGAACCATGACCGCGTCCGCCCCGCCCTCCAGGGCCGTAGTCGCCATTTCCGTATCCCAAGGGTCTATCCGGACCCAGATCCGTCGGTTCATTCACGCCTCCGTCATGACAGCAGTTTTAATGCCGTGTCCACCCCTACGCCTTCGTGGACAATTGCGGAAATAGCCTGGACCATGGCGGTCGGGTTCGCGTGCTGGAACACATTACGTCCAATCGAGGCTCCCGCACCCCCCGCATCCATCGCTCCCTTGACCATTTCCAGAATTTCCAGGTCGGAATCCATCTTCGGACCGCCGGCGATTACCACGGGCACACTGCATCCGGCTACCACCTCCCGAAAAGTTTCGGGTGAACCGGTATAGGACACCTTCACGATATCCGCGCCCATCTCATCCCCTACGCGTGCGGCATGCCGGATGACCTCCACATCATACTCGCTCTGTATATTTTCCCCACGGGGATAGATCATGGCCAACAAGGGCATGCCCCACAACCGGGCGTCGTAACTGATTTTTCCGAAATCCTTCAGCATCTCCTTTTCGGAGCCGTTCCCCAAATTCACATGGATAGAAACCGCGTCGGCTCCCAGCCGGATCGCCTCCTCCACCGTGCATACCAGGGTTTTGGCGTTGGGGTAGACCGACAGACAGGTGGAAGCAGACAAATGGATGATCAGCCCGATATCTTTTCCGCTTCCCCGATGACCGGCCCGAACCAGCCCCTTATGTTCCACAATGGCGTTTGCCCCGCCCTCCGTGACTTTCCGAATCGCGTCCTTCACGCTGATCAGTCCGCGGATGGGGCCCACGGATATTCCGTGATCCATGGGAACAATCACCGTTGTTCCCGTATTTCGATTGATGATACGTTCCATTCGAATTCTCTTGCCGATCTCCGTCATCTCCTGGCTCCTTTTTTCGTGAATGCCCTGTGGAATAAAAAAGGGCCGTGAAGTCATTTTCACGGCCCTTTTGGAAAAAAAAAGCCGTGGGCTGGTCTGCCCACGGCGCTAGCTGTTATGGTTGAATCGGGGGAATGTCTCTCAGCGCACCTCGGGCAGACCGGCTCTGAACCAGTAATAATAAAAACCGAAATAAAACCGATTGTCCGAATGCTGTAACAACTGAGTCATCCTTCATTACATTTTAATGTTGTGCATGCCTACCACCGGGACAGGTCCCATGTCAAGATATTTTTTATTCTGCAATTTGGTATATTCGAACCGAGACCACCTTCCCAACCCACCCTTCCGGCGCATCCCATATCGAAAAGGAGGTAGGTAAGGGGAAGGGACTGTACCGAAATAAACCACAACAAAACATGGAAAACGATGCAGTTTTTCTTGACGCAAGTCCGGATATGAAATATGGACGATCAATACAAATCGCTGTGGTTGTATAGGAATTCGGCACCTTAAAGCCATTTCACCTGAATCGTATCCATAACCCGACAAACAAATGGTTTACCATATTTTACCCTATCTGTCGCTGACCGCGGCGCTGGTTTTCGTCACGCTGGGGATTTACACTCTCCACCAGGATCCGTCGTCACGCCCCAACCGATTACTCTTCTCCCTCAGCCTGAGCCTGGGGATCTGGGCATTCGGCTATGCCTTCGTATACCATGCGGAAACCCCGGAATCGTTGTGGTTCTGGTTCCGCTTCTCGTCCCTGGGTTGGTGTATGGTTGGAGGCATCTGCCTTCATTTTCTGATGCTTCTGACACGGCGGAACGATATTCTGGAGAGGCCTTGGATTCATATTGCATTGTATTTTCCAGGCGCCCTCCTGTTCGTTCGATCTCTTACCGGAACGATCACCGCAACCGATTTCTTCTACACCCACCTGGGCTGGGTGGAAATCACCGATCCGACCAACCCATGGTTCTGGATCCATACCGCTAATCTTTTTGCCTGCGTTCTTATCGGAGTCTGGCTGACATGGTCCTGGGGACACCGGTCGCCCCGGCGGCGGGAGAAAATCCAATCGACCATCATCATCGTTTCCCTGCTTTCATCACTGTTGGTTGGATCCTATTTTAATATTTTCCTCCCGGCTCTTCAGATCCGCTCCATACCGGCAGTGGCACAAATTGCCTGCCTTTTTCTGGGAACGGGTCTGTGGATCGCGGTGGTAAAATTCCGGATGTTGTCCTTGAGCCCGGATATCGCCACCCAGGAAATCATCGACCGCATGCGGGACATCCTGGTTCTCATCAATCCGGAAGGAAAGATTTCCCAAATCAATCCGCAGACCGAGGAACTTCTGGGATATCCCGGATCGGAGCTGATCGGGCGACCATTCCACTGTATTCTTTCAGACCCTTCCCTCGCCGGGAAAATCGATGGAATGCTGATCTCCCAAGGTCTGTCCCTGCCGAATACCCAGACGGTGTTCCGGTCTTTCACCCACACCCTGATTCCGGTAAATTGCTCCATCTCCGGCGTTACCGACCCGCTGGGTGATTTCATGGGAATCGTGATGGTAGCCCAGGATATCCGCCTGATTCAACGCCTGGAAAAGGAAATCCGGGTTCGCCAGGAGGCCGAAGAGGAGCTCCAGGCAGCCTACCAGCAGATGGAAGCCCTGGTGGAAAAACGGACCGCGGAGTTGACCCGTACCAACCAGTCTCTGATCATGGAAATCGCAGAGAGAAAACGCTCCGAAAACGCGATCCGGGACAGTGAGCTCCGATACCGAACCCTGGTGGAAATGTCCCAGGAATTGATTCTGGTTTTGCAAAAACCCGGAATCGTGGATGCCAACCCGGCCGCAGCGGATTTCTTCGAATGTCCTCTCAACCAAATCAAGGGAAAATCCGTGTTCGATCTCTTTGCGGAATTCCAACCCAATGGGCAGCGATCTGTCGAATATGGAACCGAAATGGTCCGCCGGGCCATTCAGGACAAACCCCAACGGTTTGAATGGGCATATGATTCCCCAAACCGGGGGAGAATCTATTTCGATGTCAACCTCAGCCGTTTTTACATGGGAAACATATCCACCCTGATGATCGTCGGGAGGGACATTACCGAACAGAAACAAACGGAACAGCTTTTGAGGGATTTATCCCTCCTCGATGGAATGACCGGATTGAACAACCGTCGTGGTTTCTTTCGGCTGGCGGAACAGACCCTGAAAATGGCGGAGCGCCAGAAAATCCCCCTGTTTCTGATGTTTTTGGATTTGGACGACCTGAAACAAATCAATGATACATTGGGGCATCCGGCCGGAGACAACGTTTTGCGCCGATTAGCGGACCTGCTGAAAAGCACTTTCCGGGACTCCGATATTCTGGCCCGACACGGGGGTGATGAATTCGTGGTCCTCGGAATGGAAACCGGGCATTTCGATGCAGATACCCTGATCGAAAAACTCCAAAAAAATTTGAACGCCGAAAACAGTAAACTCGAACCCGCCTGGCGGATTTCCGTAAGCATCGGCATTTCCCGCTTCGATCCCATGAATCCGGTAAGCCTCGACCAGCTTCTCGAGCAGGCCGATGCCCGAATGTATGAGAACAAGCGAGGCCGCAAGCTTCAACACTGCGGCTGAGCTCACCTTCCAAGAGACAGCTGGATCGGCCTCGCACTCGGGACGCGGCGAGCGGTAAGACTACCACCAGTGGGGAAGGAATAAGTTGTTAGCCCTGCCCCAACCCGCAAGACCTTGCTCAGCCTACAAATGGGGAGGGGGAAAATTGTTTCCTTTGGCCCAGCCTGCAACGAG
>CAZTKB010000072.1:0-13294 GCA_964614125.1 uncultured Desulfobacterales bacterium | reverse complement strand
TTTCCTGCAAGAAAGGCGGAATAGGTCCCCCGTTCCGGCTTTCCGGCGGGAAGGCCGGCAGCGCATCCCCTCTTGCTTGGAAAAGGGGCTACATCTACCATGCCCTCCTTGGGAAAAGAACTCCTTTTAATATCCCCCCTTTGGAAAAGGGGGGCCAGGGGGGATTTCCCATCGTGTGATTAGATATCCGATTTGAACAAATCTCCGGATTCCGGTTCCCCCGTCTCTTTCGGGTATTCGGACGGGCCGGAGACTGCAATGGGAGCGGTTCCTTCCTTGAAACATTCATAGATGATTTCGCTGGAATCCGGACCCGCCGGGAGGCCGGTTTCGGTATCAATGGAGACAAAAACAATGCCGGTTGGAACCGGAAATGGGGTGGGCGGTTTGCCGTCCAAAATCCGCTTCATAAAGTTCAGCCAGATCGGGATCGCGGCACTGGCGCCGGTCTCCCCCTTTCCCAGGCTGCTTTCCTCGTCAAATCCCACCCAGACGCCGGCCACATACTGGGGGGTGAATCCAACGAACCAGGCGTCGTTCAGGTTGCTCGTGGTTCCGGTTTTCCCGGCGACGGGCCGGTTCAAGGCCAATACTCGCTTTCCGGTTCCATTTTTCACGACACCTTCCAGTAAGCTGGTCATGATATAGGCGGTACGCCGATCCATCACACTTTCCCGCCGTGGTTGGGCTTCTTCGATCATCCGGCCGTTTCGGTCCTCGATCCGGGTGATGAACGCCGGCTGAATGCGATCCCCCTGATTGGCGAAAACGGAGTATGCCGTGATCAATTCCAGCAGGGAAACACCGGAAGAGCCCAGGGAAATGGACAGGTTCTTTTCCAGAGGGGAGGTGATCCCCAACTTGTTGGAGTAGTGGATGGCATAATCCACGCCGATGTCCTGAAGAATTTTCACGGTCACGACATTCAGCGACTTTTCCAGGGCATGCCGGAACAAGACCCGGCCATAAAATTTCCGGTCATAATTTCGTGGTCTCCATACCGGATCGCCTTCATCGTCCCAGAATTCAATTGTAGCATCCATCATGACAGTCGCCGGGGTGTATCCCCGGTCCAGTGCCGCTGCATAAATCAAGGGCTTGAAAGCGGATCCGGGTTGTCTTCTGGATTGGATCGCCCGGTTGAACTGGCTGTCTTTGAAATCCCTTCCTCCGATCATTACCCGAACCTGGCCTGTTTCGGTTTCCAGGCACAGCAAGGCTCCCTGTACTTTGGGTGTCTGTTCCAAGCTGAAAATCACTTGTCCGGAATGGGCGGGGTGATAGTCCTGAAGGATGCGGACCTGGATCACATCACCGGGTTGAAGGATATCGCCGATGGTTTTGGGAGCGGACGAGCGATTCGTGGTGTCCGAAATGAGTTTTTTCGCCCATTTCATATCGGATAGGGCAATCGTTCCCTGTATCGTTCCGGCTCTAACGGCGGCGGTTTGCCGCGAATTATTCACTTCCGTGACTACTCCGGTCAGTATGGACCCTATGCTCGGAACACCTTCTTTGCCTTCCGCCTGGTAAGACTGAAAAAAGGATTCGAGATCTTTCAATGGAATTCGATCTGTCGGACCCCGGTAGCCTTGGCGCTTGTCCAATTCCCGCAATCCGGCATCGATCGATTCCTGTCCTTTCTTCTGCATATCGATATCAACAGCCGTGTAGATCCGAATTCCGGCTGTATAGAGATAATCAGCCCCGTATTTGCCTTCGACATATCGCCGTATATGTTCGGTGTAAAAAGGTGTTTCCTCGGTGAACAAATTCCGGCGCGGTTGTATATCCAAGTTTTCCGCCACAGCCCGTTTGGCCTCGTCGTCGGTGATATATCCCTCCTGTGCCATTCGGTTCAGCACGTAGATTTGGCGTTGTTTGGCCCTTTCCGGATGACGGAAGGGAGAGTAGCGGCTGGGAGCCTGCGGTAATCCAGCCAGAATCGCGCATTCCGCCAGATTCAATTCCGAGGCGGACTTACCGAAATAATTTTCTGCAGCTGCCTCCACGCCGTAGGCGCCATGTCCCAGATAGATCTGGTTCAGATATAAAAACAAGATATCATCCTTGGAAAACGTCGAGGTAATCCGGTAGGCCAGGATCGCCTCTTTGAATTTTCTCATGAAGCTGCGTTCCGGAGTCAAGAGAAAGGACTTTGTGACCTGCTGGGTGATGGTGCTGCCTCCCTGCACGATGTCCCACGCCTCGATGTTCTTGAACATGGCCCGCGCGATGCCGATCAGATCAATTCCGGGATGAGAGTAGAAACGGGAGTCTTCCGCCGCAATGAAGGCCTTTTTCAGCAGATCCGGCATCGCGGACAACGGGATGACTTTTCTCCGTTCCCGGTAGAATTCCGCTATCAAACGGTTGTCAGCCGAATACACCGTGGATATGGCAGGCGGGTTGTAATCCGCCAGGGTGTCAATTTTGGGAAGACCTTCGTTGATGTACAGATAGAATAAAATCAAGGAGGGAACGGCAACCAGGAAGAGAATGGCACCGGTCCACAGAATCCCCTTAAACAGGAGGCTAAACCAGGAAACGGAAACCGCGTGGGTGTGTCGGGTATAAGAACGGGATGTTTTTTTCGGTGCCGGCATAGTGAATCAGTATTCTGAGTCGGGTGATAATCCGGTGCCTACAGCAAACTCATCGGGGAAATCGGGGGATGGGCTGTTGGCAGGGCATGATTGTTTTTCTGAGAAATGGGCTGAAATCAGTCTGTTTACCAACTGTCCGTGTTCATCAGTCCGTAGGGAAATCCACAAAACAGTTTGACATTATAAAGCCATATGGTAAAAATACAAGCTTTTTGAGAAGAATGGCAGTATGAAGTCGGCCGTATGTGGACCTGCTGCGAGGAATAAGCCATGATCACATTGAATTTTCAGAAGCTGGGCGGACTGGTTCCGGCCGTGGTGCAGGATTATCGAACCAACGAAATTCTGATGCTGGCATTTATGAATGAACAAGCCTGGGAAATGACGCGGTCCACCGGGAAAGCGACCTATTTCAGCCGAAGCCGGAATTGCCTCTGGGTCAAAGGGGAAACATCCGGGAATGTCCAATGGGTAAAGGAAATTCGGATTGACTGCGACAATGACACGGTTCTGCTACAGGTGGAGCAGGTCGGGGATGCCGCCTGTCACACCGGGCACCGGTCCTGTTTTTACCGGAAAATAGTGAATTCCGAAATCGAGACGGTGGGAGAACCATTGTTCGATCCCAAGGAGGTATATCGCTGATGTCCAGGATTCTGAAACTGGGGATTCCGAAGGGAAGCCTGCAGAACGCAACGGTGGAATTGTTCCGTCGGTCCGGATGGAAAATTGATGTGAACGGACGAAGCTATTTCCCCGAGATTAACGATGATCAAATCGAGTGTGCCCTGTGCCGGGCCCAGGAAATGTCCCGGTACGTGGAAAACGGCACGCTGGATGCTGGCCTGACCGGAAAGGACTGGATTGCGGAAAACGATTCCGATGTACATGTGGTCTGCGATCTGATTTACTCGAAAGTCAGCTCGCGGCATGCCCGTTGGGTGCTGGCGGTACCTTTTGATTCTCCGGCCAGAAAACCGGAAGACCTGGAAGGAATGAAAATCGCCACCGAGTTGGTCCAGGTCACCCGCAAATTCTTTGCGGACCGTGGCATTTCGGTTCAGGTCGAGTTTTCCTGGGGTGCGACCGAGGCCAAGGTGGTTTCCGGTCTGGCTGACGCCATTGTCGAAGTCACCGAAACCGGCAGTACGATCAAGGCGCACGGCCTTCGGATCATCCATGAATTGATGCTGACCAATACCCAGTTGATCGCCAATCACCAGTCATGGCAAGACACCAAGAAACGGGAAAAAATCGAACAGATTGCGTTACTTCTGAAAGGAGCGCTACTGGGAGAAAAACTGGTCGGTCTGAAAATGAACGTTCCGGAGGACCGTCTGGAAGAGGTGGTTGCCCTGTTGCCCAGTCTGAATGCGCCTACCGTGGCTTCCCTGTATCAGACCAACTGGTTTTCCGTGGAAACCGTGGTCCAGAACGGGGTGGTGCGGGATCTGATTCCCAAACTGATGAAACACGGTGCCGAAGGCATCATTGAATACGCGCTGAACAAGGTGATTTAGACGGATCCTTCGAGCCCGGGTTCCGAGGAGTATCCCGGATCTCGATTTCATGCAGGATGTAGTCTCCCGGTGTTTTCCCCGGATCCAGACGGAAGGCTCCGGAATAATCCCGGCCTGTAACCGGCAAATACACTTCGTTGACTCCCCGGCGCAATTCCGTCTTAACGCTTTTGACTTCGCTGTAAGACGGCTCCCCACCGGTCCGATAAAATACCTGGATTTCGGTCTCCGAGGGACTGGTGATCCGGATCCGAAAAATGAGGGATCCGGCTGTTTCCGGAATGCAATCCGGTAGCTGTAGTTGGGGATCCACGCCGGTGGACCGGTAAACCGTTTGGCCGGGTTGTCTGAATTCCACCAGATCTTGTGCGGGGGATATTCCGGAAAGATCCGGGTTTTTACCGTAATACAGAACCCGTTCGGATCGCTCAAAGCGATCTTGGGCGAGATCGAGGCGGATATTTTTCCATCCCTCCTGGTCCTGCGCCTCATAGACCAGAAATCGTTCCAGCATTTCCTCAATCACCACATCCGGCTGGACGTCCCGGATCAGTTGTTTGCACAGTTCATGGTTATACTGGTCCCAGACATAGATGACCTCCCGGAAATGTTCGGACAAAAACGGAAGGATGAAATTGAAATAGGAATCCCGGAACACCACGGCCTTGCGGGTTTCCGTTTTGCATCCCATGGCATATATTCCCCGGGGTGCCAGAGGAGTTTCATAAGCCCAGCGTTTCGCACACAAATATTCCGGCTGAAAGACCGGCCGGTCCTCCCGCAACACGCCTTGCAGTTCCATGGAAAGCGCCAGGTCTCCACCGATGTGATCGGCGCTCATCCGTTCCGTGAAAAATGACTTGGGCCGTGCCGTGATATCCGGAAACCATACGGAAATCGGTTCCATCAGGGTCTGGTAGGCGGTCAGCCCGCCCCGGAAGTTCCAGTGAGTATCTGTTTTGTAGTATACCACATGTTTTTCTTTCTCCAGCCGCAGAGGTGTTTTCAGATCCGGTAGCCGGATTGTGGAATTTTGCTTCAGATAATCTTCCAATTGTGTCAGCCGGGTCACTCCCTTTCGTTGTTGGAGATGATCCGGAAGAAATTCCGGATAGATGGTCTGCTTTTCCGGAGAAATGAAAAAGAGATAGGGGATTCCCTCCCGGGCCAGCCATTCCGCCCGGTCTTCCAGGACATTTTTCCACTGTTCCAGCTCCCAGGACGTCATGGGATTGACACCGCGGAAATCTTCATTCAGCCGGTTTCGGTTCCAGAACAGCCACCCTTCTTTTCCGATCAGAATTGATGGAACCGGTGAGACGCCGAGCCATTGGTGGCAGATGTAGCTGTTGCAGAAGATCAAAAAGCTTCGAAACCCGAAGTGGTCCTTATAATAGTTTTCAAACTGACGTGGAAAGGATTTCAGGTTTTCCAGTTTCATTTCCAATTTCGGAGGTGGCGCCAGTTTTCGTTTTTCGGTCTCTGAAATAGATTGAGTAGGGGTGATCAGCGTTTTGGACAACGGCAGGTAGCAGGCGAACAGGAACAGAATCACCATGGAAATATGGGAAAAGGTTTGTATCCGGTTCCGGTTCGACATTGCCATTTTCAGGTGGTTGGACGACATTGCACCACGCCGCCTTTGCAGTTGATCAGAAACGAAAATAGATAAACGGATTGTATGCTCCTACCGAAAGCTGCAGAATCGACAAGGTAAGCACCACAGAGACGGAAAAGGTCCGGAACGCTTCCCAGCTACCTGAAATCACCGCTACGCCCTTGGTGACGGTGCCCGCCGTCAGCCTGTCCATAAAACGGCTGATCCACGGTCCGATCGGAAGGCTGCAGAGGATTCCGGCCAGTCCGGCCAAGGCGGTTAGGGAATCCCAGTACAGGGCGACATAATGGGAGACACCGGATCCGGTGGAAAATCCGGCCATGGCCGTCAGATAGCCCAGAGCTTTTTCCAGTGTTTCGGAACGGAAGAAGACCCATCCAATCACCACAGCCAGCAGGGTATAGCCATGGCGGAGCGGGGCGGCAAGTTTCCCCATCCATTTTCCGAATGCGGTCCGTTCCAGAACCAGAAACAGGCCATGATACAGGCCCCAGATCACAAATGTCCAACTGGCGCCGTGCCAGAGCCCACATAGAAAAAACACGACTAACAGATTCCCATACGTTCGGTGAGGGCTTTTGCGGTTGCCTCCCAGGGGGATATACAGGTAATCCCGGAACCATGTCGATAGGGAGATATGCCATCTTCTCCAGAAATCCTGGATGGAGTTGGCTATGTAAGGATAGTTGAAGTTTTCCAGAAACCGGAATCCGAACATGCGGCCCAGGCCGATGGCCATATCGGAGTATCCGGAAAAATCAAAAAAAATCTGCAAGGTATAACAACAGATTCCATACCAGGCGAGACCGGTGGTCAGATCAGCCGAGGCTACGGCAAAGACCTGGTCAGCTCGGATGGCCAGCGGATTGGCGATGAGGACCTTTTTCCCCATTCCCAGGACAAACCGCCTGAAGCCGATAGCGAAATCTTCCAGGTCCATTTTCCGGTTTTCCATCTGGCCGGCGATGTCCTGATACCGGACGATGGGACCCGCGATCAACTGCGGGAAAAGGGAAATGTACAGGGCGATGCGGGAAAAGCGGCGCTGGACCAGAAACGGGTTCCGGTACACATCGATCACGTAGGACATCGCCTGAAAGGTGAAAAAGGAGATCCCGATGGGAAGATGGATGCGGCCCAGCACCAGTGGGGTCATGGAAAAAGCATCGAGGACGATATTCAGATTGTCTGCCAGGAAGTTGGTATATTTGAAACCGGACAACAGGAGAATGTTGGAAACGATGGAAACGCACAGGATCAGAACCGCAGGCCGTTGGCCATGATATCGAGCGATCAGGATACCGAAGGTAAAATTAAGGGTGATGGAGGCCAGCATGATCAGGACGTAAATTCCTTCACCCCAGGCATAAAACAGCAGGCTGGCCCCCAGCAGGAGATAATTTCGGTATTTTTGTCCCGCAACCAGATACAGAGCGACGGTGACCGGCAAAAACAACAGGAGGAACAGGATCGAACTGAAAACCATGATTGTTCAGCTCTCCCGCCGGATCCAGGACGTGAATCGGGCGGGAGGCGCGAATGCGGTTGTCGGAAACGGAGAATGACTCACTGGACAGCCGATAGAAAAGCGGACTTATAATATTCCCGGTTCATGCGGGCTATGTTGACAATCGAGATTTCCTTGGGACACTCGGCTTCACATTCCCGCTCGTTGGTACAGTTGCCGAAACCCAGTTCGTCCATGACGCGTACCATGGACATGGCCCTCTTGGCTGCTTCCGGCTTTCCCTGCGGAAGCAGCGCCAGATGGGAAATCTTGGCTCCGGCAAACAGCATGGCGGCTGCGTTGGGGCAGGCCGCAACACAGGCGCCGCACCCGATACAGGCTGCGGCATCCATGGCTTTGTCCGCAATATCCTTGGGGATGGGAACGCTGTTGGCGTCCGGAGCCCCGCCGGTGTTGGAGGATATGTACCCACCGGCCTGAACGATCCGGTCCAGAGCACTTCGGTCTACGACCAAATCTTTCAGGACTTTGAATGCACGGGCTCGGAACGGTTCGATGGCCAGAACATCGCCGTCCTGAAAATGCCGCATGTGCAACTGGCACAGGGTGGTCGCTTTTTCCGGGCCGTGCGGGCGGCCGTTCACCACGGCACCGCATTGTCCGCAGATCCCTTCCCGGCAATCCGAGTCAAACGCAATGGGTTCTCTGCCGTCTATCGTCAGTTGTTCATTGACCACATCCAGCATTTCCAGAAACGACATGTCGGTGGAGATATTCCTGGCCTGAAAGGTTTCAAATCCACCTTTGTCAGCGGCGGATTTTTGTCTCCAGATTTTCAGCGTGATGGTGATGGTCTTGGTCACTTGTAACTCCTTTGCGTCAGCTTGACATTTTCAAAAACCAGCTGTTCCTTGTGAAGGACGGGTTCCTGATCATCCCCGGCATATTCCCAGGCGGAAACGTGACTGAAGTTTTCGTCATCCCGCTGGGCTTCGTTTTCCTCGGTTTGAAACGCCTCGTTGAAATGCCCGCCGCAGGATTCGCGTCGGGTCAGGGCATCCAGAATCATCAGTTCGCTGAACTCCAGAAAATCGGCTACCCGCCCCGCGCGTTCCAGACTTTGGTTCAAATCCGATTCGGCACCCGGCACCCGAACATTTTCCCAGAATTCCGATCGCAGTTCCCGGATCATCAGGCGTGCCTTCGCCAGCCCCTCGTCATTCCGGGACATTCCGCAATAGTCCCACATGATTTTGCCCAGCTGCTTGTGGAAATCATCCACCGTACGCTTGCCGTTGATTCCCAACAGTTTCCGGATTCGAGCGGTCCCCTCTTTCGTCGCGGTACGGAACTCCGGAGCGCCGGCCGAAACTTTGGGCAGCGGGGTGGATGCCAGATATCCTCCGATGGTGTAGGGGATGATGAAATAGCCATCGGCCAGTCCCTGCATCAGGGCGCTGGCTCCCAACCGGTTGGCGCCATGATCCGAAAAATTGGCTTCTCCCAGGACAAACAGGCCCGGAACCGTGCTCATCAGGTTGTAATCCACCCACAGACCGCCCATGGTGTAATGAACCGCGGGATAAATCATCATCGGGGTTTCATAGGGGTTCTGGGCCGTGATCTTTTCATACATCTGAAACAGGTTGCCGTATTTCTGGGCGATCACGTCCTTGCCGTCCCGCTGGATGGCATCCCGGAAATCCAGGTATACCGCCAGGCCGGTTTCTCCGACCCCTTTGCCCATATCACATTGTTCTTTCGCGTTTCGGGAAGCGACATCCCGGGGAACCAGGTTGCCGAAACTGGGATATTTGTTCTCGAGATAGTAGTCTCGTTCGGATTCGGGAATCTGATCCGGTGCCCGTTTGTCTCCCGGGGTTTTGGGAACCCACACCCGTCCGTCGTTTCGAAGGCTTTCGCTCATCAGGGTCAGCTTGGACTGATAGCTTCCATGTACCGGAATGCAGGTGGGATGGATTTGGGTGAAACAGGGGTTTCCGAACAGAGCCCCTTTCTTGTGCGCCCGGTAAGCGGCGGTGACATTGCTGGCCATGGCGTTGGTGGACAGGAAAAACACGTTCCCATAGCCGCCGGTGGCCAGGACCACGGCGTCTGCGGCATAGCTTTCCATTTCTCCGGTGACCAGGTTCCGGGCCAGGATGCCGCGGGCCTGGCCGTTGATAATCACGAGATCCAGCATTTCTCTTCGGGGGAACATCCGGACTTTTCCGGCCGCGATCTGACGGGAGAGAGCGCTGTAAGCCCCCAGCAGCAATTGTTGACCGGTTTGCCCCCGGGCATAGAAGGTGCGGGAAACCTGGGCACCACCGAAGCTGCGGTTGGCAAGCAATCCGCCGTACTCCCGGGCGAACGGGACTCCCTGGGCCACACACTGGTCAATGATGTTGACGCTCAACTGGGCCAGCCGGTACACGTTGGCTTCCCGGGCCCGAAAATCCCCGCCCTTGATGGTGTCGTAAAACAGGCGCCAGACACTGTCTCCGTCGTTCTGGTAATTCTTGGCGGCATTGATACCGCCCTGGGCCGCGATACTGTGCGCCCGGCGAGGGGTATCCTGGATACAGAAACAGCTGACGTTATATCCCAGTTCGGCTAGGGAGGCGGCAGCGGCTCCTCCGCCAAGGCCACTGCCGACCACGATGATCTCGAATTTCCGTTTGTTGGCCGGATTGACCAGTTTCAATTCAAACTGATGCCGGTTCCATTTTTCGGCAAGCGGGCCGCCGGGTATTCTGGATTCTAACATGTTGTTTCTCTCCTTATTCTAGACGATCAGCGATACGTAAACCGGTATGAACCCGAACCCGGCCGCGATGACCAGACTGAAGGCCACAGACAGAAAGCGGATCAGCGGTGTGTATTTGGGGTGGTTGATCCCGATTGTCTGAAAGGCGCTCCAGAATCCGTGGCTGACATGAACGGCGGCGACCACCATGGAGGTGACATACAGCAGGACATAAATCGGGTCTTGAAAAGATTCGGCCACGATATCGAAAATCGATCTTTCGGTTTTGTCCACGAAATGGAAATTGAAGAGATGGAAGATGATGAAAAGCATCAGGAAAAACCCGGTGTAGGGCATGGTGGCCGAGCCGATGGTCCGGCCCCCGGCGGATTTGTTGACATGGTAACCGACCGGGCGGGCTTTTTGGTTCTGGAAAAATAGAATGAGGCCCGTACCGATATGAATCAGGGCAAAAGTCAGCAGAACGATTTCCGCTATGGTTAACAAAGGCCCCAGGGAGTGAAGATGTTCGGCATAGGCGTTGAAAGAATCCCGGCCTCCGTAAATGAACAAATTGCCGGCCAGGTGCGCGGCCAGAAAGCCGCAGAAGCTCAGTCCGGTCAATGCCATCATCGCTTTTTTCCCCAGGGACGAGCCCAGGGATCTTGCCAACCAGTCCATTTATGCCTCCATTTTTCCGATAGAACGCGAGGGTGCGCGCCGGTGAATGGTTACCCGGCCGTCTGAAAGCCGGCGTATTAGGGGTCCTCTTTCCAGGGGGTCCCACAATCGGGAATAAAAAAATGTCAAACTCTAAAATTATTTTTTTTATAATTTGCTGTCAATAAATTTTTCCATCCACCAGGAATCGACTTTTGTTTCCAGAATGCTTTCGGCCAGTATTCTGCCTTCCCGGGTTTGAATTCTTTCCAGAACGAAGGGGATCCATTCCTGTGCCGGAGGATGTCCCTTGTCCCAGAGATATTTCAATTCCAACAACATGGACAACTGATCCGCGTCGCGTGCCAGAACGGCTTCCGGATCCATCCCATGACGAAATTCCTCCATCAAGGCTCCAAGATGGCGGCTGAACGGCATATTCCGGATCATGTCCCGTACGGCGGCGCCTTCATCGGCATGGTCATAGATTTTCTGGACACTGTTCAGATCCCCGGTCCTGGCTTCGGCCAGATCGTGAAGCAGACATAAACACACCAGTTTTTCGGAATCGATGTCCGATCGCATGGATGCCAGGATCCATCCGATAATGGAGGTCAGAAAAGAATGCTCGGCCACGGATTCCTTCCCTGCCCCAAGAAAAGCGAATCCGGACCGGGGAATTTGTTTGAGAAATCGGGCTTCGAACAAAAAATCGGCGATGGTCCGGTCTGTCATGAGGCAGAACCCCCTCGGAGGTGCCGCCGGAAAATGAAAAGGTGAAACGATAGGATCATTTAAAAATTCCTCCCAGTATGCCCCGGATAATTTTCCGGCCGATCTGGCTGCCGACTGTTCGGGCAGCCTGTTTGGCAACCGTTTCCACCATTCCCTGGCGTCGTCCGGTTCCCCACAGGATGCCGCTCAACAGGCCGGTGGTCCCGGCTGTTTCCTTGTCTCCGGGAATGTCGGCGACTCCTTTCGGCTTGGGTTTCATGGTGGCACGCCCGGCCAGTACTTCATGGGCGGACTCCCGGTTGATGGGAAAGTCGTAGATTGCCCCAATGGGACTTCGGCTTCGTATCGCGGCGCGCTCTTGGGGTGTGATGGCCCCCATCCGGCAACGGGGCGGACAAATTTCGGTTTTTTCCACCGGCATGGGGATGCCCTTTTCCTGGAGAGTGGACACCAATGCTTCTCCGATGCCCAACCGTGCGATTTCCGCTGCCACATCCAGGGCCGGGTTGGGAACAAAAGTTTCAGCCGCAGTGCGGACTGCCTTCTGGTCCCTCGGGGTGAAGGCACGCAGGGCGTGCTGAATCCGGTTTCCCAATTGACCTAAAATCTCGTTCGGAATATCGTCGGGAAACTGGGAACAGAAATAGACACCAACACCTTTGGAACGGATGATGCGGACTACCTGTTCTACCCGGCGCCGGAGTTCCGGGGGGGCGTCGTCAAAAAGCAGATGGGCTTCGTCGAAAAAGAATACCAGCCGGGGTTTGTCGAGATCCCCTGCTTCCGGGAGATTTTCGAACAGTTCGGACAACAGCCACAACAGAAAGCTGGAATAGAGGCGCGGCTTTTGTATCAGCTGGTCTGCGGCCAGTATATGGATAATGCCCCGCCCGGAAAGGTCGGTGCGGAACAGATCCTCCAGATTCAGGGCCGGTTCGCCGAAGAAGGCCTGTCCGCCCTCCCGTTCCAGGGTCAACAGTGCCCGCTGAATGGCTGCCACGGACTGGGGGCTTACGAGACCGTACCGGGTGGATATTTCCTTGCGGTTTTCCACGGCCAGTGCAAGGAGGGCACGGAGATCGTCCAGATCCAGAAGGAGCAATCCTTCTTCATCGGCCAGGCGGAAAATGATTTCCAGGATTCCGCATTGGGTGTCGTTGAGCTCCAGCATGCGGCCCAGGAGGGTAGGGCCGATTTCACTGATGGTGGTTCGAACCGGATGCCCGCTTCGGCCGTAAATGTCCCAGAAGATGACCGGGCTGCCATCCGGAGCGTAATCCGGCATGCCGATGCGCGCAGCACGCTGCAGGATTTTTTCATGGGCAGTTCCCGGCATGGCCAGCCCCGACACATCCCCCTTCACATCCGCCATGAAGACGGGAACCCCGATGCGCGAGAAACCTTCGGCCAGGACGAGCAGAGAGACGGTTTTCCCGGTTCCTGTGGCGCCGGCGACCAGGCCGTGGCGGTTGGCATATTTCGGGTGAAGGGTGACGGGTTTTTGCCCTTTGCCGATCAGAATGGGATTCATGGGGGAGTTCCTTTCCGAAAAACGGTCGAGAAACCAATCGATGCGGTTGCCGCGATGTTTGGGAATCCGCAATATGTTTGGAGGTGTCCCGTTCAAGGCGTTGCGATCGGAAATGATGTAATATGCAAAAAACCGGAAGTCAACAAAACATTACAGGGGTGGCCGGCCTATCCATCAGGGATATGGGGAGATACTTCGGCAATGCAGATGAACAGCCCGCCGTCCCGGGGGACCTATCCTGGCAGCTCATCGTCTCTTCCCTGGCACAGAGAATGGCCAAGGCTAATAATTTTTTCCCTCCCCACTGGTGGGGGAGGGCCAGGGTGGGGGGGAGTAAAAGGGTGAAATCCCTCTGCTTCCCGGATTGGAAAAAGGTGGATTGGCCCGCCTTCCCGGGGGAGCGATCC
>CAZTKB010000071.1:0-13392 GCA_964614125.1 uncultured Desulfobacterales bacterium | reverse complement strand
CGGTAATTCAATGCCGTTTCATACCGATGGTGGCCGTCCGCGATAAACAGGTTCCGGTTCCGCATGAAGATGGAAACAAAACCATGGAGAGCTGGATCCGTCACTTTCCAGACCTTATGGGTCTGAAACCGGTCATCGGTGAAATCCATATCAGGGCGGCTTTCCTCCACCGAGGCACGCAATCGGGAAATCAGGCTGTTTTCAGGATCCGAATACAAGGAGAATATGGGACTGAAATTCGCCTGACAGACCTTGATCAGCTCGAATCTCTCCGATTTGACACGGGAGAACGTGGTTTCATGAGGTAAAATCACCTTTTTGTCAAAAGACTCCAACCCGACCCGCGCGACAAATCCCCACCGCGAAACAGGTTTTCCATTGAGATGAAACACCATTTCCGTCAGATACAACGCGGGAGCGGGATCCCGGACGAGAACTCCCTCCTGAAGCCATTGGTGAAGATATGCACCGGCCCGAGTGTGGCGGTTCTCCTGTGCATCATCGCCTTGGCTGATTTTTCCCAGATCCAGCCGGATGATGTTGTGTGGATGTCGCTGGTAATATCCATCCTGCTCTGCTTCCGAAATCACATCATAGGGAGGGGTGGTGACATCACCCAGATTGCCGATCGCATCCGGATTGTAGACGATCCCTTGAAACGGTTGAATTCGAGCCATTTGCTCCTTCTTTACATGGAAATTAAATCCTGAAATTCCGGTAATATTCGGTCGGATGATCCCGCAAACGATTGACCAAATAAGAAAAAAAACCGCCTACCGGTTTTCCGGCAGAAAGAATTCACTGCATAAAGCGGAATTACATACTATAACGACAAGGTTTATTCAAGCAGGATTTGATTTTCTGCCACAGCCCCTCAACATCCTGCTTTTCCTGCAGGGATGGCAAACGGCACCTCGATGGATCCCTTCCCCTTTGGACAAGACCATTGACATACGAATCCAAAAAAGATATATAGTGCGGATTGATTGCATGATATCCACCAGAGAACAGGTGCGCCATCGGTCTGAATCTGTGCTCGACGTGTTGGAGAGGTGGCCGAGCGGCTGAAGGCACCGCTCTCGAAAAGCGGCATCCTGTCAAAAACGGGATCGTGGGTTCAAATCCCACCCTCTCCGCCAGAAAGGGCCGCCAATGGTCGGGCTGGGAGGATAACACCGAATTGGTTCACGATGGATATCGTGCGGCAAGACCGGGTTGATTTGTGTAATTTACGGAGAGATGTCCGAGCGGCTGAAGGAGCACGACTGGAAATCGTGTGCGCTGTCAAAAACGGTGCCGAGGGTTCAAATCCCTCTCTCTCCGCCATCAAAACCGGATTGTTGCGCTGACTGAATTCGACGGAATTCCTGTCCTGACATAAATTCATTCACTTTCCCACACCCCGGCGATCGGCAACGTTCCCGACTTGATCGATATGTCCTATCTCGTTCTGGCCCGAAAATACCGTCCCCAATCCTTTGATCAGATCGTGGGGCAGGAACATGTGACCCAGACACTGTGCCACGCCATCGAATCCGAACGGGTGGCTCATGCCCTGATTTTCTCCGGTCCCCGGGGGACGGGCAAAACCACCATCGCCCGGATATTGGCCAAATCCCTGAACTGTATCAACGGCCCCACCATCCTTCCGTGTAACGACTGCAAATCCTGCCGTGAAATCACCCAGGGTATTCCCGCCGATGTCTTTGAAATCGACGGCGCTTCCAACAACAGTGTGGACCAGATTCGGGAACTTCGTGAAAACGCTCGGTATATGCCTTCCCACGGACGCTACAAGATCTATATCATTGACGAAGTCCACATGCTGAGCCTCGCTGCGTTCAACGCGTTGCTGAAAACGTTGGAAGAGCCACCGCCCCATGTCAAATTCATGTTTGCCACCACGGAAATCCACAAGGTTCCGGTAACCATATTGTCCCGATGCCAACGGCACGATCTCAAGCGCATCGAGGCGGAGGCGATTCGATGCCAATTGGAGAAGATATGCTCCCTGGAGCAGGTGAGGATTCCGGAGAACTGCCTGAAGCTGATCGCCCGGGAAGCCGACGGAAGCATGCGGGATGCGCTGAGCTTGTTGGATCAGATCATTTCGTTTTCCGACGGAGAAATCCGGTATGAAAATCTGATGCAGTTGCTGGGTCTGGTGGACCGGACAAGTCTATTCGATTTTTCCGGGGCGATCCTGACAGGCCGCTGGCCGGACGCCATCGACCAGGTTCAGCGGATATATCGAAACGGACAGGACATCAAACGTTTCTATGGAGACCTGCTGGAACATTTTCGGAATCTCCTCGTCATAAGCCTGGGAACACAAGAATCGATGATACATTTCTTCCCTCCGGAAGAAACCACCCTATTGCAACAGCAGACGCAATCCGTACCGCCCGTTTTCCTGCATCAAATTGCGGATACCCTGTACCAGCATGAATCCCTGATTCGAACGGCTTCCAATCCTCGGTTGGCATTGGAAATGATTCTGTTCAAACTGGCGGAAATCCGTCCGGTTTTATCTATCGACAACCTGGTCGAATCTCTGGAAAAACTACGGAACGAGCTTTCCAACAAGTCGTTGCCGCCGATGGTGACCGAACAGGCTGAATCGTATGGCCCCCCTCCGGAATCTGTTGCACCTCCTTCGAAATTGGAGGAAAGGGTACCGGAACCGCCATCCCGGTTCCCTCTTTCCCTTGATATTCTGAAAACGGAGGCGGGTGTCGATGTATTAAGAAAAGCACTCCAGGAAAAGCTGGCCCACGAGCAGCCGTTTCTTGCCGGAGCTTTATCCCGGTCCGGTTTCTCGGTAGCACCGAACGGGGCGATTGCGGTCCAACCGGAAAACGGGCGTGTTTCATTGGAAAAGATCCAGAAAAACCTGCCGCTGATCACGCAAGCCCTATCGGAAATTTTTCAGCAGAACATCCAGTTTGTCATTCAAAAACCGGAAGACTCCCCCCCCCAACCAGTCAACCCGACCGCTCAAAAAAGAAAAGCGGCGCTAAACCATCCACGGGTAGCCGAAGCACTCAGTATTTTCGGCGGAAACGTGGTCGATATACAGATCCCTACGGAGGAATAGACCAATGATGAAGGGTATGGGCAGCATGATGAAGCAGGCGCAGAAAATTCAGGCCAGAATGGTGAAACTCCAGGAGGAACTTGCGGAAAAAACCGTGGAAGCCTCCTCCGGAGGAGGAATGGTCCGGGTTACCGCCAACGGGAAACAACAGGTCGTCTCGATTCACATCGAAAAGGAGGTCGTGGATCCTGAAGATGTTGAAATGCTGCAGGATTTGGTTCTGGCGGCCGTCAACGACGCCCTCACCAAGTCTCAGGAGATGGTTTCTTCCGAAATGGGTAAACTGACCGGCGGGCTCAACATCCCAGGGCTATTCTAATCCTGATGATCCGATGAACTACTATCCATCTCCCATCCGAAATCTGATCAAACACCTGAGCCGCCTGCCGGGAATCGGTGAAAAAAGTGCGGAACGAATGGCCATGCACATCCTTCGCGCCTCCCGAAACGATGCGGAGCTTTTGGCACGCAGCATTCTGGACACGAAAGACAAAATCAGGCTGTGCAGTGCATGCTTCGGTCTCAGTGAAAGCGAAACCTGCTCCCTCTGTTCGGATTCCCGGCGGGATTCGGGAATCCTGTGCGTGGTGGAACAGCCCGCAGACATGATATCCATTGAACGATCCGGGGCCTACACCGGCAAATATCATATTTTGCAGGGTGCACTGTCGCCCATGGACGGCATCGGGCCTGAAAATCTCCGGATCCGGGAACTGGTGGATCGGGTGTCGCCTCCAAACGGCATCCGGGAGGTGGTGATTGCCACCAGTACCAGCGTGGAAGGGGAAGCAACCGCATCCTATCTGTATGAGATCTTGAAACGGACTCCCGTCAAAATCACACGGATCGCCTCCGGTGTCCCCATGGGCGGTGATCTGAAATATGTGGACCAGGCGACGATCAAGAAGGCCATGGAGACACGGCATGTGTTCTGATGCAATCGAAACCGAACCAATCTTTTCCTGCCAGCAATGTGGAGACTGCTGCAAGGGGTATGGCGGGACGTATCTGACGGAAGCCGATATCCGGAGGATATCCGAATTTATCCAGGAGGAGCCGGAATTATTTCTTGCGAAATACTGCCGGATGTCCGGGAAAAGACCGCTGTTGGCACAGGCCGAAAACGGCTATTGTATCTTTTTTAATCAAAACTGTTCTATTCATCCGGTCAAACCGTTTATGTGCCGGGCTTGGCCCTATATTTCGGGTGTGCTGAAAGATCCGAACAATTGGTATGCCATGGCGGGTTCCTGCCCTGGGATGAAGCGGGACGTTTCCATCCAAACAATTGTTGAGGTTGTCGCCGACGAGCTTCAAAAAATCAGCCGCTGATCCAGGAATCGGCGTCATTGATACGAAAAATGCTGTTTTTCCCGTCGGATATGAATCTGTTTAGAACAGCGCGGCCCAACAGTTCCTCCGTGCTTTTCTCCAGCAATTCCTCTGTCGATGTCCAACGGTCCATAATATTGCGCGTGGAGATGGTCAGCCCGTCATCGACCAGGCTGACACACACGAGATACAGAGAAACAGCCTCGGTCGATAGCCCCATGGTAAAAATTCGTTGATTCATACGGATATCCTTTATCGCCCAATTTCCGGCGAATTGTGCTGAATCACCACCCGAAGCACCAAATCCCCTTTGGTACCATCCGGTTTTTGAATCCCCATTCCTTTCAGCCGTAACGACATGCCTTCCCGGATCCCCGGCGGCACCCGAACCCGGATCATCCGATTGTAAAAACCCCATGGCAAATTGACCAGTTTGGAGGCCCCGGATTCGGCTTCATGGGGTGTAACCGCAATGCTTGCATACAAATTGGGGTCCTCCCCGGATCCAGAAGGACGGATCACCTGAAGATGGGGAGTGGAATGTTTTTCGGTGTATTTACGAATCCGGTCACTCACTCCGGTAGGCGGTACCGTGGTCAGAAACCGTACCAGGATCATGCCGAAAACAAATCCGCCGATATGGGCCCACCAGGCAATGCCGGTCATGGCCCCGTGGCTGCCCGCCGCCTGGAGAAATTGAAGAAAGAACCACATTCCCAGGAAAAAAAATGCAGGTATTTCAAAGAAAAACGGTATGATGAGGATCGGTATCAATGTCAGGATCTTCGCCCGGGGAAAGAGAATGAAATAGGCGCCCATGACACCGGCGATCGCCCCACTGGCTCCGATGGTAGGTACGTTGGAATACAGATTGAAAACCATATGGGACAGTCCGGAAATCAGTCCGCATACCAGGTAGAACACCACATACCGGACCGAGCCCATCCGGTCTTCCACATTGTCGCCGAAAATGTACAGCGACCACATGTTGCCCAGCAGATGCCAGAATCCGCCATGCAGAAACATAAAAGAAACCAGAGAGAACAACTGCTGCCAAACAGAGAAATACGCGCTGATCTGAGGTATGGAGTACCGCGCCGGAACCATCCCATAGGTATAGATGAACCGGTCCAGATGGCCTCCCTGAGACAATTGAATCAAATACACACTGACGTTCAGCGCAATAATCACAGAGGTCGCAACCGGATGGGTGCGCGAGGCGAGGGTGTCCCGTAATGGAATCATAGGTCTTCCGGAAGACCCCGGTCCTGAGTACCACCCTGAATATCCATGCTGATATCCACGCTTCTGGCCCCATGGGTCAATGCCCCCACGGATACGATATTCACTCCCGCCTGGGCCAGATCCCGGATGTTTTCCCGATGGACACCCCCGGAAACCTCAACCAGTGCTTTCCCATCAATAACGGCGGTAGCTTCCCTGATCTGATCCACCGTCATGTTATCCAGCATGATGATGTCGGCACCAGCCTCCAAGGCCTGCCGGACTTCGTCCAAGTTGGTGGTTTCCACCTCGATTTTGACAAGATGGTGAATCCGACGGCGGGCTGCCGTGATTGCCGGTATCACCCCGCCGCATGCGGCAATATGATTATCCTTGATCAGCACCCCGTCAAACAATCCCATCCGGTGATTGGCCGCTCCCCCTATACGGACCGCGTATTTTTCGAAAACGCGCAATCCTGGCGTGGTTTTTCGGGTGTCCACCAGCCGGATGGCAAGCCCTTCTATCTGTTTCACATAGGTTCGGACATGGGTAGCGATTCCGGACAATCGTTGCAGAAAATTAAGGGCCGTCCGTTCACCGGTAAGCAGGCATCGAAGAGATCCTTCCAACTCCAGAATGGTCTCTCCAACCTCCAGTTTGGATCCGTCCGGGCACATAAACCGGATCCGGATCTCCGAATCCAGCCGGTAAAACACCTGGGTTGCGATATCCACTCCGGCCAAAACCAGGGGCTCTTTGGCAAAGATTCGGGCATTTCCCGTGGCCCCCACATCAATCAGAACGTCGGTGGTGATGTCTCCGGTTCCGATGTCCTCGGCAAGCGCGAGATCCACCAGTTTCTCAGAAAAAGACATCATGACGGACCGGCTCCCTCACCCTGAATGGAACGGATTTTTTCCATGTTTGCCTGGAGCTTCTGCTGTTTTTCCAACAGGGAAGCCTGCTTGGATTTCACCTTTTCGATGACTTCCGGGGGGGCTTTGTCCTGAAAGTCCTCGTTGTTAAGTTTCTTCACAACCCCATCCAACTCTCCGTTGATCTTTTTTATTTCCTTTTCCAACCGGGCGATTTCCTGATCCGCATTCAAGATTCCTTCCAACGAAACATAAATGACCGCGTTTTCGATGACAGCGGTTGCGCACGTCCGGGGTTTTTCCGTCTGATTGACCACACTGATCATTTCCAGCCGTGCCAGGCTTTGAATACGATCCCCGTAGTCCTGCACCACGGTATGAATCCGTTCATCCAATGTCTGGATCTGGCATTTCAAGGACAAAGACGGCGCCAGATTCATTTCCCCCCGGATATTCCGAATGGCTGTGGTGATTTCGATCAGAATGTTCATGTGCCGTTCGGCAGCCAGATCCACCCGATCTTTCCGCTTTTCCGGGAATGAGGTCTTCATGATGCTTCCGGAGGTTCCCGGCAGGATGTTCCAGATTTCTTCCGTGACAAATGGCACCAGCGGGTGCAACATGATCAGGATGTCCCGCAGCACATGCCACATCACGCACCGGGTGGATTCCCGGGCCTTTTCCCCTTCCTTGGCGTAGAGGTCGGACTTAACGGCTTCCAGGTACCAGTCACAGAATTCGTGCCAGACAAACTGGTACAACTGATTGGCTGCCTCATTGAAATGGTAGTTGTCCAATGCGTCGGTGACGTGGGAAGCGACAACTTGGCATCGTGACAGAATCCACCGGTTGGGCAATGATAGAGGTCCTTCCGGCAAGTCCGAATACCCTCGGTCCACGTGCATCAGGGCGAATCGTGCCGCATTCCATAGTTTGTTGATGAAATGGCGGTAGCCCTCCACCCGCTTTTCGGACATCTTGACATCCCGTCCCTGCGCGGCGAATGCGGCCAGCGTCATCCGAAACGCGTCGGTTCCGTATTGTTCGATGACGGTGAGCGGATCAATGACATTTCCCTTGGATTTGCTCATTTTTTTCCCGGCTTCATCGCGAACCAGGGCATGGACATACACATCCCGGAAAGGGACCTGTTCCATGAAATGAATTCCCATCATCATCATACGGGCAACCCAGAAAAACAGGATATCAAAACCGGTCACCAAAACAGATGTGGGATAGTATTTTCTAAGCAACGGCGTATCTTCAGGCCATCCCATGGTGGAAAAAGGCCACAGCGCGGAACTGAACCAGGTATCCAGAACATCCGTTTCCTGGACCAGGGTTGTTTTGCCGCACTGGTCGCAAACGGACGGCGTGTCCTCCGCCACCATGAGCCTGCCGCAATCCGTACACGTCCAGGCCGGAATCTGGTGTCCCCACCAGATCTGCCGGGATATGCACCAGTCCCGAATATTGTACAGCCAATCGAAGTAATTCTTGGTCCATATTTCCGGAACAATGCGGGTTTCCCCGTTTTGAACCGCGGCGATGGCTTTGTCCGCCAGAGGCTTCGCCTTGACAAACCATTGGCGGGAAAGATTGGGCTCGACGATCGTCTTACAGCGGTAACAGTGCCCGACACTGTGACGATACGGTTCCATTTTCTCCAGAAGCCCCTGTCGTTTCAGCTCTTCTACAACCGTTCGGCGACAGGTGAACCGGTCCATACCCTGAAACCGTCCCGCTTCTTCGTTCATGATCCCGTTGTCGTCGATGACCTTAAGGCGGGGAAGTTCATGACGGGATCCGATCTCGAAATCATTCGGGTCGTGAGCCGGTGTCACCTTCAAGGCACCGGTTCCAAATTCCATGCCGACATAGGTGTCCCGAATAATCGGAAGCCTCCGATCGGTCAACGGCAGAAGAACTTCGGCGGGCAAGTTCTGATATCTGGGGTCCTCCGGATTCACTGCCACAGCCGTGTCTCCGAACATGGTTTCCGGCCGGGTCGTGGCCACCACCAAACCACCGGAGCCGTCCGGAAAGGGATATCGGACATGGTACAGGAAACTGTCCACTTCCTCGTGTTCCACTTCCAGATCGGACAGGGCGGTAAAACACCGGTGACACCAGTTAATGATGTAATCCCCCTGGTAAATCAGACCCTCCCGATACAGCCGGACGAAAACCTTTTTTACGGCATCGGAAAGGCCCTTATCCATGGTAAACCGTTCCCGCTTCCAGTCGCAGGACGCACCCAGCCGCTTGAGCTGGTTAATGATGGCACTGCCGGATTCACCGCGCCAGGCCCAAACCGCCTCGATAAATTTTTCCCGGCCCAGTTCATGTCGGCTCACACCTTCTCCGGCCAGTTTTTTCTCAACGACGTTCTGCGTGGCAATTCCGGCATGATCGGTTCCGGGCATCCAGAGGACATCATCCCCCTTTAGTCTTCGGTATCGGCACAGAATGTCCTGCAACGTGACATTCAGGGCATGCCCCATATGCAATACGCCGGTTACGTTCGGCGGCGGAATGACAATCGAATACGGAGAATGTGCGGCGCTTTCATCGGCATCGAACAACCCGTTTGTTTCCCAGAAATCATACCATTTTTTTTCCACATCATGGGGTTCATACCCCTTTTCCAGCTGGTTCAACGACATAAAACGATCTCCGTTATGGATTTCCATTTTCTTCCATGATCAGTTTTTTCAGATACTGCATGTCTTCCCGTACTACCCGGTCCACAGCCTGTTCCAAGGCATCTTCAATTTTTTTCTGAAACATCCGACGGATGACCCGCTCCAAAGCCGATTCAACTTGTTCTTCGGTTAGGGACACTTCTTGTTTCTCATAAGAAGGTTCCAAATGACTGGACAATTCCGCCGGCTCGCACGGAACCTCAGAAGACGCTGGGAGTAACTGATTAACGTCCGGGGTGGAAATCTCCTTCGGCGGGTCTGTTCCCTCCCCGGACGAAACCGGGACCGCCGACAGCGGAGATTCCAAGGATTCAAGCATTTTTCGGGTCAAATCGGAAATCGGTGGGCTGCTTTCTTTTATTTCCGGCATGGGTATTGCGCTTTCCTCATTCATATGATCTTCTGGAATCTCAAATCTTTCTGGAGGGCTGTCCTCTTCCACATCGGTCTTGTTTCCCGATTCGAGATCCCATGAAAAGCCGGGAAGAGAAGAGTTGATTTCCTCGATAACTATTTCCTTATCACTCTCTTCCATTCCGTCAGTAAGATCGATAAGATCTTCTTCAACCCCCTTCAGATTCATTATTTCAGGCATGTGATCTGTTTTGGACACCGTCGCGTCGTCTGTTTTCCACCAGTGAGGATCAAGCAGGCCCACCTTTGGTTCGGTGTCCTTTTGCCCGATATCCGGTCGATCGATGACATCCGCCTTGTCTTCTTCTATTGCATCCGTGAGTTCCAGAATATCCTCATCATCCACAACTATATCCACTAGTTCCAAGATTTCATCATCATCAATAATTACATCCACAAGTTCCAGTATCTCGTCATCACCGGGATCACCCTCCGGTACGCGGTCATCAAGATGTTTCGATTGGGTACCCATGGCATTTCTCCCTTCTCCCACCGTTTCCCGGAATTAGGCCTGTCGGCCCGTAGAGCTCCGAATGCCGGAAACCATTGCGGTATTACATACTTTTTCATATTGTTCCAATTAATTGCGATGAGCTATCATAAGGTATGGGGAGTGTCAACAGATTTACCTGTTTCGACAGGTCGTCATCATAGGTGACAGATCGTTTTCCGACCAGTTCCCTGGCAACAGGTTAACCTGCCCGGAATCCGAAAAAGCTATGCCGACTCAAGTTCCTTTTCTTTTTGTTTCATCGGCCGACTTCTCCTATCCGGTGGATATTCCAGCTTGACATCAAGGAACCGTCGGGGTAGCCAATTGACAATTGACCACCGGATTGTTAATAGTTTAGCGGATTCAAAGGTCCTTGAAAACCGGAAAACGGGAACTCGCAACCATGATACCGGCTATAACACCACCTGGCTTATCCAGAAAAGTACAACTGATCAACGAAATGGGCATCCATGCCCGATCCGCCGCCAAAATCGTCAAGCTGGCACAACAAGCCAGATCCGAGGTATGGGTCATTCGGAATTCGGAAAAAGTCAGCGCCAAGAACATGTTCGATATATTGTCGATTGCCTGCCCAGCGGGGGAATGGATCGAATTCACGGTCGACGACCCATTCGATTCACCGGTATTGCAGGCGCTGATAGATATGACCGAATTGGGCTTTGGCGAAATCAATGATCAGGACCATTCCGAAATCCGGCTGGCCGGCGTACCGGCATCCCCAGGACTGTTTATCGGCCGGGCGTATGTTGTGGATGTCGATTCCATCCAGATCATCAAGAAATATTACATCCGTGCAGCAGCGGTCCCGGATGAGGTGAAACGGTTCAAATCCGCCGTGAAAAAAACCCGGGACGACATAGTATCCATCATCCACGACGCCTATCAGGATATTCCGGACCATTCGGATATCCTGCAAACCCATATCAGCATTCTCAACGACCGGATGTTGTACGGGAAAACCCTCGAAACCATCGAGACGGAAAGAATCAATGCGGAATGGGCCCTGAAAAAAGTGACCTCGTCCCTACGCTCCCGGTTCAATCGGATGGCAGACCCCTATCTGAAGGAACGGGCGCTGGACATCGTTCATGTCTCGGACCGGATTCTGATCAATTTGGCCGGGGGAAATACAGCGGATATTTCCCGGCTGGACCGGCAGGTCATCCTGGTAGCCAAGGATATATCTCCAGCCCAGGCGATTCAGATCAAACAGGATACCATCCGGGGATTCATCACCGATCTGGGCGGAAAAACATCCCATACCGGAATCATCGCGCGAAGCCTCCATATTCCTGCGGTCATGGGATTGCAAACGGCAACCACCCAGATCAACATGGACGACCTGTTGATTGTGGACGGATCCTCCGGGGTTGTCGTAATTCATCCGAACGACAAAACCTTAGTGGAGTACGGGCTCAAAAAAATCGACTATGAAATCCAACGCGCCCGGCTTCTTCAGTACCGGCATGTGGAATCCCGAACTTTGGACGGCATCCGGCTAGGGGTGATGGGGAACATTGAAATTCCGGATGAGGCCGGACTGGTTCTGGAAAACGGAGGGGATGGAATCGGCTTATACCGAACGGAATTCCAATACCTGGGCCGTATGGATTTCCCAAAAGAGGAAGAGTTGTTCGAAAGCTACCGGCTCGTAGTTCAGCAGATGGGGTCCCGCCCTGTCACCATTCGCACGTTGGATATCAACGGCGACAAGGCGCTGAACCATGCCCCGGCTTCCCAGGAACCAAACCCGGCTCTGGGACTACGGGCGATCCGGTACTGCATGAAGCGCCCGGATATCTTCAAATGCCAGATTCGAGCGATTCTTCGGGCGGCTTATTACGGGAATGTCCGGATCCTGCTTCCCATGATATCCGGGTGCGAGGAAATCTTGGAAACCCGGAAAATTGTTTCCATTGCCGGAGAAGAGCTGAAACAGGAACAATTGCCTCATTCCACGGCTGTACAGGTCGGAATCATGGTGGAAGTGCCGTCAGCCGTTATTCTGGCGGAAATGATGGCCGGTATGGTCGATTTCTTCAGTATCGGAACCAACGACCTGATTCAGTTTTCCCTGGCAATCGATCGGGGGAACCGGGATGTAGCATATCTCTACTCTCCCCTCCATCCCGCAATCATCCGGATGATCCGAATGGTGACTGACGCCGGCCGAAAGAACGGCGTCAAGACCTATATGTGTGGAGAAATGGCGGGAGACCCCCTGAATATTCCGGTCCTGCTGGGACTGGAACTGGATGAAATCAGCATGAATCCCCAATCCATTCCCATCGTCAAACAAATGATCGCATCCTTGCGCCAAGAAGAATGCCGCAATCTGGTTACCGAGGTGATGGAACTTAAAACCACCCGTGAGGTCCTGGACCTCGTGAACAAACAATACGGCGGATTGTTGGCGGAGGAAGCCTCGGTTCCACCGGCAATTCCGGAAACTCCGGACGGAAATGACCCGCGATCAGTCGGTCTGCCATAACCACATGATATCCGGAATACAACACCGACAGATCGGAAAGTGACGGAATGGAACGGAATCATATCAAAATTGTTGCGGAAAACCGCAAAGCCCGGTTCAATTATTTCATCGAGGATGAATTCGAAGCCGGGATGGTGCTCACCGGTACAGAGGTCAAATCCCTCCGCATCGGAAAGGCCAATCTCAAGGACTCCTACGCCAAAATTCAAAATGGCGAGGTATATGTCTACCAGCTTCATATCGGGGCATATCCCTTTGCCTACTACGGCAACCATGACCCCTTGCGTCCGAGAAAATTGTTGCTTCATCAATACGAAATCAAGCGGTTGTACGGACAGGTCAACGAAAAGGGTATGTCCCTGATTCCGCTTCGCATCTATTTCAAAAACGGAAAGGCGAAGATCGTGATTGCTTTGGCGAAAGGAAAACATCTGTATGACAAGCGGCAAAGCATCCGGAAAAAGGACATGGACCGGGATGCCGAACGCGGATACCATCGCTGATTGACATTTTCATCCGAACGCATTATAGTTGTCCTATAATTTAAAGGCGTACATCCCTCGCCGTTACGGGGGCGAAACGGTTTCGACGGGGATAAAGAAGTTCCGGCTGCATACCGAGTTCCTGGCTTCTCGTTAAACAGACAGGATTAAATATAATCGCAGACGATTATAACTACGCTGTAGCCGCTTAGGCTACCGTCCTGTCGGGTAAGGCCTGCGGACCTGACAAGGGCG
>CAZTKB010000070.1:1182-13445 GCA_964614125.1 uncultured Desulfobacterales bacterium | reverse complement strand
ATATGGGCTTCCCGATGAGTGAGGGGGCCTTTCGGGCGGGAACCAAAGCCCTGGCCCGATCCGGCGTTCCAGCCAGTGCCATCGGCATGCTGGTATATGCCGGAGTCTGCCGAGACCAGTTGGAACCGGCCACCGCCTGCGCGGTGGCCGACAAACTCCACTTGGACCCCGACACCCAGATCCTGGATGTTTCCAATGCATGCCTGGGAGTGCTGAACGGTATGATACTGGTCGCCAACGCCATCGAACTGGGACAGATCGACGCAGGGATGGTGGTCTCATGTGAGACATCCCGGGAAATCATCGATCTGGTCATCACGCGCATGCTCGATACGATGGATATGGAAGTATTCCGGAACAGTCTGGCCACCCTGACCGGCGGTTCCGGAGCCGCCGCGGTTGTCCTCTCCCGAAACCCGCAGACGGACTGCAGACGGCGCCTTCTGGGCGCGGTGATTCGCAGCGCCGCGCGGTGGCATCGGCTCTGTGTATGGGGACCGGATACCGGCTTTCCATCCACCCTGCCTCATTTCATGCAAACCGATTCCGTCGGGGTGCTCAAACACGGTGTCCGTCTGGGTGTGGAAACGTATCGGGATTTTCAGCAGGCTTTCGGTATCGGTCCGGACGGTCCGGACAAGATCGTCTGCCACCAAGTGGGATCCGCGCATCAGAAAACGATTCTGGACAACCTGGGCATTCCCGCCGAAAGAGATTTCACGACTTTCGCGTATCTCGGAAATATGGGAACCGTTTCGCTGCCGATGACCGCGGCCATCGCACACGAGCGAGAGTTTTTGAAAGCCAACGACCTGGTTGGATGGTTGGGCATCGGCAGCGGCCTGAACTGCCTGATGCTGGCGATCCGCTGGTAACCGAACGGGAATCCGCACATGCCTGCGACACTCCAATGGAAAACCCTGTATCCCTTCACTTCCCGTTTTAAAAACATCCACGGGTTCCGGATGCACTATGTCGAGGAAGGAGAGGGCCGTCCGGTTGTCATGCTTCACGGTAATCCGACCTGGTCTTTTTTTTATCGGAACCTGATTCGGGAGCTGTCCAGAAAATACCGGGTTATCGCGCCGGATCATATCGGATGCGGACTTTCGGAAAAACCGGGAGAAAACCACTACGATTACACGCTCGAAACCCGGATAACGGATTTCGAATCACTCATCGCAGGACTGGGAATCGATCGGGATCTGACCCTGATCATACATGATTGGGGAGGCGCCGTCGGAATCGGCTATGCCTTACGGCATCCGGAAACCGTATCCGGAATCGTCGTGATGAACACAGCCGCTTTTTTCCCGCCGCATCAAAAAGGGTTGCCGCCAGGACTTGCCCTTCTCCGGAAATGGCCTTCCCTATCCGGATTCCTGATTCAACACCTCAATCTTTTCGTCCGAGGGGCACTGATGATCGCAGCTCGGAAACCTCTGTCCCGCCCCGTTCGTCAGGGGCTGACCGCTCCTTATGACACGCCGGCCAACCGCGTCGCAACCCATCGGTTCGTCCAGGACATTCCAGTAACCCCTGCTGATCGAGCCTGGAAAACCATCGATTGGATGGATCAGAATCTGAGCCTCCTTACCCACATTCCTCTCTTGATTCTATGGGGGCTTCGGGATCCGGTATTTGATCCAGACTACTTCCTGGAATGGAAAAGACGGTTTCCCGATGCGGAAACACACCGCTTTCCGGAAGCCGGACATTATCTCCTGGAGGATGCCGGAGATCTGGTCCTGCCGCGCATATTAAATTTCTTGAAAAGAATTCCGATGTGATGTAACAAAGTTACCGGGTGGGTGATCGACGGGAAGTCCGTAGCGAATCATTCCGCCCGGCAAGCCCGATAGAACCCTATCAACCCCAACCAGACGGTATTTCATAACCGGACCCATATCGATGCGGAGGTTATCGGAATGCCGCCTGTCGAACCAACTGCGGACCATCGATGAATCCTGCAACAGATAAGATATGGAATGTCGCCTCATTGTTAACCCTGACAGCCCGGAATCGGCCCTATAAACGGGCGGTTGTCTGCCCGGCCGGACGGGACGACGACGGCCGGGTCACTTACTCCCACCTGACTTTCCGCCAATTGGATATGGAATCCGATTGCCTGGCGCACGGCCTGGAGTCGGCGGGTGTGGGAAAAGGGGTGCGGACCTTGGTCATGGTACGGCCGAGCCTGGATTTTTTTTCGCTGATCTTCGCACTCTTCAAGACTGGAGCCATCCCGGTCGTTGTGGATCCGGGCATGGGATCGAAAGCGATGCTGGCGTGTATTCGCCAAAGCCGGCCGGAAGCCTTCATCGGCATTTCTCCGGCCCATGCCGTGCGGGTTTTCCACCCAGGCGCCTTTCGCAGCGTGCGCATCCAAATCACCGTCGGCCCCCGTTGGTTCTGGGGAGGGCTGACGCTGCGCCAGATCCGAAAAATCCCCTGGCAGCCCTATCCGGCAGCAGCCACCCAACGAAATGATCCCGCCGCCATCCTCTTCACCTCCGGAAGTACCGGCCCGGCCAAGGGTGCGGTCTATACCCATGGGAATTTCGATGCCCAGATTCATACCATTCAATCCCATTTTCAAATTTCAGAAGATGAAATCGATCTCCCAACCTTTCCGTTGTTCGCTCTTTTTGACCCGGCTCTCGGAATGACCGCCGTCATTCCGGATATGGACTTCTCCAAACCGGGGGAAGTGGACCCGGAAAAAATCATGGAAGCGATTATCAATCAAGGAGTCAGCAATCTGTTCGCCTCTCCGGCCCTCTTACACCGGGTCGGTGGATTTGCCAAGGAAAAGGAAATCAAGCTTCCCTCCCTGAAACGGGTTGTGTCCGCCGGAGCCCCGGTATCCGCCGACAATATCGAGCAGTTTTCCCACGTCCTGAGTGAACCGGCGGAAATACACACTCCGTACGGGGCCACCGAAGCCGTACCGGTCACCTCGATCGGAAGCCTGGAAATTTTGGGAGAAACCAGAAGACTGACGGAAAAAGGGTACGGGATCTGTGTCGGGAAACCACTCGACGGCATCGAAGTCCGGATTATCCGTATATCAGACACCCCACAACCCCAGTGGCGGGACGATCTGACATTGGGAGCTTCGGAAATCGGGGAAATCATCGTCAAAGGAGATCTCGTCACCCGCCAATATTATGACAATCCGGAATCGGATGGCATTCACAAGATCAAGGACGGTAAAGAAATCTGGCATCGGATGGGAGATCTAGGTTGGATCGACCGCAAAGGAAGGCTCTGGTATTGCGGTCGGAAAAGCCACCGAGTTCAGACGGACAAGGGGATTTTGTATACCATACCGGTTGAATCCATTTTCAACACCCATTCGCAGGTATTCCGCAGCGCCCTGGTCGGAGTGGGGGAATTCCCCCGTCAGGTTCCGGTTGTCTGCATTCAGGTTCATCCCGGAGATTCCGGAATCGATTTTCGGGCGCTGGAAGCGGAGCTGTTGGAAGTGGCTTCCCGGCACGTCCTGACCCAGGATATTCGGAACATCTTATTCCCCAAATCCTTCCCGGTGGACGTGCGGCATAACTCGAAAATCCATCGGGAAAAACTCGCAGAATGGGCCGCCGGAAAAATCAAAACATGAACTCCTCCGATGCCCGGGAGAAAACTCGCGGGCACCGGAAAACGGAATGTTTCCCGGACCGAATGGATTCTTCTTCCGGCCGGAAACCGAATCCGCAGGCGATAACGCCCACGGAAGCCATCCTGGAAAGCATCTCGGATGGTGTCTTTACGGTGGATTCAAGGTGGCGGATCACTTCTTTCAACCGTGCCGCGGAAGAAATCACCGGCGTGAACCGCCGGGAAGCGATCGGAAAGCCCTGCTCGGATGTCTTCCGATCCAGCATGTGTGGAGATTCCTGCGCCCTCCGTCAGACCCTGGAAACGGGGAAACCCGTTATCGGGAAATCCGGTTATATCATCGACTCCGAAGGAAACCGAAAACCGATCAGTATTTCGACTGCGGTCCTGAGAGACGAAGACGGACAGGTGATCGGAGGCGCTGAAACATTTCGGGACCTCTCTGAAATCGAGGCCTTGCGGCAGGAACTGGACGGCAAGTTCCAGATCGGCGATCTGACCAGCAGAAGCCCCCTGATGCAACGGTTATTTGAAGTTCTCCCGGCAATCGCCGTCAGCCCCAGCACGGTTCTGATCCAAGGAGAAACCGGCACCGGAAAGGAACTGGTGGCCCGGACGATCCATTCCCTCAGTTCCCGAAGTCTGGGACCGTTTGTCGCGGTCAACTGCGGTGCCCTTCCCGACACGCTCCTGGAATCCGAGCTGTTCGGATACAAAGCCGGAGCTTTTACCGGGGCCGTCCGGGATAAACCAGGCCGATTTCAGCTGGCCAAAGGAGGAACTCTGTTACTGGATGAAATCGGCGAAATCAGCCCCGCGCTCCAGATCCGGTTGCTTCGGGTCCTCCAGGAAAGGATCTATGAACCCCTGGGTTCAACCCGTTCGGAAACGGCCGATGTTCGAATCGTCGTGGCCACCAATAAAGATCTGGCCGAACAGGTTCGCTTGGGTCTTTTCCGGGAGGATCTTTACTACCGGGTGAACGTGATCCGGCTGGAGCTTCCTCCTCTCCGCAAGCGCAAGGAAGACATCCCTCTCCTGGCCAATCAGTTCGTGGCCCGTTTCAACCGTCTCCACGACAAGGCGGTACCGGGAATCGCGGGGGAAGCGCTGTCCCTGCTCATGGCCTATGACTGGCCCGGAAATATCCGGGAATTGGAAAATGCCATTGAACGCGCCTTTGTCCTCTGCGGCGACCGCCCCGTCGACATGGAACATCTGCCTCCGGAGCTCGCTGCCAAAGGTACCGCCGCTGGCTCCGATGCCGACCTGAGATCCTCCCGCGATATATTCGAGACCCAAGTGATTATGGAAGCACTGGAACGAAACGACGGGAACCGGTTGGCGGCTGCACGGGATCTGGGAATCCACAAAACCACCCTGTTTCGCAGAATCAAAAAATTACGGATTTCCCTTCCTTCGAGATCCCACGGATCTTCCCGGAAACAGTAGCTGTTTTGCATCCCCTCTTTCTTATCCTGGTTGTATATCCGCGCCCTTTTCTTATTTTTTCCATCTTTCCTGCCTGCTGTATCCCCCGATGATCGTCGTATTGCCTAGCGAAAGTGCCTACCTACGGGAGGTGGCATTCGATTTGCATTTTTCTACCATGAATCCCTATACTGATCCCAAGGCTCCGAATTCGTACCGCCACCATGGATAGTAGACAGAGGAATGAAAATCAAACCAATTCAGACAGCGGCGTTTGCGGTCTGGGAAAACCGGATCGCCCCCGTATTCGATACCGCCCGATCGATGGATGTCATCCAGGTACTTTCCGGACATATCGACAGTCGGCTAACGGTAACACTTCCGGAAGGCCATCCGGTACATAAAACCCTTCGTCTGGTGGAATTCGGAGTGAATGTTCTGGTATGCGGCGCAATTTCCAGACAATTACAGGAACTCATCACGGCCTATGGAATCCAAGTGGTCGCCTTTGTGGCCGGTAATCTCGAAGAGGTAATATCCGCTTGGCGGGATGGAAAGCTGAAGCATGAAACATATGCCATGCCGGGATGCCGTGGCCGTGGCAACCGATATCCCGAAGCCGTGCACCAGCGGACCAGGCGCCGGATAAACCGAAACCCGAACCGAACCTCCTGATCCATACCAGCATATTCAGCCTTTCTCTCAGATCCAAAGCCGATCATGTAATAATTATCCTGGGCTGAACTTCCAAAGATTGATTTCCTGTCACCAACCGGAAAGCACCATCCCGTCCCCGTGGGATGAAACCCCGCATGCCGGACCGGGCGACGGTGGAAGCCCACAGGCTGAAAATATTGCATGTCCACTCGCAGGTGATATATACAGAACATGAACAGATACCGTCGGCAGAGAAGATTTACTCCTCTTTTATTCTTTCTCACGAAACAGGACAGAAGCATGGGACAAACCAATCTGAATCGCATCTTCCATCCCAAAAGGATCGCGGTGGTGGGGGCCAGTGAAAAGCCAGGAACCATCGGTGATGCACTGATGAGAAATCTGAACCAGGGTAATTTCTCCGGTATCCTGCTGCCCGTAAACCCCAGGCATAAACGAATCCACGGTATTCCTTCGTTTTCCTCTGTTTCCGAACTCCGCGAGGAGGTAGACTTGGTTCTGATCGCCACCCCGATTCACACTGTTACGGATATCATCAGGGATTGCGTAGCCATACAGGCAGCCGGAGCCGTGGTAATTTCCGCCGGAGGGAAGGAGGCCGGGGAACAGGGGATCCAAATCGAAACCCGTATTAAAGATATTGCCGGCAAAGGCGGCCTTCGGATCATCGGCCCGAATTGCATGGGAATCATTTGTGCCAACGCACGCCTGAATGCCAGTTTCGCCCCCGAAATGCCGGACCCGGGGAACCTCGCGTTTGTTTCACAAAGCGGCGCCATCTGCGGTGCCATTCTGGATCTGGCATTCCGGGAACATATCGGATTCAGCCATTTCGTCAGCATTGGATCGATGCTGGATGTAGATTTCGGAGACCTGGTCGATTATCTGGGCAACGACCCCTGTGTCCGGAGCATCCTGTTGTATATCGAAAATCTCACCAATTTCCGGAAATTTATGAGTGCGGCACGCGCCGTATCCAGGGTGAAACCGATCATCGTTCTGAAAGCGGGCAGAAGCTTGGCCGGAGCCAAAGCCGCGGCATCTCATACCGGGGCCATGGCTGGAGAGGATGATGTATACGACGCCGCGTTCAAACGGGCGGGTATTGTCCGTGTGGAAACGATCCAAGAGCTGTTTGACTGCGCGGAACTGTTGGCCAAGCAACCCAGACCGCGAGGGCCTCGACTGGCGATCGTTACCAACGGTGGCGGCCCCGGTGTAATGGCCGTGGACTACCTCGCCCGCCATGGACAGGAGCCAGCGACCCTGGACGAAAAAACCATGCAACGTCTCGATTCGATTCTTCCTCCTTTCTGGAGCCGTGGCAATCCCATCGATATGCTGGGGGACGCTTCCGCCGCCCGATTCCGTGACACCCTGAATATCTGCCTGGACGCCTCCGGCATCGACGGTGTGCTGGTCATCTTCGTCCCCCAGGCCCTCACGGATCCCCATCAGGTGGCTCTTGACCTGGCATCCTCTCTCCGGAACCGGAGATATCCGATCGTTACCTGCTGGATGGGTGGAAAACGGATCGAAAACGCCGTGGCAGTGTTAAACCAAAATGGAATTCCAACCTATGACACTCCCGAGCGCGCGGTACGGGCGTTTCTGTATCTGGTCGAATACGCCCGGAACATGGAAATGCTCCTTCAGATCCCACCACGCCTCACCCGGAACATGACTTTCGACCCGACTGTTCCGGAAACCTTGTTATCCTCTGTCACCGAGGTCAAATGGCTGACCGAATCCGAGTCCAAAGAGGTGTTGCAGGCCTACGGCCTGCCGGTCATTCAAACCGATACCGCGACCAACATGGAAGAAGCCGTCCGGGCAGCGGAGAGAATCGGGTATCCCGTGGTCCTAAAACTTCATTCCCCGGATATTTCCCATAAAACCGACGTCGGGGGGGTTCAGCTGAACCTGCGGAATGCGAACGAAATCCGGGATGCTTTCGAGCGGATCCTGGAGGGTGCCCGAAATTATCGACCGGACGCCCGAATCCTTGGGGTGACTGTCCAACCCCATTTGGAGCGTGCGGACTACGAAATCCTTCTGGGAGCCAAGCGGGACGCCAGTTTCGGCCCGGTGATTCTTTTCGGAACCGGGGGGATCTTCACAGAAATCGTGCAGGACCGAGCGCTGGGGCTGCCTCCCCTGAACCGGCTTCTGGCCGGCAGACTGATGGAAAGCACCCGGGCATGGAAGATGATCGCAGGATACCGGAACCGACAGCCGGCCGACCGGGAACGCCTGGAGGAAATGATTGTCCGGCTGTCCCAACTGCTGATCGATTTCCCAGAGATCCAGGAGTTGGATATGAACCCCGTGCTGATCCAAAACGGTCTTCCCGTGGCGGTGGATGCCCGCATTCTGGTTTCTCCGGCCCATGTTCCCTCCCCCATGCATCTGGTCATCAGTCCTTATCCGGAGATCTATGAAAGTCACATGGTCACCGAAGAAGGTGTCCGGATTTTCATTCGGCCCGTGCAACCGGAAGACGCGCCGCTGTTCATCGAGCTCTTCCAGGTTCTTTCGCCCACCAGTATCTATTACCGGTTCTTTGGTGCGTTGAAATCCCTGACACCCGAAATGCTGGTCCGTTTCACCCAGATTGATTACGATCGCGAAATCGCTCTGGTGGCTCTTGAGGACGGCACGGAATCCGGGCAGATGCTCGGGGTGGCCCGGATCATCGGAGATCCGGATGGAAAAACCGGGGAATTCGCCGTACTGGTCGGTGACCCGTGGCATGGCAGAGGAATCGGATCCAATCTGCTGGGAAAATGCCTTCAGATCGCCGAACAACGCGGATTCGAAACAGTAACCGGTATCGTACTGCCGGAAAACCGAAGCATGCTGAAAATGGGGGAAAAGCTGGGATTTTCGATGAAACGGCTACCGGGATGCGGGGAATGTGAATTGGTCATTCATCTGAAACACTCCTGCCGTTAACGACACAATCCGTTCGGAATCTTTTCGGTTATCCCCATATGCCTCCACGGCCCTGGCGGCATTACTATCGGCAACCCCGTCCCCTTGGTCAGATTCATGAAACAGGGGTTTCGGAAGAATCAACTTCCAGCAATACCTTTAATACATCGGGTTGCATCGCTCTCGCGAAAGCCTCCTCCACCCGTGACAGGGGGAACCGGTCCGTGATCATCCGGTCAAGAGGCATATCGGGAAAATCCTGCAACAATTGGATCGCGTCCCCGAATCTCCCGCACCGGGAGCCCACAATGGTCAGTTCGTGGATCACCACGGGGGAAAGGTTCACCTCCTCTTTTCCCGCCACCGTGGATTTCAACACGATGGTCCCTCTCGGCCGGCATAACGACATCGCGATTTCCATCCCTCTGCCGGATCCGGTCGCCTCCACGACGATGTCGGCCTTCCGGAAAAAGTCCTCTGGAGACAGTGATGTCTGAATTCCCCTCCATTCCGCCAGCTTGAGTTTTTCCGGATGATGTCCAACCAATGTGACGCAATATGACCGGGTCGCCATCACCCAGGCGCACAGGATTCCCAGCCGCCCATCCCCCAGAACCACGACCCGGTCCGCCTTTTCCGGATGGATCTGTTCCAGAATCTCGCAGGCCGCAGCAAGAGGTTCGATCAACACCGCCCGATCATCCGGAAGATCCACCGGAACTGGCACCAGGTTCTCCACCGGCAGCAGGCAGTAGGCCGCCATACAGCCATCGAGCCGATCGATCCCCAGCGTCACACGGTTTGGGCAGTGCCTGCCCATTCCGGTCCCGCACACCGGGCATTTTCCGCAAGCGGCATTAATTTCCCCGACCACCCGCCTGCCCACCCAATCCGGCCTGCTGCATTGATCCACCACCCCGACAAATTCATGCCCCAGAACTCCAGTAAATCCCATATAGCCCTTCATGATCTCCATATCGGTTTTGCAGATGCCCGCCAAGGCGACCCGAATCCGGGCCCACCCCGATTTTCCGATCGGTTCCGGATAATCGGATCGATATCGAAGCTTGTCGTCAAAAACCGCCGCCGCCATTTTGCTCATTCGATTTCCCCCCTCCACGCACCTTCCCATGACATCCTTTTTCCAGACAATCTATCTGTCTGTCCCGGAAAACCACAAAATTATTGACCGGTAAAGGCGGATAAGGATAAAAGAATGGCAGCCGTCGGACCATTCTCTTGTCATTCAAATTATCCGCACCGGGAGAAAACATGACCGGACCGTATGACCTGGTTATCGAAAATGCGACCATTTTGACCATGGACGACTCTCTGACGTTAATCGAAGACGGTATCGTAGGTATTTGCGGCGATACGATCTCCCATGTGGGCACTCGGCCTGCTGCCGCGAACTCCGGCACCCCTCCCATGTTTCAGGCACAGAGAACCATCGACGCCCGACGGGGTCTTGTTCTTCCGGGGCTGATCAACTGCCACACGCATGCCGCCATGACCCTGTTTCGGGGACTTGCCGACGACCTTCCCCTGATGGACTGGCTGAACCGTTACATATTTCCAGTGGAAAGCAGGATTGATCCGGAATTCGTATATTCTGGAGCCATGCTGGCGTGTGTTGAAATGATTCTGTCCGGGACCACCACGTTCTGCGACATGTACCTCTTTGAAAACGAAACCGCCCGGGCGGCAGACCGGGTCGGAATCCGTGCCATGGTGGGAGAGGTTCTCTATGATTTCGAATCCCCCAACTACGGGACGATCGACAAGGGATTCGACTATACGGTTTCCCTGATCAAGGCGTGGAAAAACCATCCCCGAATTTCCGTGGCCGTGGAACCCCATGCCCTGTATACCTGCTCCCCGGATCTTCTCCAAAAAGCAGGGGAAATCGCGGAGAGGCATTCGGTTCCCCTGATCATGCATGTAGCGGAAACCCTCCCGGAACTGGAAACCCTTCGGGAACGTTACGGAAAAAAGCCCTTTGAACACATGGAATCTCTGGGAATCCTGGGACCGCATGTCATCGCGGATCATTGTGTGTATCTGGATGAATCCGAAATTCAACGAATACGAAACCATGGCGTCCGTGTTGTCACCGACCCGGAAAGCAACATGAAGCTGGCCTCCGGCGTTGCCCCGATTCCCGACCTGTTGGCCCGGGAAATACCGGTAGGTCTGGGCACCGACGGATGTGCATCCAACAACAACTTGGATATGTTTCACGAAATGGATTGCCTGGCCAAACTTCACAAGGTCCATCGTTTGGATCCAACTGTCATGGACGCAGTGACGGTGTTGAAATGCGCGACCATCGAAGGGGCGCGTGTACTGGGAATGTCCGACCGGATCGGTTCCATCGAAATCGGCAAAAAGGCCGATATCATTGTCGTGGATACCGACAAACCCCACCTGACTCCCATGTACAACCCCTATTCCCATCTGGTATATAGTGCTTGCGGATCGGATGTCATCCACAGCATCATCGATGGGAACGTGGTGATGGAAAACGGAAGGCTTCTGACCGCCGATCCGGACACCGTTATGGCCGAAGCACGCCGGCAGTCGGATCGGGTCCGCATCTGGACCAAACAGAAACCCTGAAAGGTCTGCAGAGAGGAAGACATGAATACACTTCGGCTCCGTTTTTCGGGATGGGTGCTGTTCGGCCTGCTGATCGGTACCCTGTTGCCGGCCGCCCCGGCCGAATCCGCGGATCATATCATCGATCAGGAAACCCATATACGATATATCGTACGCCCGGGAGACACCTTGTGGAGCATCTCCGCACGGTTTTTCGATACACCGGAGGGTTGGCCCGACCTGTGGAGCCGGAATCCTCATATCGCCAACCCCCATCGACTCAAACCGGGAGACACCATATTCCTTGTCCGGGATATTCGTCAGGAAATAACGGCCGAGCCCGCGGAAGACAGGCAAAAGCCGATACAGCAGCCCCTCCCACCGGAAAAGCCGATCCGGAGCTACCGGTATCCCGGTATGGAGCGGGTGGGATTCCTGCAGCAAAACCCCATTCCGCCCGCCGGTGAAATCATATCCGTCCAAAAGGACAAAGAGATTCAGAAAGAAATGATCAGCCAGGGAGACAAGGTCATCATCCGTTCTCGGAAGGGGGATTCTCTCCCTGTCGGCGGCCGATATACCGTATTCCGGATTCTGGATCCCATTCGGCATCCCCATGACAATCAAAGGACCGGATATCCCCACTACCTGACCGGACGAATCACCATCCTGGAAAGCGAAGGGGACCTGAGCCTGGGAGAAATTGACAACAGCTACCGTTCGATCCAAGCTCATGATCTCCTGATGGACTATCAGCCACCTCCGGAGTCCATCCCCCTGGTTCCTGGAATTTCCTCAATCTCCGGGATAATTCTCTGCACCGAAGAGCAGGATGGCATTTTCGCTGCCGGCGCCTTGGTGTATATTGACAAGGGAGCCCTCGACGGCATCCAGCCGGGCCAGACCTATTTTCTTTACACAACAGAACCTGCGAGCCCCGCGGAACTGCTTTTCGATTACGGAGAGATTCTGGTCCTTCGTGTCATGGAAACCACCTC
>CAZTKB010000070.1:0-1082 GCA_964614125.1 uncultured Desulfobacterales bacterium | reverse complement strand
CGGACCAGAAACTCGTGCGGGGTAACGCCCCCCGGAATCCCCGGCACCGGCTCCTCATCCAGAAAACCCAGTTTTTTCATCGAGTCCCAGAACCCGCACCACCCAGGCCACCGTAATGTGTACCTTCCCGATTCCATCACCTTGTCCCCAAACCCCAACAATCTCAGAAAATGAGCGGCATTTCCATTGGGAAACGCCTCCAGCCGGCCCAGTCCCGGAAATTCGATTTCGTGAACAAAGGGATTCTCGTGTTGATTGGCAGCGGGGACAGGGATTTCCCGGTGGTCGTGAATGATCACGGAATCGCGCTTCTGGGTTCGAATCACCATGTCCCAGTTCCAGCTGATTTTATATTGAAGGGGGTTGGTGCAGGCGGTTTTTTCTGGAATTCCACCGCAATAGGAATTCAACAATTCGACCGTATCGAACTGTTCCGCTCCGTACCGGTAAAATACCAGATCAATTCCAGGATCCAGTCCAATTTCCGGCATTATGGCGATTCCGGCGGAAACAGCCTGTTCCTGCAAATCGTGGAGGGGATATCCATAATTGGTATTGACGATACTGACGCCTGCCCGCAAAGCCGCTTGTGCGGCCGGCCTGGCGAACTGTGCCGGAAGCAGATCGATGACGCCATCCACGCCCTGTTGCATCAAAGAAACCATGGATTCCACATCCGATGCGTCCAACAACACCGTTTCAATGCGACCCGTATCCAGGAAATGAAAATCCCTGATCAAATCCGGATGCATATCGGCACAAAGGATTCGTTTCACCCGATCGTTCCGGGACAAATCATACAGGGCGGCACGTCCTTGAACACCGCACCCGCCCAACACCAAAATATTCATACTTCCTCCTGAATGATGATTGATTCCAAAAAACGGCTTCAACGCCCGAAAGTTCTTTACTATATTATTTCCGGTACCGCAATGCATGTCGTGGTTTTTCCATGTCTTCAGGCCCGGTCCGAAGTGCCGTGGACCGGATGGACAAACCTGGACGGACCATTTGTCCCGCTTTGAATCCCCCCCACCCTGACCCTCCCCCACCAGGGGGGAGGGAAAAAATTATTACCCCTG
>CAZTKB010000069.1:0-13506 GCA_964614125.1 uncultured Desulfobacterales bacterium | reverse complement strand
TTTGAGAACCGAGGCCTGGGATACAAATACCGCGATGGCGCCGGCAATGAAAAAAGCGGGGATCAGGCAGGTCAGCACATGCTCCCTTGCATATTCCTGCAGCATCATAAACGCTTCCAGCCCGGACTGGCGGATCAGTTCATGACTCCAGGGAACATGGTACGCAGCCAGAAAAACAACGACAATTAACCCCAGCTTGGTGGTTTCTTTCATTGAACAATCTCCTTTGTATATCCCATGCGGATCTTCTCCGCAACAAACTCGTCCAGGGCCTGACATCGGGCACCTGTTTTAACTATATTCTTTTTTTGGTATATTATTACGATTTGTAGTATTGTCAAATATTATTTTTCTATCGTAAAGGAGATTTTCATATTCCCGTTTGATTATGGACTTTTTAATGTTGAAAGAAATACACCATCATTCGTACCGGAAACCTTGCCGGAATCTTTGACTTCTGCTACTCTTTTTCCGATAGGCATACAGGTGTTTTTTCCCACTATCTCGAAAGGAGTCGATCATGAGAACCAAAAAGCAACTGTTGGGTGTCATTGCGGTCATTTTCGGTTTGAGCCTGATTTTTCCTATTTCCGGGGAGACCTCGGAAACCACCCGGCTCAACCGGATTCTCGAAACCAAGGTACTTCGGGTCGGCACACCCGGTGACTACCGCCCGTTTTCCATGCTCGATGCGGCCACCGGCAAATACGAAGGGCATGACATCGAACTGGCCACCCTGCTGGCCACCGAGCTCGGGGTTTCCGTAGAGTTTGTTCCGACCACTTGGCCGAAACTGATGGAGGACTATCTGGCGGGAAAATTCGATGTGGCGGTAGGCGGCATCACCCGAAGCCTGGCCCGCATGATGAAAGCGGATTTTCTTCCGCCGTATGCGCCCAACGGGAAAGTCGCCTTGATCCGGAAAGCCGACAAGGACAAATTTCCGTCCCTGGAAAAAATCGATGTTCCCGGTACCACCGTGATTGTGAACCCCGGCGGAACGAACGAAAAATTCGTTCAGGCGAATATCAAACAAGCCAAGGTCGTCGTTCATCCGAGCAATGCCGAGATCCCGGCCATGATCGCCGAAGGCAAGGGAGATGTGATGATCACGGAAGCCTATGAAGCGGTGGTGTATGCCAAACGGATCGACGCACTCTATCCCGCCTTCGTCGATAAACCGCTGACGAAAATCAGCTTCATGGGCTTTATGATTCAGCAGGATGATCCCCAATTCGTGAAGATCATGAACTTCCTGTGGAACGATGCCAAGCTACGGGGCGATCTGGATGCCCTTTTCAACAAATGGTTGAAATAGACTTCCGGTCAAAAAAGCACGCCGTTTCGGAGAAGGTCCATCCTGCATAGGATGGGGGCGACCGACCGGTCGTCCCTACACGACTCTCCGGACCCGATGCGTTGCACGGTAACCGCAGAGGAAACGGGACAAGAAAAGGAAACTGTGATGAGCAGGGGAAAAGAAGGAATCCATGTCGAAATTCCGGGGAGAGATCCCTTGGAACTGAACCATCTATTGCTCGATTTCACCGGTACGCTGTCCTGTGACGGCGTGTTGATTCCCGGTGTGGCCGAACGGTTGCAGGAACTTGGCTCCACCCTTCATATCACGGTACTGACAGCCGATACTTTCGGGACTGCCGAACAGCAGCTTGCCGGCCTGCCGGTGGGTTTCCACCGGATTCAAACCGGGAAAGACAAGGAGATCTTCCTTTCTGAAATGGATGCGTCCCGGACCGCCGCCATCGGAAACGGCCGCAACGACATCCTGATGGTTCAGGGGGCAGGGCTCGGAATCGCGGTGATCGGGCCTGAAGGGTGCGACGGAGGCCTGATTTCCGCAGCCAAGATCGTTTGCCGTGATATCGTTGACGCGCTGGATACGCTCCGGCAGCCTCTCCGAATCAAGGCGACCTTACGAGAATAGCCATCGCGCAAAGAAAGACCGGTGTTTCCTCGGTCAGGCCCCGCAAACGGATTGAAACTCTCCCGGAAAGAGGATGAAGCCAGGAGGAATTCCCGGGACGTTTCGGAAATTTCTTTGCCGGTATTCGAGAAACTCCGTTTTCATCCGGTTGGTAAAAGCGGCATCCGCCAGCAGGTCCACGGCGGTCAGAGCCATCACCGTGGCGGAAAAGACCGCCGCCTCATCTCCAGGATTGGATCCGGCCGCCGCTGCGAATTCGGGGGTATGGGCGATCAGGTTTTCATCGCCGAGACTGCAATATCCGTGAATGGCCGGGGTAACCCAACTGACGTCCGAAAAATCGGTGGAAATTCCCGGATACCGCTGCCGTTCCAAATTTCGCTGGGAATCCAATGGGTTTTCCACCGGGGCATCCAGGAACCGGATATTGGCGAGCAGGGCGGCGGCCAAATGGAGGTTCGGAATCATATGCCGGTATTGATCCAGGATTTCCAGCCTTCCGGCCGCCCCGGTCATGCGGGCCACCGCCTCGACGCATCCAGTCACTTGTTTTAGCCGGGATTCCATGTATTCCGCGTCAAAAGCCTTCAGGCTGAAGTGGGCCGCCGCACTCTTGGGCACCGTGATGGCACTCGGTCCGCCACCGTCGGTGATGGTATAGGCCAACATGACGGATGGATTCCATCCTCGCTTCAGCGCGTTAAGATTGGACAACAGCATCAATAGGCTGTCCAGTGCATTGATCCCCTTCTCCGGCTGGGTGTAATGAGCTGGTTTGCCGGTGAAGGCCACCGTAAAATCGGTCAGCGGGAAAGCATATCTCCAAACCGCATTTTTACCACCGGTCGGATGCATCATGAACGCCGCATCCACGGAATCAAAAACACCTGCGCGGCACATAACCACTTTCCCGCCTTTGGATGCCTCTCCGATCGCCTCCTCGTCCGGAGTTCCGATCAACAGCACGCTGCCCCCCAACTCCTCGACGATCGGACGGACCGCAAGAGCCGCCCCGAAAGACGCCGCTGCAATTACGTTGTGCCCGCAGGCATGCCCCAATTCGGGAAGCGCGTCGTATTCACAGCAAAAGGCAATGCAGGGACCGGGAATCGGGCTGGCGTACCGCCCGATGAAGGCGGTATCCATTCCAGCTACGGGGGTTTGTATCTCAAACCCCTGCCTGCGGGCCTCCGATGTCAACAAGGTGCAGGCCTGGTGTTCGGCCAGACCGATTTCCGGGTGGGCGTGGATGGTTCGACTGATCCGGATGATATCCGACTCCAGGCGATCCACTTCTTTTTGAACCGTTTTTCGATAGGGGCTATGTGCGGGAAGCATCACCGGAAAGTCCGTTCCTGGGATTGCGGCACCGGTCAATTGGTGCGAATTCAATCGGGTTATTTTTTGTATTGTAACAGGTCAAAGGAAAAATATTTCGAGGCGATCCGTTTGTGGGTGCCATCGGCAATGATCTGGTGAAGAGCTGCGTTGATCCGTTCCCGCAGCTTCTGGTCATCTTTCCGGACCGCTATCCCGGCACCATATCCGATGTACTTGGGATCACTCACCGGATCTCCCACAAATCCAAACCCTTTTCCTTCCGGAGATTCCAGCCATTTGCCCATGAGATACGCCTGGCCCAGAACCGCATCCAGGCGGCCGCTGGCCAGATCCATATTATGGCTCTCAATGTTATCATAATACACGATCTGGACAACTCCCGCCAGTTCCCCTTCCAGGTAGTTGGCATAGGTGGTCGCCCGCTGCACGCCGACTCGCTTTCCTTTCAACCCTTCTTTGGAAACGATCAGTCCCGAATCGGTTTTGGTCACGAAACGGGCGGGAACCTGGTAATACGGATCGGTAAAATCCACTTGTTTCTTTCGTTCCTCGGTAATGGACATGCTGGAAATGATACAGTCATATTTCTTGGCCAGCAATCCCGGGATGATCCCGTTCCAGTCTTGGACAACAAATACCGGTTCCACCTTCATCGCCTGGCAGATCGCATTCGCGATGTCAATATCGAACCCTTCCAGCTGCCCCTTGGCATTGGTGAGATTGAATGGTGGATATTCCCCCTCGTTTGCAATCCGAAGCTGTTCCGCCGCGGATATTCCAGAAAACAACCCGAACAGACAAACCATCAACACAATCGTCAACCGTCGTTTCATGGGTCTCTCCTTTCATCCAGATGGGGTTAATGAAAAAACCATCTTTTTTCTTTGGCACCAATCACGGCTTTTTGCAAGCAATTGATGCCGGCAAGCTGTGATCAGCCAAAACCTCGCCTGGCGTACGGTTGCAGCCTCTCGAACTACCGTATTGCCGAATCCGGGAACCTGTATCGCTTCTACTCCCCCCCACCCTGACCCTCCCCCACCAGGGTGGAGGGAACAAATAGGGGAGAGGGAATAGAATTGCGAACCTGAGCCATCCCCCGCAAGGGAAGGGAAAAAATTTGGCAGCCCTGCCCCAGCCTCCAAGCGGGTACCAGTCTTTCCGCCGGAAAGCGGGATGGGGCGCCCCGGGACAGCGGGCCGAACGTCAGGATGCAGTGCTTTAGCGAATCCGCGGGTTGACAGTTGAAAAAGGTTGATCGTCGGCAGGTAATCGGCTAGGAATATCCCGTACCTGCCCTCCCGGATAAATATTCCCGAATTTTCCGGGAGCCCGCGGTACGATACCTTCTTTGACAGGAGGAAAGGGAAATGAATCCAAACAACCCCGGGGATAACAGTATTTCCCTGGTGCGTGAAAAACTCCAGGCCGCGGACCGAATCGTCATCCTGACCGGCGCCGGCATTTCCGCGGAATCCGGGGTACCGACCTTCCGGGGAGAAGGTGGGTGGTGGCGAAACTACCCGGCCATGGAGTTGGCCACACCGGAAGCTTTTGCCCGGGATCCCCGCCTGGTGTGGGAATTTTACAACTACCGGCGGGAGCTGATTTCAAAACTTTCCCCCAACCCGGCTCACATCTCATTGGCCGGACTGGAATCCCGCAAAGAACAGGTCACCATCCTGACCCAGAACATAGACGGTTTCCACCAGGCGGCCGGAAGCCGGAACATACTGGAATTACACGGCAACATCTGGCGGGTGCGATGCCTGCGATGCGGTGTCCGACAGGAAAACCGGACGATCCCGATTCCCGCCCCACCCTCTTGCAACATCTGCGGCGGCATGCTTCGCCCGGATGTGGTATGGTTCGGTGAAAACCTCGAAGAGGCCGTTCTTCGAACCGCATGGGAACTTCTGGAAAGTTGCGACCTGCTGCTGGTGATTGGAACATCCGGCGTCGTTCAGCCGGCCGCTTCCATGGTGATGCACGCCAAGCATCACGGGGCCTTCACCGTCGAAATCAATCTCGAACCGACTCCCCACAGCCAAACGGTGGATATCCAACTACTCGGTAAAGCCGGGGAAATTCTTCCTCTTTTGGCATCATAAAATTTACAGGAGACCAGACAATGACCATCTATCAAACGATCAAACCCGCGCGAATTCTCATGGGAAAGCTGAGTTGCGGCTGCGATCTTCTCGAGGAACTCACCGCGGTCTGTGCGGCCGAAGGGATCCGCTTGGGAAGAGTCGAGGCCATCGGGGCGGTGCGGAAAGCCAAAATCGGGTTTTACGATCAGAAACAACGGGTATATCAATTTCTGTCGTTGGATCGGCCGATGGAAATCACCAAACTGACTGGAAATATCAGCCTGAAAGACGGGTCTGTCTTCGTTCATGCCCATGTAACCCTATCCGACGAATCCGGCCGAGCCTGGGGAGGACACCTCGCCCCCGGATCCGAAGTATTCGCCTGCGAGTTCCTCATCGAGTCTTTCCACGGTCCGGATTATAACCGCGGCTTCGATGAAGAAACCGGCCTGGCCTTGTGGTCCATCTGAAACAACGTCATTTTTCCACGGTGCCCGCATCGCCGGGTTTTTAAATCATGCGGACACCGTGTATCTGTCAGAATAAGGTCACATCCCAGATAGTCGCCTCAACCGAGTTTCCGTCTCCGGTATCCGTCCAACCAAAGACCTGAAAAGGTTCCTGGATCGGAAGGAATTCTTCGAGCAACACGCATTTCACAATAGCCCCGTTTTGGGGGGTATAGAACCACACTTCACTTCCAATCCGGGCAAACGCCATCCAGGCGGCTTCTCCCACCTTATAATCGTCATGCCAACTTCCCAAGGCGCCGCTGGTAATCTGGCGAAACTTTTCCCACTCACCGGAGGCATTTTGTTTTTGTTCCAGCACCCGAAAATATAAACTGACATTCTTGTCAAAACGCTCCAAGTATATTTCAGCGCGAATTCGGTTGCCCGAAAGCATCACGCCGACATCATTACCGAAACCCACCTGAGCGAATCCATCGGCCGATTCCAGCCACACATTGCCGAACATTCCTACGGCCCCATCCTCTTTTTTCTGAATAGCCTGCCATAGACCACCGCTGTTTCCGTTCATCTGGATCTTGGCATAGGCGCCTTGCATGAATATCTGGGTTTTGTCATCGGAACCCTTTTTGACGAGTTCCCATTGGTCTAAGGGTTCCACCGCGTACACCAGTGAAAACGACGCCAAGACCACCGCGAATGCCAGGAAAGAGATAAGCGTTCGTTTCATAGCCACCTCCTGTTTCCACCCACGGCAACCGTTTGATGATCCTGACCGTATCACTCAAATTTCCGCTCAAGGGGTCAGCCGGAATTTTGGGCTTTCAGTCATAACACCGGTTGCCGGTATATGCAGATTCGATTTTTTTTCCTTTTTTGGTACCATTTTTTCCCCAAAGACTTAGTCCCGCATGGATCGCCGATGGTCGGGGACCCAACGACTATTTTAAACAAGAATAATTCCTGTTAATTGCATGTCAATTATAGCATAACGCTTTTCGAACCCACAGATACCCTGCCCGGACACACCCAACGGATATCCGATCCGGTAGCTGGAAATATCCAACCGAGAAAAGAATGAAAGGGATGAAAATCGAAGGAGTTGCGATAGATCCGGAGACGGAGATTCAGGCAGGTCCGCCCCAGGGGCCGGATTCCTCCGGACCCCTAGGGAATTGTTATCCAACGGCAGTGGTATTATTTCGGTATTTCGCTCAGGGGGATCCCAAGAAGATCAGCCACTCCCTTGCCGTAGGCCGGATCGGCCTTCAGGCAGTTGCCGATATGACGAATCTGGATCATCCGGGGAGCATCGGCAATCGCACGGGCCGTGTTGCCGAACAATGCCGCCTGCTGTTCCGAAGTCATCAGACGGAACAGAAGCCCCGGCTGGGTGTAATAATCGTCGTCATCCTCCCGGAAATTCCAGTGGTCGGCCGCACCTTCCAAAGCCAGGGGCGGTTCCCGAAATTCGGGCTGTTCCTGCCATTCGCCGTAGCTGTTCGGCTCATAGCCCAGCGTGCTTCCATAATTGCCGTCCACGCGCATCATCCCGTCCCGATGGTAGCTGTGCTGAGGTATCCGGGAACGGTTCACCGGGATCAGGTGATGGTTGACCCCCAGGCGATAGCGCTGCGCGTCTCCGTAGGAAAACAGACGGCCCTGCAGCATCTTGTCCGGAGAAAACCCGATACCGGGCACGATGTTGGCCGGGTTGAAAGCGGCCTGCTCCACTTCCGCAAAATAGTTCTCCGGATTGCGGTTCAACTCCAGAACTCCGACTTCGATGAGGGGATAGTCTTTTTTCAGCCAGACCTTGGTCAGATCGAACGGATGGAACTTGTAGTCGGCGGCCTCTTTTTCGGGCATGACCTGGATGAACATGGTCCACTTGGGGAAATCCCGTCGTTCGATGCTGTCGTAAAGATCCCGCTGATGACTTTCCCGGCATTTCCCAACCACCGCCTCGGCTTCCGCATCGGTCAGGTTTTTGATTCCCTGCTGGGTACGCAGGTGGAACTTGACCCAGAAACGCTCGTTTTTGGCGTTGATCAGACTGAAGGTATGGCTTCCAAAACCATGCATATGCCGGTAGGAAGCGGGGATGCCGCGGTCGCTCATCACCACGGTGACCTGGTGCAGGGCTTCGGGCAGAAGAGTCCAGAAATCCCAGTTGTTTTTGGCGCTGCGGAGATTGGTCCGCGGATCCCGTTTCACGGCATGGTTCAGATCCGGAAACTTGAGGGGATCCCGAAGAAAAAAGACCGGGGTGTTGTTCCCAACCAAATCCCAGTTCCCCTGGTCAGTATAGAACTTGACGGCGAATCCCCGGATATCCCGCTCGGCATCGGCGGCACCCCGTTCTCCGGCCACGGTTGAAAACCGGACAAACAGATCGGTTTTCTTTCCAACCTGTGCAAAAATACTGGCTTTGGAATATTTCGTGATATCATGAGTCACCGTAAAATTCCCGTAGGCGCCGGATCCCTTGGCATGCATCCGCCGTTCCGGGATCACCTCCCGATCGAAATGAGCCAGTTTTTCCAGATACCAGACATCCTGCAGCAGGACCGGTCCCCGTTTTCCAGCCGTCATGGTATTCTGGTTGTCGGCCACCGGGGCGCCGACATTGTTGGTCAACTTCTTCTCATCGCTCATGATCATTCTCCTTTCCATGTGTTGGGTTCTATTATCCGGAACCGGACGGATCACGCGTTCCGGGGCTTGTTTCGGGTGATTGTTCCATCTGTTGCAGACATTTCGCGCAAATTCCATACACCACTACACTCCGGCTGTCGATTTTTCCCCACCCGGAGAACGCGTCCGGCAGAAGTACTTCATCCATCGAAGGCCACTGAAAATCCGTTATCTTTCGACAGCGGCTGCAGATCAAATGATGATGCCGGGCATGGACCACCTCGTACCGCGCATGGCTCTCCACGGTTTCGACCTTGTGGACCAACCCTTTTTCACAAAAAATCGATAGAGTCCGGTACACCGTATCCAGGGACAGGGTGGGCATTTTCGAGATCAGGCGGGAATGCAGGGTTTCCGCGGAAGGATGGTCGGTGGCCGACGCCAACTCCCGGTAAATCTCCAGCCGCTGGTGCGTGACCTTCAATCCGGCCTGCCGGCAGGCTGCCTCGAATTGCCGTATCGATAGCGGGGTTTTCTCAGACATGGAATATTCTCAATATTAGGAATCTTTATTAATTAGTTTAATATCGGACCTAGGAATTTTTGTCAATATATATTTTTTCACTGTATTCGGGGATGAGACCTAATTTTACGAGGTGTATGGTGGTTTCCAAGCGCTGCGATTTTTTCTTGACGCGAATAATAAAAACATGTAATTCATTTTAGTAAATTACATATTAATTAAATTATTATAAGGATAGAGGCCATGTACGACTGGTATATTGGGGAACAGGTTCGATTACGGGAAGCAGACCTGCTTCGTGAATCGCTGGAGTCACAAAAAGCCTACCGCCTCCGCCGGTCCCGGTGGCAGCTCCCGAAATTGTCTTCCTACATCTCTGGTTTTATACACAATCTACTAACCCTCATGGGAATCTGGGATTATTTGAAAAACCAGATCGAAAAAGAAAGGAGAATACTATGAAAATAGTCGGAGTGAGTCCTGTTGTCTCTGCAATCGGAAATATCCCCCAAACAGACAGTAAGCAGACACACCCCACCTCCAAAGAGGATTCACGAAATATCGTTAAGGAATCGGACAGGAAAACTCATGAAGACAGAGATACGGACCTCCCGAATCAGATACTGGAGGCTATCCTGCGGCGTGTGGCCAAAGACAGCCAATACGCCCCCAATGAAATCGGGGTCATGGCAACCTATCCCAACTGGGGGTGGAAAAAAGGCGGGAAATAACTTTCGAAACCAGCATGGTACATGCATCGTATACCGCCATTTCCCATGAAATGGCGGTACAACAGGTAGGTTTTTTTTGAGGAACAGATTCCGTGAATCTATTTGACATCACGTTTCCTGGCCAATACGCCTTTCCCCATCCCATTTCCTTTTTCGTACTCAAAGTAACCAATCGGTGCAATTTCGGATGTGACTATTGTTATTATCGGAAAAAAGCCGACCGATCCTATACCGACCGGCCACCGGACATGTCACGGGATATCATCCGAAAATTCGGTAGATCATTGGGGGAATATGTTCAGGAGGTGGGCATTACGCGGGTTGGCGTGGATTTTCATGGGGGAGAGCCCCTGTTGCGTGGAATCGAATTTTTTGCGGATGCCATACAAACCATTCAATCTTTTTTGCCCCCGCGGTATGATATTCAATTTTCCCTTCAAACCAACGCGTCGCTTCTCACTCCGAAACTCGTTGCAAAAGCGGCGGACCTGCCGTTACGAATTTCGGTCAGCCTGGATGGTGATCAGACCGCACAAGACCGACATCGCCGTTTCGCCGACGGGAACAGTTCGTTTGCCACCGTCACTACCCATATCCGTCAATGCCTAGAGGAAAGAAAAGGCAGAAAAATCTTCGGAAGCGTTCTGTCCGTCATCGATCTGGACAATGATCCTTTGGATGTGTTTTCTTTTCTTGAATCCTGCTGCCACGATAGGTTGGACTTTCTGTTCCCGGACGGAACACACGATAGCCCACCCCCGGGGATCACCCCGAGCAATTTCCGGAACCATCACGGCTATGCCGATTGGCTGATCCGTATTTTCGATCATTGGTTTGACCGGAGTATTCATCGGCCGCAGATACGCACCCTGGAAGACATCCTTTCCATGTTTCTGGGCGGGCCCAGTCATACGGAAGGTTTTGGAAAACATTGGTTATCCCTTTTCACAATTGAAACCGATGGGGAAATCCGAGGATCCGATATCTTGGCCATTGCCTATGAGCATGCCGCACGATTCGGCAACGGGCATTACCTGAAAAAGCATTGTTTTCAGGATCTTCTGGATTCCCCGGAATTTCAGCAACACCTGCGGCTCTACTCCCCTCTTTCCCTATGTCCGGAATGCCATGGATGTCATTGGCGGGATATCTGTGGAGGCGGGGTTGTCCCCCATCGGTTCTCAACCCGCAATGGGTTTCACAATCCCAGTATATACTGTGGGAACATCCATGCCCTGTTAACCCATATCCGGAAACGCCTCGGGAGCCAGATTCCCCGTGTCCACCCCATAGGAAAAGAGTACCCTGCCTGTATCCAGAAGACTCCGGCGGCCAACGATGGCGGGGAAATCAATCGCTTCTCCACCCAGTGGGATGTGCCCATACCGGCAACCCAGGGTTTCACGCCTGTCGACACACGATACTATTCCCGGGTGGAGCCGGGCGTCCGGTCACTGGTATTTCTGCTGGTTCATCGAATGAACTGGGTGGTTTATCACAGCTGCCAGGGCCATCTCCTGCCCTCCGGTAAAATCCTTTCCCGTGGGGTAACGATACTATGCCGGAATAGTTCCGAATATTCGGACACTCTTTCCATCCTGCGACAGGTTGCCGAAACTTTTTTTTTCAGACAGATTGTCTTATATGCAACTGATTTCACCACCCCCCAACGAAAACAAGGCTTGATTCACCTTGTTTTCCTGCCCGATGTCCGGAATCCTGAAATCTATTTCCACACGGTCGAGGAGATATATCTTTCTTTCCTAGCCCAAATGCAACGCACCATCCCGCCACATCGCTCCCGTTGGAAATTTATGCCGCATTCATCCGCCGGATTCAGCCCGGAGATGGTTCATGCGGTTTTTTCCGACTACCACCCGCGGGCGGTCTGTTTCCGAAACGATCAGGTTGTCGTGCGGTCCATGGAACCCCGTTTCCGGAATGAAGCGCTTTCCGTGAAACACTTTGTACGGAACGGCAACATCGCTATCATTCAGAACCATGCCTGGGCATTGCCTTTCTGGATCCGGGCGATACAGGATATAACCGTATCATCCCCTTTTCCCACCTGCCGGATTTTGCATGTGGATCCGTATGGCGACTTCGAATCTCCCCGGTTGATTCGGAATGAATCATCCGGATGTTGGATGGATTTTTTCACGGACAATCCCATTTCCCTTCACGACATCGATTCCATCGACCACGCAGTCTATTCAACCGCCATTGATCCACACAGCTTCATGGTTCCCTTTTTGTATTTCTATCGTGCCATGACCATTCATGTGGACCATGTCGATCCCCTTTCCCGGTACACGACCGGCGACGCCTTACCAATTGGCTGCCATATCGAACTCAGCCTGGCATCCATACTGGATCGAAATGGAATTACGATGGCACTCCGATACGGCTCGGAAAAACCCGCCCCGATCCGGTTGCGGCGATCGCCAATGGATTCGAAACGAATACCGGATATAAGGGAAAACCTTCTCATACTGGATATCGATCTTTCCTATCTTTTTGAAAAAAACCCTAACCCGCCATTATCGACACAAAAACCGGACCACGCGGCCCAACGGTCACGGCAACAGGACCTGATTCAGTACCTCCACCAGTTGATCTCCGCTGTCTCCTGCATACCCATCATCGTAACCATTGCAACCGGGAAGATGGCTTTCCCACCTTCCGCAATCGAATATTCATTTCTCCAGGAGATCCAGGAACTGCTGTTCTCCAGCGGCCTGACGGCCGGAAAATACATTCCCTGAGCCGATATGTCTCCATCCAGCAACATGGCAGACACCACATCCTCGGCCAACAAAAAAAACGAGGCCTGCGATTCACAAAATCCGAAGTGGGTCATCCCGTATATCGATCAGCCGCTTTCATTCTGGAACATTATCGCGGATTACTTGGGAGACCACATACAGGAAATATATTTCCCTGCTCCCGGGCGACTGATTCCTTCCGGGCGTCCCGAAATGCCGGAAAAGCATCTGCAAAATTTTCTGGGCTGGGACAGGCTTTCCAAAAACGTCCTATTGAATCCAATTTATCTTCCATGCCCTGTATCCCAATTGGCTGAAAGCGTGATTGACCAACTGCATCGCCTGTCCGAACAATATGGAATAGCCCGTGCGACAGTCACCAATGTTCACCTGGCCGGGGAAATCCGGGCCCGTTTGCCTCATTTCACCCTGACCGCTTCCGTGCTGGCCGATATATATACACCCCACCAGATCATGACGATCATGGATATATTCGATGGAATCGTGGCATCCAGCCGGATCATGAGAAACATTCCGGCCTTGCAATCCCTCCGGCGAGCTTTCCCGGGACGGATCCGGCTGATTGTCAATGAAGGATGCCTGCCCGGATGTGTCGAACGCAGCCAGCATTTTTTTGAGATGGCCAATCCGAAAATGGGAACACCAACCTATCTGCTCTGCGAAAAACTATTGGAAAAACACCCCTGGATGCGACTGACCGGTGCCTGGGTGCTGCCGCAACACCTGTATTTTTACGCCGGTATCGTGGATGAGTGGAAACTGGCAGGTCGAAGCAGGCTGCAGAATCCGGCCGACTACCTGTTCGTGCTGGGATCCTATATTCGGAAACAGCCTCTTTACCCGAATCAGATCGGCGGGGGTCCCTCTTCTATATTGGAACCTATCGAAATATCGGAACCGTTTTTCCGCCAAACACTCCAATGCACCCATCAATGCGATATCTGCCAGGTTTGTCGAAATTATTGGGCAGATGGGTTCCG
>CAZTKB010000068.1:0-13515 GCA_964614125.1 uncultured Desulfobacterales bacterium | reverse complement strand
GGGTGGGGGAGGAGCAGGACCTCCAATTTTTCCCTCCCCACTGGTGGGGGAGGGCCGGGGTGGGGGGGAGTAAAAGCGGTTCCGAAATCGGTTGTTCGGTCCACTGAATCCACTCGGAAAGCGCGATGGTGACGGAGCCCTAAGGCAAGAACAAAAGGATTCCGATTGTGAACAGACAAAAAAAAGTTGACAATGCCGTCGGATCGGCATAGATATGAACATATGTTCAAAATAAAACAGGAGAGAAAATGCCCAGGCCCAAAAAATGCAGGCGGGTGGAAATTCATCCCAGGGAGGTGTTTTTCAAGCCGCAGGGAATCCCCTTGTGCGAGTTGGTCGGGGTGAATCTGACCGTGGAAGGGTTGGAGGCCATGCGTCTGGCGGATGCGGAAGGCCTGGATCACACATCGGCGGCCGCCATGATGAATATATCCCGGCCGACTTTCTCCCGAATTCTGACCGAAGCCAGAAATATCGTGGCCAGAGCGCTCACCAACGGATGGGCGATTCATATCGAGGGCGGGGATTACCATATCGACCGAAGCGCGGATTCCGAAAGGAGCCCTCTGGCGGAACCATGTGGAATTGGTTCGTGTGCGGCCCGCGGGACGGGGGCTGGGGAATAGGAGGGGTATTATGAGCAAATGCCCGTTTTGTGTGATCAATGTGTTCCATGCTCCGGAGGGTGGAGGAACGTGGCATGGCACGCACACATAAATGCAGAATGATCGGTTCCTTGCCGGGTATCACCTATTTTAAGCCTCGGGGAGTTCCCATGCAGGAGTTGAATGAAGTCTATCTGACCCTGGATGGGCTGGAGGCCTTGCGTCTGGCGGATTATGAGGGGCTAAATCATCAAACTGCTGCTGAAAGGATGGGAATTTCCCGACAGACGTTCGGGAGAATTGTTTCGGAGGCACGGAGGCAGGTCGCCAAAGCCTTGGTTTTGGGGCATGCGCTGCGCATCCACGGAGGAAATCATCGAATTGCGAAGGCAGCCCCTACCCACGACACAGATGGAAAGATGTGCAGTCGGCAGGGCGGGGGTGAGGCCGATAATCCCATAGTGTACCGAAAGAAGGAGAACCACATGAAAAAAATTGCGATTACCAGTGAAGGCCCTGGTCTGGACGACCGGCTCGATCCTCGTTTTGGCCGAGCAGCCGGGTTTGTTATTGTCGATCCGGAGACTCTCCAATCTGAATACATCGACAACGGTGCTTCCCAGGCCATGGGGCAGGGGGCCGGTATTCAGGCCGCGGAAATCGTCGCCCGTGCCGGGGTTGCTGAAGTCCTGACCGGGTCGGTGGGGCCAAAGGCGTTTCAGGCCCTGCAGGCGGCCGGGATCCGGGTGGGGCAAAATCTTGAAAACCTGACGGTCCGGCAGGCACTGGAAGCATACAAAAACGGCCGGATTGAATGGGCGTCTCAACCGAATCGGGGCCAGGGAAGAAACTATTGATTCTGTTTCCGGCTCGTCTGCGGTTTGTATTATTTTATCCTATCAGAAAAATGAAAAATAAATCGGATCAAGGAGAGGACATGAATACATTGATTGCTGTGCCATCCACATTTCCGGGAGGTCTGGAATCCCCCCTGGGAGCCCATTTCGGCCATTGCGACCTGTACACCCTGGTTGCCGTGGAAGACGGTTCTGTTGCCGAGGTAAACGTGATTCCCAATGTGCCGCATCAACAGGGAGGTTGCATGGCTCCTGTGAACTACCTGAGCCAGAAAGGGGTGCAACTGCTGATTGCCGGTGGAATGGGACTTCGTCCCCTGATGGGGTTCAACCAATCGGGTATCGATGTGTATTTCGGGGGAGAATGCCGAACGGTGGGAGAAGCCGTCGAGGCCGTAATCGCCGGAAAACTTCCGCAATTCAGTCAGCAGCACACCTGCGGCGGCGGGGGAGGGCACTGACAGCCATGAGTTTCACCATCGCCATGGTAACCAAAAATCCGGAATCTCTCTCTCCCCTGGCGGCGGGGCTGGGGGTTCATCCGTCGGTCAAGCTGAAATGGGCTTTGCCGACGGATGTATTCCATCTGTTGGAGGCTGTCACACCGGATTTGATGATTCTGGATCAGGCAGAGGGCGATTCTCCGAATTTTGATCTGGTTCGGAAAATTCTTTTTAAAAATGCGTGTATCAATATGGTTATGGTCTCGACCCTTTCTCCGGATGAATTTCATGAAGCCTCCGAGGGATTGGGAATCCTAACCTCGTTGCCTTCGCGATCTGGATCCGCGGAGGCCGAGTCGCTTCTGGATCTATTGACCCGCATGGGATTTCTGACATGACAGATGCCGCATGAGGGAAACCTGGCAATGAAAAGAGAGGAACGATGATAATCAGTATAGCCAGTGGGAAAGGCGGAACCGGAAAAACCACCATCGCCGTCAATCTGGCCTCGGTATTGAACCAGGATGTCCAGGTTCTGGACTGTGACGTGGAAGAGCCCAATGCCCACCTCTTTTTGCATCCAAAAATCGAGATGAGCCAGCGGGTTACCACGTCTGTTCCGGCAGTCGATCTGGCAGCCTGTACCGGGTGCGGCAAGTGTGGGGAAATCTGTCAGTTCAAAGCAATCGCCGTTATTAACAAGCTGGTGTTAACTTTCCCGGAGCTGTGCCACAGTTGTGGCGGATGTATGGTAGTCTGTCCGGAAAAAGCCATTACCGAAGAAAGCCGGGAACTGGGGGTGCTGGAAAAAGGGCATTCCGGTGCCATCGAATTCATTCACGGCAAACTTCGGGTGGGGGAAGCCATGGCCCCGCCGTTGATTCGGCGGGTGCGGGCAGAAACTCGACCGGAAGCGGTTTCGATTATCGATGCCCCGCCCGGGACTTCCTGCCCGGTCATTGCCGCGATGAAGGACACCGATTTCGTGCTGCTGGTCACCGAACCGACACCGTTTGGGCTGAACGATCTCCGGTTGGCGGTGGAGGCAATCCGAGTTCTGTCAATCCCTTGCGGTATCGTTCTGAACCGCTCGGACATGGGCAACGACGAGGTTTATCCGTATGCGAAATCGGAAGGGATTCCCATTCTGTTGGAAATTCCCTTTGATCGAAAAATCGCGGAGGCGTATTCCAAAGGGATTCTGCTGGTGGATGCTTTTCCGGAATGGCGGGAACCCTTCGTTTCGCTGTTTCGTCAGATCCGGGAGTTTATTCCCACAGGGGAGGGAAAATGATTCAGGAATTGATTGTGGTCAGCGGAAAAGGGGGTACGGGGAAGACCAGTCTGACAGCGGCGTTTGCCGGTCTGGCTCGGAATATGGTGTTATGTGATGCGGATGTGGATGCGGCGGATCTTTTTTTGATTACAGACCCCGAAATTCAGGAGACTCACCGATTTCAAAGTGGACACAAGGCTGTGATTCAATCGGACCGGTGTACGGAATGCGGTTTGTGCCGGGATCTTTGCCGTTTTGACGCGGTACGTCCTGATTTCACCATAGACCAGCTTTCCTGTGAAGGGTGTGGGGTATGTGTTTATTTTTGCCCGGAAAAAGCAATTGACTTTCCCCTCAACGATTGCGGAAAGTGGTATGTCTCGGAAACCCGAATGGGGCCGATGGTGCATGCCCAGTTGAATATTGCAGAGGAGAATTCCGGAAAACTGGTTTCTCTGGTCCGGAAAGAAGCCCGGAATCTGGCCCAGGCTCAGGGGCGAAGCCTGATTTTGACGGACGGCCCTCCCGGGATCGGATGCCCGGTCATCGCCTCCATTGGTGGAGCCACCGCCGTTCTGGTGGTTACGGAACCAACTGTTTCGGGAAAGCACGATATGGATCGGGTGATTGAATTGGCGGGACATTTTCAGGTTCCTGCCTTGACATGCATCAACAAGTCCGACCTGAATCCGGAAATGACCGAAGAGATAACGAGGTATTCGGAAAGTCGCGGTTGTGAGGTGGTGGGAAAGATACCCTTTGATCCGATATTCGTACGGGCAATGGTGAATCGGAAAACGGTTCCGGAATACGGTCCGGAAACCGAGGCGGCTAACGCTCTCCAGGATATATGGTCCCGTATTCTGCAACATCTTGAAAAAACAAACAAATAGCCGGATCAGGGAGATTCGCCGATTGGCAGGCAAATACCGGGGGCTGTTGTTTCCGTAAAATTGGTGTGTCCCTGTGATAACAACATGATGGAATATCAGGAGGAATCATGGAGAAAATATTGATTGTCGGATGTAAGCGGGCCATGGATGATGTCTGTATCGGGTGTTCCCGGTGCATGGTCGGTTTTAATCGCAGAGAAGGGGAATTCAACCGGTATGCCGGCCAGGAGGCCGAACTGATCGGACTGTTAAACTGCGGGGACTGCCCTGGAGCCACGATTGTTACCCGCCTGGCCCAAGTGAATTTGTGGAATAAGCCCATGGGTGAGAAAGTAACCAAAATTCATATTGGTCCGTGTATTACGGATCACTGCCCCTATAAAGAAACATTGATCAAAAAAATCGCAGCCAAGGCAGGGGTTGAAGTGATTGAAGGGGCGCATCCATACAAACCGGACAATATTTTTGCTCCTGCGGCACCCTGAGTCTATTGGAATTCCAGGAGGAGTTTCTATGCCATTGTTTGAATATCTGTGTAAAGATTGCGGGAAATCATCGGAGATTCTCCTGTTTTCCAGCGGCGAAGAACCTGTGTGCCCGAATTGCGGTGGAAAAGATCTCAAAAAACTGTTGAGCGCCCATTCCAGTTATTCCGGGCAGTCCTCGTCCCGATATCCCGGGCCAGGTGATACGTCGTGCTGCGGTTCTTCTCCGTCTGCCGCAGGATGTGCCGGCCCGGGAAGTTGTTGTGGAAAGCGCTGATAGGGAAAAAATTGTCAGCCCTGCCCCAGCCCGCATGGCCTACCAGCCTTTCTGCGGGATAGGTCGTCCCGGGACGGCGGGCCAATCAACCGTTTGCCGAGCAGACAGTCCGATCCGTCTGCGAGTGCCGCATCCGAGTTCTTTTCCCAGGGAAAGCGGGATAGGTCGTCCCGGGATGAGGGTACAGTACTTTGACGGATCCCTGATCCGTGTGGATCTTTCCCTTTTCGTCTTCTTTCAGATATGCTAAGAGACAGGCGGTTTCCCGCACTCTTATGAACTGACAGAGGACATCATCATGAAAAAAGCGCTGATCACAGGTATCACCGGCCAGGACGGTGCGTATCTGGCCGAGGCTCTCCTGGAAAAAGGCTATGAAGTCCATGGCATCAAGCGTCGATCTTCCTCCTTCAACACGCGCCGGGTCGATCATCTGTACCAGGATCCCCACGAGGAGGATGTCCGGTTTTTTATGCATTACGGGGATCTGACGGATGCCACCAACCTGATTCGCATTATCCAGGAGGTCCAGCCGGATGAAATTTACAATCTGGCGGCCCAAAGCCATGTGCAGGTCTCGTTTGAAACCCCGGAATACACTGCCAACAGCGATGCGCTGGGAACATTGAGAATCCTGGAGGCCATCCGTATTCTGGGGCTCGAAAAAAGAACCCGGTTTTACCAGGCCTCCACCAGCGAAATGTTCGGCAAGGTCCAGGAAATTCCTCAGAAAGAAACCACGCCTTTTTATCCCAGAAGCCCATATGGGGCTGCCAAAGTCTATGCGTTCTGGATTACGGTGAACTATCGGGAAGCCTACGATATGTTCGCCTGCAACGGTATTTTGTTCAATCATGAGTCACCCATTCGGGGGGAAACCTTTGTCACCCGCAAAATTACTCGGGCCGTGGCCCGGATTCTGTTGGGGCTCCAGGACCGATTGTTTTTGGGAAACCTGGATTCCCGGCGTGACTGGGGGTTTGCCGGAGATTATGCCGAGGCAATGTGGCGGATGCTGCAGCAGGATCATCCCCAGGATTTTGTTATCGCCACCGGAGAGGCTCATTCCGTCCGGGAATTTGTGGAAAAGGCTTTTCGGGAGGCGGGTATCGGAATCGGCTGGCGCGGGCAAGGGGTCGATGAAGTCGGCGTGATTGAATCCATCCGGAACCAGGGAATCGATATCCGGGTCAAATCCGTTCCCTCACCCAAGCCCCCATCCGTGGGCGATACGGTGGTGTGTATCGATCCGCGGTATTTCCGTCCGACCGAGGTGGATTTTTTGCTGGGAGATTCCAGCCGCGCGCGGGAAGTCTTGGGATGGAGCCCGAAGGTCCGGTTGGACGAGCTGGTCCGGATCATGGTCCGCATGGATCTGCAGGAAGCCGAAAGGGACTATGTTATCAGCCGGGAAGGATTTACTACCTATAATTATTTCGAATAGAAACCGGATGGCCGTATGAAGGGACAGGAGCTGGAAACACAGCGCATATTCGTCGCCGGACACCGGGGTATGGTGGGGTCGGCGATCGTTCGGCGGCTGACCGGGGATGGCCGGCGGAATCTGGTTCTCCGATCCCGTTCGGAATTGGATCTGACGGATCGGGATCGTGTCCGGTCCTTTTTTCAACACGAAGCCATCGACCAAGTGGTGGTCGCAGCGGCCAAGGTGGGGGGGATTCTGGCCAACCACACCTACCCCGCCGAGTTTATCTACCAGAATTTGATGATCGAGGCCAATCTGATTCATGAGGCGTGTCAGGCCGGAATCAACCGGCTGCTGTTTCTGGGCAGTTCCTGCATATATCCGCGGGAGGCTCTCCAGCCGATCCGAGAGGAAGAGTTGCTGTCCGGATATCTCGAGCCGACCAACCAGCCATACGCGATCGCCAAAATCGCGGGAATCGAGATGTGCCAGGCGTATAACCGGCAGTACGGCACCCACTACCGATCCCTGATGCCAACCAATCTTTACGGCCCCAATGACAATTATGACCTTCAAAACTCCCATGTACTGCCTGCCATGATCCGCAAATTCCATCTGGCCAAGCTGGCGATGGAAGGGGATCAGGAGGGTATCGCTGCGGATGAGGCCGTTTATGGAGCAATTCCGGCGGATATTCGGCAGAGCTTCGGAATGGAAAAGTACGGAAGTTCGCCCAGGAATGTCAAGGTCGTTTTGTGGGGGTCCGGCCGGCCGATGCGGGAATTTCTGCATGTGGATGATTTGGCTGCTGCCTGTTGCTTTGTCATGGATCTGGACGACGATACCTACGACGCCGCAACAATCCGGGAAAAAACCACCCATCTTAATATCGGAACCGGTCAGGATATCCGGATTCGAGATCTTGCCGAAATGATTCAAGAGATTGTCGGGTACCGGGGTTTGGTGGGTTGGGACACCACCAAACCGGATGGAACACCCCGGAAGTTGCTGCGGGTGGACCGGATGGCCCGACTGGGCTGGAATGCATCGATTTCATTGGAAGAAGGTATCCGAAATACCTATGATTCCTACCGGATCCAAAGCCAAAGGCAGAATCGGCCGGAAACCTAATGAAAATGTTCCCGGCCGGCGACCCGGTTAAAAATTGAGGATCATACTCTCATCCGGTTTATAGAGGTGGTAGGGTGCGCCTGCTTCCTTCGCCACATATTCCGGCATGGCGATTCCGGAATCCAGTTGCGCGTATTTTACAAAGGTTCTTCCATCAATCATGACCTTCATGCCTTCCACATGCGAATCGATGGGAATGATTGCAGCAACATCTCGAAATCGTTCGTAAACATCCGGAAAACCCAGTCTTTCCCCTTCTTTTCCGATATTGGATTCCAGATACACAGGAGAATCCGGACGGATCCGTTCCCGGTATTTATCTTCGATAGCACGAATGACCAACGGCAGATTGTTTTGCATGGCACACCTCCGGTGAGGGATGAAAAGCCGATTGGGTTGCGTTCCTGACCCTTTTTTAATCAATAATTATTCCTATCAATTTGTCAACCAATTGAATTCTCATCTCTTCTAAATAAAACTCTGCTCTTATGGTTTTCATGGTTATCGCAAAGAAGGGGTGGGAATGCCACTATGGCAGAAAGAGGCGGAAATGACCCGATAATTGGTTTTGGGCATGGCCTACCATGCCCCCGGGATGATAAGATTGGGGTACCTGCCGAATTCGGTTCAAGGTGTTTTCCGGATGATTCTGGAAACTTCCCGGAGCATGATCAATACCTGCTCGGCGTGCCGGATGGACAGGGAACCCAGTCCACAACTCGGGGTCATAAGGGATCGGTGGACGAGTTCTGGACGGGATATCCCCTCCTGCTGCAGGCGGGCGGCCTGAACTTCCCAGAGTCTGACCAAGCTCTCCGGTGTTTCCCGGTCGATATCGGATGGATCGGTCGGAACGATTCCCCAGGCGATCATGCCTCCACGGTTCCAGAACGATTTCACTGCTTCCGGATAGAGAATGAACCGATCGAAATATCCGTAGGAATCAAAATTTACGATATCCACCCCGGAACACAGAACCAGATTCCAGTCGGTGTTCGCACACACATGGATACCTGCGTACCCACCCTCGGCGTGGATGGCCTCGATCACCTCGTTCCATGCCGTGGAAACCGCTTCTCCGGTGACACTGATCAACTCCGAAGATCCAAATCCGGCCATTGCCGGCTCGTCCAGAAAGAGAATGACCGGCAGGCCGGCTTGGTAGAGACGCCGCACCTGCCACCGGGCTTTCAGGGACAACAAACACGTGGCAGCGTCCCGGAGGCGGTCATCATGGAAAATGGCCCGGTCGTCGGATTGTCGGATGGATGTCGTGAAGGTGACCGGTCCGGTGATTTGCCCTTTCAGGGCTTGGGGTGCCGGAGATGCAGCGGGCAGGGTTTGCAGGAAATTGAAAAAACCCGGGGATGTCTCCGATGACAGGGCAAACCGGGAGGCATCAATATCGAGACGGGATTCCAGGACATCCATGTATTCCTGATAAAAAGCCAAGAGGGTATCGGGGAATTCGGGGGATTCCACATCGATGACACCTCCGTTCGAATCTGTCCAGCCGGGAAGGCCAGGGGAGAACTGCTGAACCATGCTTTCCTGCCGAAATGCGGGAAGCTGTACCCAACTGGGTACATCCGGAGTGTGTTTCCATACCGCCCGCAAGGCCTCCTCGTGATCTCGGTAGGGCATGCTTCCGATCAGTGTGGGAAGCGCATTGGGTTGAAAGGGTCGAACCGGACACAATGTCACGACGAATTCCTCCTCGTGGTTGTTGATAACGGGGTACCGGAGACGGATCTCACGCCCATCGTTTTCGATAGAGCCTGAGGCTGTTGGATACAACCGAAATGCTGCTGAAGGCCATAGCCAGAGCCGCCAGAATTGGGTGTAGCTGCCGCAGCATCATGGGCAGAAATTCCAGCGGATACCATACGCCGGCCGCAACCGGGATCAGGATCAGATTGTAGAAAAACGCCCAGAAGAGGTTCTGGCGGATGGTCACCATCGTGCTTCGGCTCAAGCGGACGGCCCGAGGAATACCCGTCAGATTGCCGGAGGAGAGAATAATCCCCGCGGTTTCCATGGCCACATCGGTTCCGGTTCCGATGGCGATTCCGACATCCGCCTGGGCCAGGGCCGGAGCGTCGTTGATCCCGTCTCCGACCATGGCAACTACTTCCCCCTGGTTTTGGACCGATTGTACTACCTCGGATTTCTGGTCCGGCCGTACCTCGGCGATTACCCGGTCGATTCCGGCCTGGTCGGCCACGGCCTGTGCGGTGAGGCGGTTGTCTCCGGTTAACATAACGGTTTTCATGCCGAGGGAATGAAGCTCCTTCACGGCGGATACCGAATCCGGCTTCAGGGTGTCGGCCATGGCGATCACACCCTCAATATTCTTGTTCACCTCCACCAGCATCACGGTTTTGCCGGCAGCCTGAAAATCGTGAACCGTTTCAGCAAGGTCGATGGAAACATGCTGGTCGCTGGGAAACCAGCCGGGCTTGCCCACGCGCACTTTGCTTCCATCCGGCAGGCGGGCTTCCACACCAAATCCCCCGAACGCCGTGAATCCAGACGGATCCGCCAATTCGATACCCTTTTCCCGGGCCTGGCGAACCATGGCCTTCCCCAAGGGGTGTTCGGAACCCTTTTCCACAGAAGCCGCCATCCGAAGCAATTCATCCGGAACCATCGGATCGGATCCGATAGTCCGGATGTCGGTCACAACCGGTTTTCCGATGGTAAGCGTCCCGGTTTTATCCAAAACGACGGTGGTCACATGCGAGGCCCGTTCCAAGGCAGTGGAATTCTTAAACAGGATTCCATTTTCCGCTCCTTTTCCGGTGCCCGCCATAATGGCGGTGGGGGTGGCGAGTCCCAGGGCGCAGGGGCAGGCGATAACCAGCACAGCGACCATCCGGATCATTGCGTTCACGCCGTCTCCGGTGGCCAGCCACCAGATCAAAAAAGTCAACGCGGCGATTCCGATGATCGATGGAACAAAGACCGCGGCCACACGATCCGCCAAGGCCTGGATAGGCGCCTTGCTGCCCTGCGCTTCCTGAACCAGCCGGATGATCTGCGCCAGGGCTGTTTCCCGCCCCACCCGGGTAGCTTGGATCGTCAACAGCCCCTGGCCATTGATGGTGCCGCCGACAACGGTTTCTCCGGGGCCCTTGTCCACCGGGATCGGTTCGCCGGTCAACATGGATTCATCAACCGAGGAATGACCGTCCAAGATACGGCCGTCGGTGGGAATCCGCTCTCCGGGGCGCACCCGAATCGTGTCATCGACCCGCACCCGGGTGATGGGGATGTCGGTTTCCACCCCGGAAATGACAACTGTCGCCGTGTTGGGACGCAGCCCCATCAGTTTCCGGATGGCTCCCCCGGTTTTTCCCTTGGTCCGGGATTCGAGGAGTTTGCCCAGCTTGATCAGGGTGATGATGACGGCCGAGGTCTCAAAATAGACATGATGGCCGATATCCGGAAAAATCAACAGCGCGGTGGAATAGATATAGGCCACCGACGATCCCAGGGCCACCAGAACATCCATGTTGGCGCTTCGATTGACCAGACTCCGGTATCCGCCGGTGTAGTAGTCCCATCCGGTATAGAATTGTACCGGGGTCGCCAGCGCAAAGAAAAACAGATTCACCCACGGCGCGTGCGACCATGTTCCCAAAAGGCCAAAATCGCGCCCCATGCTGATACCGAACAGCGGAATCGTGCAGATGAGGCCGACAAGAAACTTCCGGGTCTGGTCCTGTATTTCGGATTCCCGGGCCGCGGCCTCCTGATCCTCGGCCTCGGATTCGTCCGAAACCGGCGCCAGGGCGTTAAAACCGGCTTTTTGAATTGCCTGAACCAAGCCCTCCACATCCACGGTTTGCGGATTGAAATCGATATACGCCCGTTCGGAGGCGAAATTGACCGATGCATCCATCACGCCCGGGGTTCTCTTTTTCAACGCCCGTTCGATGTTCATCGCACAGTTGGCGCAGGTCATGCCGGTAATCGGCAACTCCACGCGATCGACGGAGAGAGATGGAGTCGGTTCCATGGTTTCCCCTTTCAGGACTGAGCCGGGTACCCGATTTCCTGCAGCAGATCCTGAATTTTCTGGATGGAAAGGGAATCGTCGAATTCCACGGTGATCTGTTTGGCTGCAGGGTCCCCTTCCACCCGCCTGACTCCGGCCAGATCGCCCAGTTCACGTTGAATCGCCTGGACGCAATGGCCGCATGAAATATTCGGGATGGTGAATGTACGTCGGTTCATGACAACCTCCTAATCTGAATGGCATGAGATGTGAGAGTTGGCAGGTTATGCCGCCGATGTTTTCCGCAGGCGTTCCAGATTGTTCCGGGCAAACTCGATGGATGGATCCAACGAGAGAGCCAGTTCGAAATACCGGATGGCCTCGTCGATGTTTCCCATTTCCCGGTGGTTCACCGCGATATTGGCATAATCGATGGCGGATCCCGGGTTGAAGCGAATTGCCTCCTTGAATGAATGTATGGCTTTTTCGTGGGATTTCAACTTGAAATGGCAAAATCCCATCAGATTGTGGATATCGGTCCGTTCCGGATCGAGACGGATTCCTTTTTCCAACACCGCCAGGGCATCGGAATAACGCTCCATTTCTTTCAGGCTGACCCCCATATAGGAATAGACACTGGGAATGTCGGAGGGGTTCGGATGCAGCTCCAGGGCCGCATGGAACTGAGCCAGTGCATCATCGTGGCGATCCTTGGCCTGCAGGAGCTGCCCCATGTAAAACCGGACATAGTAAGTATCCGGGAGCGCCCTGTCCATATCGGTCATCCGTTTCAGTGCCTCATCCGGCCCGAGATTTTGGGTGAGAAGACGCGCTGTGAACATTCCCACGCCACCCGTGACAGCCCGTTCCCGAAAATGTGCTCCCGGGACGATGGTGTAAAAGGCCGGAATCCGAAGTTCGGAATGCATGGTGTCGATCACCAGAATATCCATGCTGTGTTTTGCCAGAGCATGAATGCAGTTTTCTACTTCGATTCGCATGTTCGGATTCGATATGTCCGGAAGATCCTCTAATCCGATGTGTGTTGGCGGATTCATGATGAAATCCGCTTCTTCCAAGCGGGTGAACTTAGGCAGGCCGCTGGCTTCATAGCAGGAGCCGGAGTGGAAATCGCCGGCCAATTGAGCGACTTCCGTCAGTGCCCGGCTAAGGGCCTTTTCCGGATCCGGAGTGGTGCCGGCCGTCCAGACGATTTCGCTGGAGTCCGGAAATGTGGCCGGATCGTAGGCTAGGATTCCCACGGTTGGAATACCCATTCCCAGCGTGAAATCAGATAGATGGAGCCGGATTCCGGCTCGTTCGTATTTTTCCAGCATCTCCCGTACCAGGGGATTACCGGCGCTGCGGGGGATGATGCCGGGTATCGACAGATGGTACCGGCTGACCAGAGAAGAGACATGCCTTTCGACAATCTCGCAGATTCCCTGGAGCAACGCTTCCTCTATGCAGTTTCCGGCCGAGGGCCCGTTATACTCGTTAATGCTGTAGAACCAGTCGAAAGGAATCAGAACCTCCCGTTGCTGAGTCAGGTTGTATCCCCACGTCCAGCGCATGGGGATGGCCTCGTAAAAAGGCCGGATCCGTTGAAGATCTTCTGATTCGTCGTGCACGGATCGGGCGATCGACTCAAACGGAACGGCCTGGTCGGAGACATCCCGATGGCAGGCGTGAACGAAATTGGAGGGAGTATGGCAGAAGCTGAAAAAGCTGAAACGCTCGGCCAGTTCCATCACGGCTGAGGCTTCTGATTGGGCCGGGGATGCACCTTTTCCCATCTGTTTCCGTGTTCCGGTCACGGCCATGGCGTCTTTACCGCAATAGCTGAAATACACTGGAATATCCAGCCTGCCGTCGTCAATCCGGACGGTTCGATCCAAAATATCCAGGTTCAGGCCGGAGAGCTTGTCTTTCAGCCGGCGTACAGTTTCTTCGGGGGAGATGATTTTATCCTGATCCAAGGTGAAACCCTTGAACGCATCGGACAATACCACGGGGCCTTTCATTTCGATTCACTCCGTTTCCTGAAATAAGATTGATGAACTCTACAAAAGTCAAAATTCAGATGGCTTTGTAAAAAGTCCGCAGGCAAGGCGCGCAAATC
>CAZTKB010000067.1:0-13603 GCA_964614125.1 uncultured Desulfobacterales bacterium | reverse complement strand
ATCTGCTCCACGATCTTGTCCCGGTACATTTTTTCAAATTGGTAATAGATGGTCCATCCCAGGATAATCAACGGTGTCAGGGACACGGTCAGTGTGATGGCGACCAATTTCTTTTTCAGGGTATCATATAGTGGATGTGGCATAGTGTTTCCGAAATTGATGAGAATGGCGATAAATTATCCTGAAACATAAAACAGGATCCGTCAATCCCAAAAATAAAAGCAAAATAGATGCCACCTGTTTGTACGATTCCATTCCTTTAAGAAGTTTGCTTCGTATTACCGGCAGATTCCATAGCATTCACACATCGCATGAATCGCTAGGAAGTGGTTCCGTCAGCAATCTTTACAAGATGTAAAGAACCCTAATTCAGATAGACTTTGTTGCTTCGCAGTCTCGAACATGTTTATTCATATACATATAGATTGACATAATGATGCACAGTGATATACCCCTAAAAAAACGTGATGGAGGGAGATGCATCGAAAATGACCGCCATGGATTTGACCAAAGGGCAACGACGGTTGCTGGAATATCTCCGGCAAAAAATCAGTGAGAATGGACAGGCGCCCACACTTAGGGAATCCGCATCCGATATGGGCGTTAGTCATGCTGCCGTGGCACAGATGCTGAAAACACTGGAAACCAAGGGATATATCCAGAGAGACGGACGATACGGACGGAATCTGTATCTGATCGACAAGACGCAAAGCGCCGCCGGAATCCACCGATGGAAGGAGATTCCGGTAATCGGCCGGATCGTCGCAGGTCTTCCCATGTACGCCCAACAGGAGTGGGAGGGGACATTGGTGGTGGACGCGGTGGTTTTCCCCGGCAGCCATTTGTTCGCCCTCCGGGTTCAAGGAGATTCCATGAAGGACGCAGCGATTTTAGACGGTGATCTGGCCATCTGCGAACCACGGCAGTATGCCCGTAACGGGGAAATCGTCACCGCCCTGATTCGGCAGGAAGAAGCAACCATTAAACGCTTTTTTATTTTCGAAGACCATATCGAACTCCGGCCTGAAAACACCCGGTATCCCGTGATGCACTATGATTTCGGGGAAGTTCTGGTACAGGGAAAAGTGGTGGGTATTCAGCGTGGACCGGATCAAATCGGGCAGCGGCACCGTTCGTGAGGATGGATCGCCAAACTGCTGAAATGGGCCCAGCGGAATGTCTCCCTTTCAAGGCAGGGGCGGGGGTGCAGTGCTTTGACGGAGCTCTGCCCTGGAACCAAGATATGATTGACTTTCGCAATGTATTATGGAATGGTAACCGTTCAGCGTGAACCGGTTGATTTTAGGCGCGGTCAGCGCCGAATATAACTACTATTGCCCAGGAGCAGGGAATGAGCCAGTCCTTTCGATTCGAGCATCCCGATATAACGCAGGAGATGTTTGATCAGATCGATGCCGTGATTTCCAAACACCGCAGCCAGCCCGGATGCGTAATTACCGTACTTCGGGAGTGTCAGGAAATTACAGGCTATCTTCCGGTTGAATTGATCGATTATATCAGTAGCGGTCTCAATCTGCCGCTAAGCCAGGTGTATGGGGTAGCTTCTTTTTATGCACTGTTCTCCATGAAACCCAAAGGGCGGAATATGATCAAGGTCTGCCTGGGAACGGCCTGTTATGTAAAAGGCATTCAGGAAGTCATTGCCCGCATCCAGAATACATACGGCATCGAGGCAGGGGGAACTACTGCGGACCGGCGGTTTTCCCTGGAAGCGGTTCGGTGCCTCGGGGCCTGCGGCCTAGCTCCTGTCATGGTCGTCAACCATGACACGCACGGGGATATCAGCGCCGACAAAGTCATCTCCCTTCTAGAAACATATCAATAGGTTGCCAACCTTTCTCGGTAATGGGGGATAAGGCGAATAGTCTATGAAAATATCCGAAATCCAGCAAATATTGAAGGCTGAGGTTGTTTCCGGTCATGAGCATCTGGACCAGAACGTGGTAGGCGGCGGCGGCGCCGATTTGATGGAAGATGTTCTGTCTGCGGTTGCCAAAAACGCCGTTCTTTTGACCGGATTGACAACGGAACAGGTTGTACGAACCGCCCAGGTCGCCGGTGTGGCCGCAATCGTTTTTGTTCGGGGGAAAAAACCGGATGTTAAGGTTTTGGAGATGGCCCGTTACTACGGGCTGCCTGTGCTATTGACCCGATATTCGCTGTTTGTCGCCTGCGGAAGACTCTATATGGATGGACTGCGGGGCCTCGACGGGTCCTGGTAGCGGACAATGGAGAAAGCAATGCCGAATGTAACCGTACTTGACTTGTTACAAATTAAAGAGTCCACTCAGTCATCCCTCGAGGCGGCTGGAGTGGTCAAATTGCTGATATGCGGAGGAACCGGATGCCATGCTACCGGCAGCATATCTGTCAAGGAAGCTCTTCATAAGGAAATCAAAGCCAAGGGACTGTCGGAAAAAGCCATGATCATCGAGACCGGATGCAACGGGTTCTGTGCGATGGGACCGATCATGGTCGTACAGCCAGGCGGAATTTTTTACCAAAAAATCAAACCGGAAGATGTCCCGGAATTGATCGACCATCAATTGATTCAGGGAAAACCTCTGGAAAGACTTCTTTACAAGGATCCGGCCTCCAAAACCATCATTCCCTCCCAGCAGGATATTCCGTTTTTCGCCCACCAGATGCCGCTGGCACTGCGCAACAAAGGAGTCATTGACCCCGAAGTCATCGATCATTACATCGCCAGGGACGGGTACATGGGGGCTGCGAAAGCCCTTTTGGAAATGGAACCTGCGGAAATCGTGGAGCAGGTGCGAATTTCCGGTCTTCGAGGCAGGGGCGGAGCAGGGTTTCCCACGGGAATCAAATGGGATTTCGCTTCGAAAAGCCCAAACGATGTTAAATATGTCCTATGCAACGCCGATGAAGGGGATCCGGGCGCTTTCATGGATCGAAGCATTCTGGAGGCTGACCCCCACGCGGTACTGGAAGGAATGATCATCGCTTCCCGCGCCATCGGTTCCCACCAGGGGTATATCTATGCCAGAACCGAATACCCGCTGGCCATCCGAAGGTTGGAGATCGCCATTCGGCAGGCGAGGGAAATGGGGCTTCTCGGACCGAATATCCTGGGATCCGGACACGATTTCGATATCGAAATCTATCAGGGAGCCGGTGCGTTTGTGTGCGGCGAAGAGACTGCTCTGATGCGATCGATCGAAGGGAAACGGGGGATGCCCAGACCCAGACCCCCTTTTCCTGCTCATCAGGGACTGTGGGAAAAACCCACGGTGTTGAACAATGTGGAAACATTTGCCAATATTGCCCAAATCATCGTGAACGGAGGAGGCTGGTACGCCTCCATCGGTACCGAAACCAGCAAGGGAACTAAGGTTTTTGCCCTGTCCGGGGATATTCATAACATCGGGCTGGTGGAAGTCCCCATGGGGACCAGTCTGCGCAGCATCATCTATGATGTCGGCGGCGGCATTCCAGGTAAGAAAAAATTCAAGGCGGTTCAGTTGGGAGGACCATCCGGCGGTTGTGTGCCGGAAACTCATCTGGACACCCCCGTGGATTATGAGGCCATTGCGCGGGTGGGCGCCATCATGGGTTCCGGCGGCGCCATCGTCATGGATGAAAACACCTGTATGGTGGATATGGCCCGGTTTTTCATGGACTTCATCCAGGACGAATCCTGTGGGAAATGCACCCCATGCCGCGAAGGAACCCGCCGTCTGCTGGAGATCCTGAAAAAAATCTGTGCCGGCCAAGGGGAGCCTTCGGATCTGGATAACCTGGAAAGTCTCTCGGCGGTCATCAAGGACTCCGCTCTCTGCGGTTTGGGGCAGACCGGACCCAACCCGGTCCTATCCACGCTGCGGTATTTCCGAGACGAATATGAGGCGCATATCTTTGAAAAAAGATGCCCTGCCAAACGATGTATCGCCTTGTTGAAGTTCGAAATCGATCCGGAAATCTGCACTTCCTGCGGAAGTTGTTTTCGCAGCTGCCCGGCGGAGGCTATTGAATGGCAGAAAAAACATCCCGCCCGGATCAATAAAGACAAATGCATTCAATGCATGACTTGTTTTGAAAAATGCAAGTTTGACGCGATTTTTTGATTTCCTGGAAATCATTCAGTGGGGGACGATCTATGCTGGAAGCGGTATTGATGATGGGCAGCTTGGGAATCCTTGTCGGCGCGGGGCTTGCGGCGGCATCCAAAATCTTTTATGTGTATGTGGATCCCCTGATTGAGGCGATTGAAGCAGAACTTCCCGGAGCCAATTGTGGAGGATGCGGGTTTGCGGGATGCAGCGCCAATGCAGCGGCCATTGCGGCGGGAAAATCCCCGCCGAATTCCTGTGTGGCGGCCGGAGATGAGGTGACTATCGCCATTGCAGCTCTTCTGGGTGTTTCCGTTGGGGCCAAAGACAAAGAGATTTCACGGCTGGGATGTACCTACAGTGTTCAACATGCGGATACCCGGTATGAATACGACGGCATTTTGGACTGCCGAGCCGCCATGTTTCTTAACGGTGGGGTGAAAGTATGCGAAATCGGATGCCTGGGGTTGGGCAGCTGTATTCGCGCCTGCCAGTTTGATGCACTTCATATGGGACCCGAAGGCCTTCCCGTAGTCGATCCGGAAAAATGCACCGGTTGCGGGGCATGTGAGCGGGTCTGCCCCAAGCATATCATACGGCTGTCCTCCATCAGTTCCCGAATTCTGCACGAATACACCCGAGAAGACTGCACAACTCCCTGCCAGCGGGCCTGTCCGGCCGGTATCGATATCTGTGAATATATCCGCCAGATCACGTTGGGGAACTACCACCAGAGTGTTCAGGTCATCAAGGATCGAAATCCTTTCCCCACAGTCATCGGAAGAATATGTCCTCGCCCTTGTGAAACGGAATGCAGACGACAACTGGTGGATGAGCCTGTCGCCATCAATTTCCTCAAACGTTTTGCCGCCGATGTGGAAAAACAATCCGGTCAGCGGATCCTTCCCACCAAGGCACCGGCCAGCGGAAAGAAAATTGCCGTAATCGGAGGAGGGGTCGAAGGACTTTCCGCTGCTTTCTTCTCCGCCCGCCTCGGTCATGAAGTAACGGTGTACGAGGCTTCTCCTCAGTTAGGTGGATTGCTTCGCAGCGCCATCGCACGGAACCGGCTGCCCATGGAGATTCTGAATTGGGATATTGAGGGGGTTCTGGAAATGGGGGTAACGGCAGTCACCGACACCATGGTGGGCCGAGATAGTTCGCTGACAGTCCTGCTTCAACAGGGATATGACGGAATTCTGCTTGCCACAGGCGGATGGGACAGCAGGCTCGCCCGTGGGGCCGGTTCCATTGTCGAGGAGCCGATTCCAGGCGTATTTCTCCTGATCGACCAGATTCGAAAAGAAACCACGAATACCCCTTTGTCTCTGAAAGCCCCGGTAGTGATCGCCGGCGGAGGTCTTTCCGCATTGGATTCCGCGAACCGATTGATTCAGCGGGGAATATCATCCGTAGTGATTCTGGTTCGGGAAGATCGGGACAGCTTTGCCGCAGAAACGAGCGGGAAAGAGATACCGCCCGGAGTCGAAATTCGTTATGAGACGGGAATCACCGGCCTGAAAGGGGTGGGAACCCAACTGACGACTGTGGAATATGTGGACCTACAAACCCGGGAATACAACGAAACAGCATGTGGTGCTCTGTTGCTGGCGGCAGGAAGGCTTCCGGAGTTGATCACAACCCGAGTTTCCACACCGGAATCGGAACCGGAACTGATGTGGCGGGCCATCTCTCCCTATAAACGACCCGAAATTTCCGACGAGGTCGGCTGGCTTTCTCCGGGGGATACCTTGTCCGATTTCAGTGGAGCGATCCGAGCCATTGCGGCCGGACGTCGGGAAGCCGCCTCCCTTCATCAGCTGATGAACGGAATGGCGCTTTCCTATCCGCCGTCGCTTCTCACTCCGGATTCGGTGATACAAAATGTCGATCAGGTTGAATATGTAAAAGAGTATCCCCGTAAAATCATGCCGCTCTCCACGGCGGTGGAAGAAAGTTCTTTCGCCGAGCTGGAAAAGGGTTTTTCCGAATCCGACGCTCGGATGGAAGCCGGCAGATGTCTGCAATGCGGGCTGATCTGTTATCGGAAGTCCCCTTCCACTGATTGAGGTTTGGAGCTCCCTGTCGGAAGATTGAAAGAATGTTTCCGTGGCGACTGAAGAAGGTGTAATCATACGGCTGAATGACAGCGGGGGAACGGCGTGGGTGAAAACTATCCGTTCCTCTGCCTGCAAATCCTGCTCCTCCAGGGGGTCTTGCACTGCCCATGAATCCGGAAAGGAAATGGAGGTGGAAGCCTTTAACCCTATCTCGGCCAAAGCGGGCGATCGTGTGATTATCAGCATTCAAACATCCACCTTGCTTTCCGCCGCCTTCCAGATGTATATACTGCCTATCCTCTTCATGCTTGCAGGAGCCCTGATCGGGGACAGTCTGGCCGATCCGCTGGATATGAATCCCTTGGCCCTTTCCACCGTTCTCGGTATTTCCTGTTTTGTTCTTTCCATCGTTTTGCTGAAATACAAAACACGTTCGAGTAGGGTACGGGAGCGATACCAACCCCGTATCGTCCGAATTCTTCCCACCGTGCAGGATTTGTGACCGGGAATTCCTCCTCCGGGGCCACTCCTTGCCCGACGCACCCCGGATAAGCAGTCGGACTTGACAGACAGATCCCGGGCCGGGTTTTTTGCAACTGAGGAAAATTTTCCAGATTATGAATTCGGTGAAAGGTAAATCCATCCTTTGGCGGGTACTATACCAGGAATTTGGGAAAAACCTATTAAAGGCTTGACAGTATTCATTTTTATATGATAAAAAATAAATTTTTCCAGATCGTTCCAATAAGCACCCTTCCACCAAAAATGGTTTCCATCGGGGAAAGGCGTTTTCACGATCCGATGTATCAAAAGGGGTAAATCTCCCTTTATCCTTGCTCTGATCGTTCAGGGCTTTATCATCCATAAGGAGGTTGAATGAGAAGATACGAAACGGTAGTAATCATGGATCCCGACCTGATTGAGGAAGACCGGCTTTCTCTGATCAGTCGGATTCAGGAAATCGTGGACCAACACAGCGGCACCATCTTGGAATTAGATGAATGGGGCCAGAAACGGTTGGCCTATGAGGTACGAAAAAAAAACAGGGGATTCTACCTGCGGATCGATTTTTGCGGCATGGGCGACCTGGTCGACGAAATGGAGCGGTTTTTCCGTATCAACGACAAATTTCTCAAGTATATGACCATTGTTCTGGATAAGGATGCGGATGTCGATAGAATTCGAGAAGAAATGACCGCGGAAAAAAACAAATCCACCCAGCCGTCTTCGGGTGACGGAGACGCGGATATGTCGGATTCATCGGACGAAGAAGGTGAAATGGACAACATGAAAGATGAAGAGGAGGATGAAGAATAAGTCATGGCACCTTCAAAATTCGGAAAAAAACGGTCGGCCACCAAGAAAAAACGGGTATTTCATCGACGTAAGGTTTGCCGGTTCTGCGCTGACAGCAATCTGGACATTGACTACAAAGATGTGAAAACCCTTCGATATTTCATTACCGAACGAGGAAAGATCATTCCGAGACGGATTTCCGGAACCTGCGCCAAACATCAGCGGTCTTTGACCGAGGCTATTAAACGGGCCCGGACGATTGCGCTTCTGCCGTTTGTGGGGTCCATGGACAGTAATTGATTTCCATCCCGGACCATGTCTCAGCCATGGAAAACCCGGTCCGGAAGGGTACAGACACGACGTGGAACAACCGGTAGCGAACAATGAACTCAGGGATATCCTCATCGGTGTTGTGGTGATCGGTCTCATCGCGGGGCCGGTTTACCTTGTCCCGCTTGTCGGATTTGTTTTCGCCACAGGCATTCCTCTTCCGGTCATGATTTTTCGGATGAAGCTTGGACGAAGAGCCGGAGCCATTATCTGCGGATCGGCCGCACTGCTCATTCGCATTATCTATGACGGGCAAGGGGCCGATCTGATTATGTTCATCGGATTGATGCTTCTCGGGCTTGCCATGTGCGAATTTTTTGATACAGGGTACCCGGTAGAAACAACCATCGCGGCATCCTGTGGACTTGTTCTGGCTGTCGGGGCTGCTGTATCCTTGTTCTATACCGCCATGGCAGGAATCAACCTGGAGGAAACACTCCGGAATCACATTCAACAGAATCTGGAACTGACCCTGGAATTGTACCGGCAAATGGATGTTTCACCGGAAACGATCGAGGCGGTTTCCCGTTCCGCTGACCGGATCCAGTATGTGCTGATCGGTCTGATTCCGGCATTCAGTATCATGTCCCTGCTATTTGTCGCCTGGGTCAACGTGGTGATTGCCCGTCCGGTTTTCCGTCGGCTTCGCCTCCGGTTTCCGGATTATGGTCCGTTGAACCGATGGAAAGCCCCCGAATATCTGGTTTGGGTGGCTATATCGGGTGGAATGATGCTGCTGGTGCCGGTCGCGGTTTTTAAGATGGTCGGGTTGAATATTCTGTTGGTTCTGTTGACCGTCTATATGTTTCAGGGAATCGCGATCACATCGTTTTATTTCCAGCGGAAAAATTTTCCAAGATGGGTCCGAATTACACTGTACACCATAATTTTTTTGCAGCAATATGCCATGATCGCGGTGATCGGACTCGGTTTTTTCGATCTCTGGCTGGATTTCCGAAAATTGAAACAGGAAGAACAGCCGGAATAACCTTCCGGATTTCCGTGTCCCCTGCGGCATGCAACCATATGGAGGAATTATGAAAGTCATTTTGCAAGAAACTATTGAGTCGCTTGGAATTATCGGCAGCGAGGTCCGGGTGGCGGACGGATATGCCAGAAATTATCTCCTGCCACAGAAAAAAGCGATACCTGCCACGGAACAGAACAGAAAACTGATGCTGCAGCAGAAAGTCAAGCTGGAGCTTCAGATCGCAAAGGAAAAAGGAGTGGCAGAGGAAATGGCCAAGACCCTCCAGGATGTGGTCATTTCGATTCCAGCCAAGGTAAGTGACGAAAACCGGCTGTATGGATCCGTGACCGTTCGGGATATCCTGAATGCCTTGTCCGCAAAAGGGGTTACGGTGGAGAAGAAAATGGTTTTGCTGACCGAACCGATCAAAACCTTGGGAACCTTTCAGGTTCCGATCCGCGTTTACAAGGAAGTTGAGCCTACCATTACGGTAGAAATCATTCCCGAGTCGTAATTCTATCGGCCCCGTCAACAAGGTATGTACCATTGGGGGACGGTCTCTTGTCCCCCGAATCGTTTTCCGGCATTTTCACCAAGTTCGGAATGATGGAGCAGGGTACTGCCGTCATTTTTTTATGAAGCCCGGCTGGTCTTCCCGGGAATCGATCGTGTCGGGTTTTTCCGCCGCCTTCTCCCGGCAGCTTGAAACTCCTTCAACCGGACATGGACCAGATGGAACGAAAAAAGACTACCAACCACGATCTGACTCATACCCACCTTCCTCCGCAAAGCACCGAAGCCGAGGAATCCATCATCAGCGCGATTCTGACCGACAATTCCACACTGCTTGAAATTGTCGAAATTCTGTCGCCCGATGATTTCTACCGTGTAAGCCATCAAAAGGTCTATTCCGCCATCGTGGGGTTATTCAACCGGGGCGAACCGGTAGATCTGGTGACCTTGGCCAATGAGCTGAAAACCCTGGGGAATCTGGAAGAGATCGGAGGACCGGCGTTTTTGGTTCAAATCATTGACCAGGTACCGGTCGCCGGCAATAGCGTTCACCACGCCCGGATCATCCGAGATAAGGCCGCCCTGAGGCGGCTTATCGAAAAATCCAACCTGATTCTCCGGCGTTGTTTCGAAGCCAAGGGAGAAGTCGATGATATACTGGATTTTGCGGAATCAGCGGTTTTCGAGGTTTCCAGCCACAAGGTAAAACCTGCGTTTAATCATATCGGTGGACTGGTCAGCGCCAACATCGACCTGTTGGAAGAACGCGTCAACAATAAAGCCCTGTGCACCGGTATCGAAACCGGGTTCAAGGATTTGGATAACCTGACATCCGGCCTGCAAAAATCCGATTTGGTCATTCTGGCCGCGCGCCCCAGCATGGGGAAGACAGCGTTGGCCCTGAACATCGTCCGGAATGTCGCTGTAAACCACGACCTGCCTTGTGCGATTTTCTCCCTGGAAATGTCCAAAGAGCAGCTCTCCATGCGCATGCTGTGCGCCGAGGCTCGTGTCGACTCAGCGAGGGTTCGCGGCGGCTTTCTGGATTTTGACTCGGACTGGCCCTCCATCAGCCATGCCGCCGATGTATTATCCAATGCTCCCATATTTATCGATGATTCCGGAGATATCTCCGCTGTTTCCATTCGAGCCAAGGCCAGACGCCTCAAAATGGAAAAGGATCTCGGGTTGATCGTCATCGATTATCTTCAGTTGATGAAAGGCTCGGTGTCTGTGGAAAGAAGAGATCTGGAGATCTCCGATATTTCCCGTTCCATCAAATCTTTGGCCAAGGAGTTGGATATTCCGATCATCGCCTTATCCCAGCTTAACCGGAAATTGGAGGAAAGAAGTGATAAACGACCGCAGTTGTCTGATCTCCGCGAATCCGGGGCCTTGGAACAGGACGCCGATGTTGTCGCCTTCATCTACCGGGATGAAGTCTACAACCGAGAGGAAAACAACCCCAACCGGGGAAAAGCGGAAATCATCGTCGCCAAACACCGAAACGGCCCTACCGGTGTGGTGAATCTGGCTTTCTTGAAATCCTACACACGGTTTGAAGATCTGGCGGTGGACAGACGATGAAAAAGCCTATCGGAAATATCAGCGGCTTGAAAGCCGGACAGATACAGGATTTGGAGGGACTGTACTCCATTCCTTCGGAGGCGGCCTTCATCCTTTCTCCGATACTGGCCGGATTGATATGCCGGATTTCCGCTGAAATCCATCGCCAAATCGGCGTTCTGATCAACCGGCAGGGAACCGTGGAAACTGTGTTGGTCGGAGATACCAATGGACTGATTTTACCGGATCTGAGCAATTATCGAATTGCCACCGGCCGTCTGAAAGGCCTTCGCTTGGTGCACACCCATCTGGATGACAGCCTCCTCAGTTCGGACGACCTGATGGATCTGGCACTTCTGCGGTTGGATCTGATCGCGGTTCTGACCATCCGTCCGGATGGGAGGCCGGAACTTCTTCAGTTGGGGCATATCCTTCCGGGGGGCGAATCCTCCCGATCCTGGCAACTCCTGGGGCCCTTTTCGGCCGATCGGCTGGATCATGACTGCCTCCAGCTTATATTGTCTATCGAAGCCGAACTGGGTAAAAAATGGAAAGGGCGGGAGACTACCGGAGAAAAGGAACGCGCCCTGTTGGTCAGCGTGACCTCGGCTTCCCGAAAAACGGCGGTTGATTCCCTTAATGAACTGGAAGAACTCGCATGGTCCTGCGGCATCGATGTTGCCGACCGGGTGGTTCAGTTTCGCAAACAAGCCGACCCACGATTTTTGCTCGGATCCGGTAAACTCCAGGAAATTTCCCTGAAAGCTCTTCAGCAGGATGCCACGCTTCTGATCTTTGATCAGGAATTGAATCCGTCCCAGATCCGATCGATCACGGATCAGATCGATATCAAGGTAATCGACCGCACTCAATTGATTCTCGATATTTTCGCGCAAAGAGCCCGATCCCGCGAGGGAAAACTGCAGGTGGAACTGGCTCAGTTGAAATATATGCTTCCCCGGTTGGTCACCAAAAACACCGCCATGTCTCGTCTTACCGGAGGCATCGGCGGGAGGGGACCTGGCGAAACCAAATTGGAGATCAACCGCAGACGGGCTCGGGAACGCATCAATCGCCTCGAAAAAGCCTTGAATCAAGTGATCGGACATCGCCGCCAACAAAAATCGCTGCGCCGGAAGAAAGAACTCCCCGTCATTTCGATCATCGGCTACACCAACGCCGGAAAATCCACCCTGCTGAACACCCTGACCCAGAGCCGGGTTCTGGCGGAACAACGAATGTTTGCCACCTTGGATCCATCCAGCCGCAGACTTCGGTTTCCCCGGGACTTCGAGGTCATCATCACGGATACCGTGGGATTCATCCGCGATCTTCCCAAAGACCTGCAGGTTGCGTTTCGGGCGACCCTGGAAGAGTTGGAAGGTGCCGATATCCTGTTACATGTCATTGATATCAGTAATGAACGGTATGAGGAACAGATTGAATCCGTGGAGCGGATTCTGGAAGATTTAAATCTGCACCGTATTCCCCTGATCCGGGTTCTGAACAAAATGGACCGAGTCGATCCGGAAGATTTGGGCGTTCTGGTAGGAAAGATCGGTGGGATACCGGTCAATGCCCTGGAACGGTCCAGTCTGATGCCGCTGATTCAGAAACTGGAAAGGATGATTGAGACCTCGCTCACGGAACCGATTCACGACCTTTACCCAGAAAGGATGGCCGACAAATGACCGACGATTCCCGCAAAGTCATTTATTCCATGATCCGAGTCGGAAAAACGCATCAGAAGAAACCTGTTTTGAGAGATATTTCCCTTTCCTTCTTCTATGGTGCCAAGATCGGGGTTCTCGGGCTGAACGGTTCCGGAAAAAGCTCCTTACTGCGAATCATGGCGGGTGTCGATTCCGAGATTGACGGAAAAACGATCCTTTCCCCCGGATATTCCATTGGATTTCTGGAACAGGAACCCCGCCTGGACGACTCGTTGACCGTCCGAAAAATCGTTGAGCAGGGGGTCCAACCGATCGTCGATCTGATTCGGGAATACAATTCCATCAACGATCGATTCAGCGTTCCCATGTCCGACGAAGAAATGAATACGTTGATCGAAAAACAGGGCGTTCTCCAGGAACAAATGGATCACCTGAATGCCTGGGACCTGGATTCCCGCCTGGAAATGGCGATGGACGCCCTGCGTTGCCCCTCGGGTGACACACCGGTAAATATCCTATCGGGAGGGGAAAAACGGCGTGTGGCCTTGTGCCGTTTGTTGCTGCAGCAACCGGATATCCTTCTTCTGGATGAACCGACCAACCACCTGGACGCGGAAACCGTCGCGTGGCTGGAGCACCACCTGAACGCCTATCCGGGAACGGTGATCGCCGTCACCCATGACCGGTATTTTCTGGACAATGTGGCGGGCTGGATTTTGGAACTGGACAGGGGGCACGGAATCCCCTGGAAAGGAAATTATTCCTCCTGGCTGGAACAGAAGCAGGAACGCCTGAAAAACGAGGAAAAAGCCGAATCTTTCAGGAGAAAGACCCTGGAACGCGAGTTGGAGTGGATCCGGATGTCACCCAAAGGCCGACATGCCAAATCCAAGGCCAGAATCGCCGGATACGAACGGTTGCTGAACCAGGACGTTCAGGAAGTCCAGCGGGAAACCGAAATATATATCCCGCCCGGACCCCGACTCGGAGATGTGGTCATTCGTGCCCAAAAACTCGGGAAAGGGTATGGCGATTCGATCCTGATGGAGGAAGTGGATTTTTCCATCCCTCCCGCCGGCATTGTCGGAATTTTCGGCCCGA
>CAZTKB010000066.1:0-13617 GCA_964614125.1 uncultured Desulfobacterales bacterium | reverse complement strand
GTCCCGCTTTTATTCCCCCCCACCCTGACCCTCCCCCACCAGTGGGGAGGGAAAAAAATGATAAACTTGGCACAACCCCACCAGGGGGGAAGAGGAATAAATAGATATTGATACCCATCCCCTGCTGGGGAAGAGAGGATGAGCTGCCGGTCTGGGCCATCTTTGCAAGAGGGGATGCGCTGCCGGCCTTTCCGCCGGAAAGCCGGAACGGGGGACCCGAAACAGGAAAGACAACCTACACCCTGCCGGCAATTCAATTTTTTCGGCACAAATAATGAAAATTAAAGGAATCGTTGGGAATTTCCTCCACCACCACGGATCGGAATCCCGCCTTATGTAACATCTCCACCGCTTTCTGCCGGCCCCACATCATGCCCAGCCCGGCCCCCCCATCCACGAGGCCGACAGGCATGCAATGCATCAGGCTGACCGTATACAGAAACGCCCCCATGGGATGGTGTCGATTTTGGGCCAGCCGGCTGTCGGCGGCGATGTCCACCATGGAAAAGACACCATCCGGTTTCAGCATAAACGCAACGGATTCCAGAGCCCCCATGGGGTCGATTTGGTCATGGATGGAATCGAAAGCGGTCACATAATCGAATCGCTCATGGAATTCCGGGTGATTCCGGATATTGACCGCATCCACGCAGAAAAAACCCACATTGCGTAGCCCAATCCGGCCGGCCTCCCGACCGGCCGCTTCGATCAGGTTTTCCGCAATATCCAATCCGGCAAACCGGCTTTCGGGAAACGCCTGGGCCATCAGGTGGGACACGATTCCTTCCGCGCACCCGAGGTCGCAGACCTCTATTCCGGATCGCAACCGTTCCACCACGCGCCCCTGATCCACGAACGGAAGAAATTCGGAGATGAGCACTTTTCGGTGCTTGGCCTCGGCCAGTTCCGCCATGAAAACCCGAAACTCCGGATAGTGTTCATAACTCACCCCCCTGCCCGAACGGAAGCCTTCGACAACCGCCTTTTTGGCGCATTCGGTAAGCAGGGGGATTTCCTGGGTATAAACCCCCAGGTTCGCATTTCCGGATCTCCGGGTCAGAAAATCCCCATGGGTTCGGGGAAGCAGGAACCTATCCTCCCCATCTTCCCCGGTTTTCATTTCCACAATCCCGCCGCATACCATCACCGACAACCATTCCGTCACATACCGCTCATTCAAGCCGGCCTGATTCGCGATTTTTTTTGCGGCGGCATACCGGCCGATCTCGTCCATGGTATCGAACAATCCGGTCTGGTACCCGATTCCCATGGCCAGATGGAGAGCTCCGTAGTTGAGGACATCCGTCATTTTTTGAACGAACTGTGGTGTATCACCTGTTTCCGACATATCTGTCTCTCCCCGTTACCCTTGCGGATTTTCCCGTTTTCCGGCCTCCGGATCCGAACCGGCCTCCCGAAAACCCGCTCGAATGGCAATCTTTCTTGCAATTAACCCCGCATGAAACGGCGCCTGGCTGTCAATCACTATGGAATGCCCGGATTCCGCAGGATCCAAGGGTTTCCAGTCCGCCAACTGGCTTTCCAATATATCCAGCCCGGCATCCGACACATCGTGTTTCCGGGCGGTGATCCGTCGTCTCAGCTCATCCGGAGTGGCCTGGATATCCAGAATGGTAAAAGCGGCCTGTTTCTCCCGGGCCAGTTTTTGAAACCGGCCGCGATGCCGGGAACTCAGAAAAGCGGCATCGACAATCACCGGAAATCCGGCATCCAAAATCTCTCCGGCCAACCCCGCCAAATATTCAAACGTACGCTCCGTGGCCGCCGGGGTATAGATTCCCTGTCCGTGCGGAGCCTGCCCGGATTCTTCGGGGCTCAGGCCATGAATCCGTTTGCGTTCCACATCGGAACGGATCCGGATTGCCCCCAACATAGGGCCCAGTACCTGCGTGATCGTGCTTTTTCCGGATCCGGAAACGCCCCGGGTGATGATCAGATGCCTGTCCTGTGGATGGATCCAACGGCCTGCCAGACACAGGTAATCCCGGCATTCCGTTTCCGCCATGATCCTTTCCCGGGCGGAAAGGCCGGCTTGCCCCATCCGGATAGCCGCGATCTTTGCCCGTACCAGGGCACGGTACACCACATACCAGGGAATCAAACGAACGCCGGCGTAATCCCCGGTGCTCTCCAGGTACGTGTTTAAAAACCGCCAGGCCATATCCGTTCTTTCCCGGGCACACAGGTCCATGAACAGGAAAGCCACCTCGCTGATCACATCGATCCACCGCAAATTCGGATTGAATTCAATACAATCGAAGGCAACCGGATTTTTCCGGATCCACGCCATGTTTTTCAGATGCAAATCCCCGTGACACTCCCGGATCCAACCCTGGTCCAGGCGGGATTTCCAAAGAACGGTCAATTCTTTGGCCGCGCATCGAGTCCATTTCTCCAACCCGGCCAGCAATTCCAAGGCGCAGGGATTCCGGAGTCCTTCCCGGATCCGGACCAGGTTTTCGATCGCAGGTTTTTGCACCTGCTCCGGCCCTCCGAAACCGGATTCCGGTTCCGCACGGGGACAGGTCTCATGAAAACGCGCGATCATATGAGCAACGGCGTCCAGATCTTTCAAGCGAAGTTTGCCACGGGACAACAACCGGTCCATTTGGAGATTTTGGGGAAACTGGACCATCCGTACCGCGTATTCGAGGACCGGTCCCGGACCATTCCATTGCGGCCGTTCCGGGGAGCCTGTGATCGTATCCACGGACAGATACAAATCCGGGGCCAGTCTCCGGTTCAGTCTCAACTCCTCGCGGCAGAAAAACTCCCTTTGGGAAAGACTCTCGAAATTCAAAAACCCCAGATTCAGGGGTTTCTTGATTTTAAAGGCATAACTCCCGGTCAAAATGACCCACGAGATATGGGTTTGAATCAATCGGCAGCGGGAAACGGGATGATCGTAGATATCCGGATTCATCAACGCCCGGATCAAGGGCGGACAAGTTGCCTCTTTTACAGCATCTCCCATGAATAGACCTCCGAGTTCCGAATCCCCACTCACTCCCGATGGAGGCGACGAATCCGGAACAATTCCTGAAATACGAACAAAGATTTTTTCAGGCTGTCATACTGGATCCGGGAATTGCCGACATGACGCCAGTGCACGGGAAATTCCGCTACGGAAAAACCATGACGGCCGGCCAACCACAGGATTTCCGGATCGAAAATCACGCTGTTGAGCCGTTGCAGGCGGAACAACCGGCGGGCGGCGGTTCGGGTAAACAGTTTAAATCCGCACTGGGTATCCGGGTACCGAATTCCAAGGTACAAGGTTTGAATACAGGTATAGATCCGGGCAGAGAGCTCCCGGACAAAATTCTGGTGTTCCTCGACACGGGCGCCGGCCACGGCCCGCGATCCGATGGCGATATCGTATCCGGAATCAAGCAATATCAATCCTTTTTCGATCTCGGGGACAGGCACCGCATAATCCGCATCCATGAACAGGATCCGATCTCCGGCGGCACGCAACATGCCATACCGTACAGCGTATCCTTTTCCCTGGTTGGGGTGATATTCCAAAGCCCGCAGGATCACCCGGCCGGTCGACCCGAAGGATCGGACCACTTCACAAGTGTCATCCGCGCTTCCATCGCTGACGACGAGAATTTCACTATTATACTCCTGTCCGTCCAGATAGGCCCGGGTATGGATCAAGGTATCCACAATCCGGTCATGCTCGTTATAGGCCGGGATGACGATCGACAGGTACATAAGAATCCCTCTGAAACAAGAAATAATGGAGCACGGCGGCCGTCGCAAACACCACGAAAAAGGAAAAAACCACATCGCTCAGGAAATGCCCTCCCTGAACGATTCGAACCAGGCCCACAGAGGATCCGTATAGAAAACCAACGGCAAAAATCCAACGCCGAAAACGGGGATACAGAAATCCGGGGACCATCAGGTAAAATGCCATCGCCGAATGCCCGGAAACAAAACCGCAATTTTTTTCGCAGGCATCCGACAGTACAAAAGCCGGAGTGAAATGGTGATTCCCGCCGAACTCACGGATCATGTCCGGTCTGGCCCGGCCCCAATTGTCTTTCAGGATTGTGTTCACCACCAGCCCGGGGCCGATTGCCAGTACCAGAAACAGGTACAAAAAGGATTTTCGGGTCAGACCGGCGATCGGCTTTTTCCGAATCCACACCCCGATCCAGAGCACGGCCACCAGTCCGATCCACATCGGCGTCAGAATCTCGACCGAGCGGTACAACACGCGGCAGAGCCTGGCATTCTGCAAAAAGAAGCCCGTATCCGGTTGATAGAACAACCGGGAAAACGCGATATCCACCTCGGAAAATATCAGAAAAACAGCCGCGGCCGCGACGAAAAATAACACAAACGGTTTGGTTAATCCTAACATAGATTCATGCCGCATCAGAATACGCGTTTATCATGGTGGCACCGGAGCACCGCACCTCTTTTCCGGAACGCAGTTGCGACAACTATACCGGTAAGGGCGCAAAGCATCAACCATATTCCCGGAGATCCGGCACCCTCAAGTAAAAAAGCGCCCCGGGCGACCGGCCGGTCGCCGGCACCATCCGCGGGATGATCTTTTCTTCGAAAGGCAGGAAAATTCGACTCCGGCTAAAAAATCATGGGGGTGTCCATAATGTTATGGAAAGCTCGTATTTTCCAATTGATATTTTCCCGAAACCTGCGGTATAAACCAGACTGATAGATGATTGCCACCCAAACTTTACACGTCCATACAGGGAAAGACTCATGAAATTCTGGAGGGTTCCTCTCGATTCTCACGAGGTTACCGTAATCACCGGCAAGGTTCATATTGTCGAGGAACGTTGTAAAGGTTGCGGATATTGCATTGAGTATTGCCCCAGAGAAGTACTGGCCTTTTCCGAAGGGTTCAATGCAAAGGGATACCATCCTCCGCGTGTAGTCCGGGAAAACTGCCTGAATTGCCACTACTGCGAACTGCTCTGCCCGGAATTCGCCATCTTCTCCACGCCGGCATGAACACCTCTAAACAAAACCCAGGACCCCAACCGAACGGACCGAGGAACCATGAAACCCAAAGTTCTCACCGGCGAACATTTCATCAACGGTGACGAAGCCTGCGCCGAAGGGGCTATCGCTGCCGGCTGCCTGTTTTTCGGTGGATACCCGATCACCCCGGCAACGGAAATCGCGGAACACATGTCGGTCCGGCTTCCGGATGTCCGGGGGACCTATATTCAGATGGAAGACGAAATCGCGGCCATGACATCCATCCTCGGCGCGGCATGGACCGGTGTCAAAACCATGACAGCTACCTCCGGTCCGGGATTCAGCCTCATGATGGAAACCGTGGGGCTGGCGGTGGTGACCGAAACACCTTGCGTAGTCGTGAACGTTCAGCGCGCAGGGCCATCCACCGGCCTTCCCACCCAAGGGGCACAGGGAGACATGATGCAGGTCCGGTGGGGATCCCACGGAGATTACGAAATCATCGCCCTGGCCCCGTCCTCCCCCCAGGAAATGTTCGATCTGACCATCACCGCCTTTAATCTGAGCGAGACCTACCGGGTGCCGGTATTCCTCATGTCCGACGAGGTTGTCGGACACATGAGCGAAAAGGTTGTGATTCCAACGGAATCCGAAATCCGAACCGTTTCCCGGATCTCACCGTCGGCAAAAAAGGGTCGTTTTTTCCCCTACCGACCGGGCCCCAAAGGCGTGGCCCCCATGCCGTCCATCGGAAGCGGATACCGGGTGCACGTGACCGGACTGACGCATGACGAACGCGGATATCCGGTTATGTCCACGGACACCCAACACGAGATGATTCATCGCCTTCTGAACAAAATTCGGATGAATCAACGGCACATCGGATTGATCCGCGGATACCGCCTCGATGACGCCGACATCGTCATCGTTTCGTATGGAGTTTCCGCCCGAACCAGCCATACCGCCGTGGACGAGGCCCGTCGTATGGGATGTAAGGCGGGGCTTCTCCGCCTGATCACGGTATGGCCCTTTCCGGATGATCAAATCCGAAAACTGGCGCCCCGAATTCGGGCCTTCATCACCGTGGAGATCAATATGGGACAGATATCGCGGGAAGTGGCGCGGTGCGCCGGATCCACGCCTTGTTTTTCGGTGGGACACGCCGGAGGCACCGTTATTCCGCCGGAGGATGTTCTGGAGCGCCTGCGGGAGGTGACATCATGACCCGGCGCTCATCCTCCTGTCCAGCCCATCCCCTGGAAGACTTGGTCCGGATGGACAGGATCCCCCACATCTGGTGCCCGGGATGCGGAACCGGAACCGTATTCACCGCCTGTCTGACCGCAATCCAACAGACCAAAATCCCCTATGACCAATTCGCCATGGTTTCCGGGATCGGATGCAGCGGCCGCGGTGCGGGGTATATTCATATCGATTCCTTCCATACCACTCACGGCCGGGCCATTCCGTTCGCCACCGGAATCAAGATGGCCAATCCCAATATCCACGTGATCGTGTTTTCGGGGGACGGCGACCTGTTCGCGATCGGAGGCAATCATTTTATTCATGCGGCCAGACGAAACATGGATCTCACCGTCATCTGCGTCAACAATCTGACCTACGGCATGACCGGCGGGCAGTCCGCCGCCACCACCCCGTTTTCCGCCAAAACCGCTACCACCGGACAAGGAAACCCGGAGACACCCTTCAACCTGCCACTCTTGGCCTGGGCCTCCGGCGCGACCTTCGTCGCCCGATGGACCATGCTCCACACGCGCGATTTGGCCGATACCATTCAGGAAGCCATCCAACACCGCGGGTTTTCCTTTATCGAGGCACTTTCCCCCTGCCCGGTGAACTACGGCCGCAGAAACAAGGAAAAAACTCTCGATACCCTTCGAAAATATCAGCAAAACACGATTGTCAAAAACGGTGCTTCCATGGATGAACTGGAGATCGATTTTTCCCGTGGCGTAGTTCTGGGCAAGTTTGTGGAAAAAATCAAGCCCCCTCACCACGAGACCTATCGAGCGATGTACTGGCCGGAAACCCCAACGACTTCCAACGAAACCAAAACCGGATAACGCCATGGCCGTTCCCTTACAGAAACAGGAAGTGATCATCACGGGATTCGGCGGACAGGGGATCATCCTGGCCGGAAAAATCCTGGGAATGGCCGCCAGCCTGGGAGACAAACTCGAAAGTACTCTGGTCCAGTCCTACGGGCCGGAATCCCGCGGCGGGGCCTGCTGCGCCCAGGTGGTGATATCGAACGCGGTGATCCAGTACCCCTATGTCACCCAGGCTGATGTTCTGGTGGCCATGTCCCAATCCGCCTACGAGAAATATCGGAATATTCTCAAGCCGGAGGGATTTCTTCTCACGGACCGGGATCTGGTTCAGCCCGACGACCATCCGAAAGGATTTTCCATCCCCGCCACCCGAATGGCCGAAGAGTTGGGGCGAAAAATGATGGCCAATATCATCATGGTCGGATGGTTTACGGCGCTTACTGGAATCGTATCGGAAACCGCCGCAAGGAAGGCCGTCACGACCTCGGTACCACGAGGCACCGAAGAAATAAACCTGAAAGCGTTCACCCGCGGATACGAATTCGGCGCCGCCGTATTGACGGGAAAACGGAAAAAAGCGGCAGGCAAAACAGGAGCGATGCCATGAAACGACCCAAGGACCGACTGCGCCGGGTCGTGGTCATCGGCGCCACTCCTTCCGGAATCGCGGCGTCAAACAAACTGGGAGAACTCGGAATTCCCGTGACTCTGGTCGACAACGATCCGGATTTGGACAGGAAGCTGGCCGATGATACCTTTCGGATGAAATCCGGTATTCCGTTCAACTACGCCCACCGTCCCGGAATCATCCGGATCCTTCGGAATCCACGGATCCAGTGCATTCTTCCCGCCCACATCGATCAGATCAAACATACTCCGCAGGGTTTCAGCATTCGCCTGACGACCGTACCGACTTACGTGGATCCGGCGGTCTGCACTCTGTGCGGACGCTGCAAAGCGGCTTGCCCTCATACAGGCCGGGAGGAAATTCTCCCCATCCGGTATCCGGGGCGTTTCAGCCTTCCCGGCAGGCCGGTGATCGACAAGCGCCAGACTCCCCTGTGCCAGGCCGGATGCCCCCTCCAGGTGAACGCCCAGGGCTATGTGGCATTAACACGGGCAGGTAAATATCGGGAAGCGCTCGCGCTGATCCGCCGGGAAAACGTGCTTCCTGGAATCTGCGGCCGGATCTGCACCCACCCCTGTGAAATCCAATGTCGCCGCGGGCAGTTGGACGACCCGGTGTCCATCCGCGCCATCAAGCGTTTTCTGACCGATTATGAAATTGGCCACCCGGATTCCGTTTCAGATGAAATTCCGCCTCCACCTAACGGGCGGTCCATTGCCGTGATCGGATCCGGGCCGGCCGGCCTGGCAGCTGCCGCGGAATTGGCCCGCGCCGGATGCCGGGTGTCCATCCTGGAAAAGGAACCCCAGGCCGGCGGTCTGCTCCGATACGGCATCGGCCCCCATCGGCTTCCCCGCGCCGTCCTGGATGCGGACCTGGACCGCCTTCAACAAACCGGAGTAACCTTTCACCTTTCCCGGACAGTTTCTTTTCCGGATGAATTAGATATCCTCCGCCACGATTATGACGGTGTTCTGGTGGCCACCGGAGCCTGGACCGACCGTCGTCTGGGTGTCCCCGGAGAAAATCGGAAGGGCGTCGAAGGCTGTCTGTCTTTTCTCCATCGCTTTCACCAACACCCGACAGAGGAAATTCGGAAACAGGCAGTGGTGATCGGAGACGGCAACGCAGCCTTCGATCTGGCCAGAACCCTGTTGCGCGCCGGTGCCGATGTGACCTTGGTTTCCTGGTTCGGCCTCGATGAAATTCCCGCCGACCCCGAGGAGGTCCACGCCGCGGCCCGGGAAGGGGTGAACATCCGGGAACGTCTCCGTGTCACGGCCTTCGAAGGGGAAAACGGGACACTGTCTCGTCTGGTCTGTATTCCGACCCGGCCCGGTCCTCCGGACGCCTCGGGAATCCGATGGCCGGTGGCCATTCGGGACGCCGGACCGGTGTATCTGGATGCACAAGCGGCGTTCGTGGCTATCGGACAGGGGCCGCCGGATCCGGCCGAACCCGGCGTGCCTCGCGCAGCAAACGGATATATCGCCGTTAGTTCCGGATACCGGACAACCATCCCGGGTGTGTACGCTTCCGGGGATGCCGTGTCCGGCCCCTCCACCGTTGTTCTGGCCATGTCCCGGGGAAAAGCCGCCGCCCGCCAGATGCTTGATGAAATCTGCGGCTTTCCGGATGCGGCATCACGGGCCAACCGGCCCGCGGATACGGATTTTCCGGAAATCGCCGTCGATACCGTCATCCACCGCCGGATCGAAGTACCTGAAATTTCCCTTCCAGCCAGGAGATCCGGTTTTGCGGAAGTTTCTTTGGGATTTTCGGAATCCCAGGTCCGATTGGAAGCCGGCCGCTGCCTGCAATGCGGGGTTTGCGCGGAATGCATGGAATGCGTCGACGCATGCGGATCCATCCGCGCCATCCGACATGAGGAACTTCCCCAGACCACAACCGAGCATGCCGGAGTGGTGATCATCGCGGATCCGGCCATGGCACCGGCCATCCGGGGGGACGATATTCTCCGTGCTTATGGCCCCGCCTCTTCCCGAAATGACATCCAGGCTATGCTGGTGCGGGGGTTTTCCACTGCGGCCCAGGCCGTGGTGCGACTGTCGGAACATTCCCTGCTGCAGAAAGGAAAAGGCTTGTCGTTTTATCAGCCGGATCCGGTCCCGGAGGAACCTGGGCGGATCGGCGTCTTCGTATGCCGATGCAATGATTCCCTGGGATGGCTGCCGGAAATGGATGGTATCGTGGAGGAATTGCAACAACTGCCTCATGTGGTTCATGCCGGCGTCCTGCTCTCCGCCTGTATCCCCGACGGGACGGCCTCCATTCTCCGCACAGTCCGGGACAAGGGAATCACCCGCATCGTGTTGGGATCCTGTGTTTGCTGCCCCCTGGATTTTGTCTGCAGCGCCTGCACTGATCAGAGAAGCCGTCTCAAACACGATTTGTTCACCGCCACGGGGATCAGCCGAGCCATGGCGGCCACCTGCAATATCCGGGGTGAAGCCCTCAGCCTGCTCCCTCGGGACCCCGGACAGGCTCTGCTGCTGTTTGAGGGACTGTTGCACCGCTCCGTGCGAAACGCCGGCCGTCTCCACCCCTTTCCGTCACCGGTCCGGAACTACAGCTTTATCTCGGCCGTCATCGGCGATTCCGTAGCCGCCCAGCACAGTGCAGGCACCCTGGCCGAAGCGGGAATGGATGTATTCTGGTTTGCCGACCCCGGCCAGGTCCCGACAACCCTTCAAAACCATCCCAACATCCACTGGTTTTCAGACGCTACGGTCACAGAGATCGGCGGTACCTTGGGAGATTTTACCCTGATGGCGAAAACCGTGGAAGGTCTGCAACAAATTCATGTCGGAACCGTCATTCTGGGAGAAAAATCCCGAAAACGAATCGGATATATCCATCAGGCCGGATTGCCGGCCCGAACCATCGCGTGCGGGATTCAACAGGCCGGTACGACCGGAATTCCCTTTTTTTATCCGGGAATGACCTCCATATCCGGCCTTTTTGTGGCAGATCCACCGGGCATTCCGGTTTCGACCCGCCAAAAAGGGGAAGCCGCCGCAATGCTGGTCGCCGCCGCATTACCCCGGGGTCCCCGAAAAAGCAAGGGATACACGGTCACCATCCGGACCGAGTTGTGCCGCGGGTGCGGCCGGTGTGTGGATGTCTGCCCGTACCATGCCGTCTCGCTGCACCCCCGGGGGAACGGAGGGTGGGCGGCCTCCGTGGATGCGGGCTTTTGCAAAGGTTGCGGCAACTGTATATCCGTCTGTCCTTCCAATGCCGCGGACAGCCCCTATCGAAGCCAACTCTTTTTTGAGCAGACCCTGGAGGAAATCCTGTGCCAACCGAACTGACCGACCCCGGCATCCGCATCATTTTGTTTCTGTGCAACTGGGGTCCGCACGCCGCCTACAACCATCTGCAGGATAGCGGGTATCGGATACCGCCGGAAATCCGGATGGTACGGATTCCCTGCACCGGACGGATCAGCAAAGCGCTGCTGTTCAAGGCGTTCGAAATGGGTGCGGACGGCGTGGCACTGGTCGGATGCGGCGCCGGATCCTGCCGGTATGGCAGCGGTACCGTTTCCGCAGAGCGAAACACGCTGGATACTCAGAATATACTGGACCTATTGGGACTGGGACGGGAACGGATGCGATTGGCCGTTTTTCCTCCGGACGCCGCCCTGGAACTGGAGTCCTTTCTATCCGGATTTGCCGCCGATATCCGGAAACTCGGCAAATCCCCGGTCGTGGCGGCTTTACGACCGGTCGGAGCGGCCCCTCCCCCCATGGCGGAAGCGATTACCCGACGGGATGTCTATTTGTGTCAGGATTGTGGCAAATGCACCGCCAGTTGTCCCCTGACTCTCAGCGGCAAGATGTTTTCCCCCCGAAAACTGGTTAACGACATCCTGCACCAGGAACCGGGTCCCTCGGTGAAACAGGATATTCATGCCTGTCTTACCTGCGGGATCTGCCATGAACGCTGTCCTTCGGATGTGGACTTCCCGGAATTCGTCCGGGAAGTGCGTACCTGGCTTCACCTCTACGATCCCAACAAAAGCCATCAGCCCCACGGTGGTTTTTTCCAGTCCCTCATGCGCACCCTGGCCTCCCCAGACCTGAAACCCAGGCGCTGGGTGGATCTGCCCGCCGAAATCCAGGTGGACCCCCGGGGAAAAATTCTGTTTTTTGGAGGCTGCAGCCCGTATTTCGACGCGTTTTTCAAACATCATCATCCGGTGGACACCCATACGGCTCTGGTGGACTCTCTGCGCCTGCTCAATTTTTTCGATGTCCACCCCCGGCTTCTTCCGGAAGAACGATGCTGCGGCCATGATCTGCTATGGTCCGGTGACCGGGAGAATTTTCGCCGCCTGGCCCGATTGAACGGGGAGATGTTTCAAGATCTCGGCATAGAAACCATCATTACCTCCTGCCCGGAATGCTGTCATACCCTCCGGGTGGAATACGAAAAAGCCGGATTGCCGACTCATGCGACCGTCACCCATATCTACGAATTTCTGGAAACCCAAATCGACAAGGGGGGCGTCACCTTCACCCCTCTGCCCCATTCGATCACGTATCAGGACTCCTGCCGGATGAACCGGATGCCGGAGGTCCGGGAAATTCCCAGAAAGCTCATCCGGCGCCTGAATTGCACGAGCTTCACCGAAATGAAGGATTCCGGAACTTCCGCTCTCTGCTGCGGAAACTGCGCCTGGAGCACCTGTGACGCAACCAACAAGGCCATGCAGGTTCACCGGCTTCGCCAAGCCCATGACACCGGAAGCGACCTGCTGGTGACTTCCTGTCCGAAATGCCGGATCCACTTGCGCTGCGCCATGGAAGACCCGTTTCTGGGAAAGGAAATTTTTCTGGAGACCGCCGATCTGACGGGAATCATTGCCCGCACCATCGCGTGGGAATAGGGGAAGTCCTCAGCTATGCCGGCATATCGGAAGCCCGTGGAAACCAACCACCTCAAACCCCAAATCTGGACATAAGACTTCATGATACCGGAACTCACCGAACCATCCCGCCGTCTGGATTCCGCCGCCCGGATCGGCGTATATGTGTGCCGCTGCGGTTCGAACATCGCCCAAACCATCGACTGTGATCGGGTGGCCCGGGATTCCGCCGGACTGCCGGACGTGGCCGTTTCCCGTTCCATTCCCTACGCCTGTTCCGAGCCCGGACAAGCGGAAATTCGGAAGGATATCCGGGAACACAACCTCGACCGGCTTGTCATCGCGTCCTGCTCTCCCCGACTTCACGAGACGACATTCCGTCAATTGCTCCAACAGGTCGACATCAACCCCTATCTGTTGGAAATGGCCAATCTGAGGGAACAATGCAGTTGGGTCCACATGAAAGAACCCGAGGCCGCCACCCGCAAAGCCACGGATTTGGTTCACATGGCCACAGCCCGCGTAAAGCTTTTAACCCCCCTTTCCGAGCAGACCATTCCCCTCACCCGCCGGACACTGGTCATCGGAGGCGGAGTGGCCGGAATCCAGGCCGCGCTGGATCTGGCGGACAACGGATACCCGGTGGTGCTGGTGGAAAAAACGCCTTCCATCGGGGGCATGATGGCCCGACTGGACAAGACCTTTCCAACCATGGATTGCTCCATCTGAATCCTGGGGCCGAAAATGGCGGATGCCGGTCGGCATCCCAACATTACCCTGCTGACCCAGAGCGAAGTGGTGGAAGTTTCCGGCTACGTCGGCAACTTCGAGGTCAAGATCATTAAACGCGCCCGATTCATCGACGAAACGGCCTGTACTGCCTGCGGGGAATGCGCGAAAGTCTGTCCGGTGGTATTCCCGGACGAATTCAACATGGGGCTTTCCTCCCGAAAAGCCGTGTTCATTCCCTTTCCCCAAGCCGTCCCTTCGGCCTATGCCATCAACATGAATGAATGCATGGGACGGGGATGCTCCAAATG
>CAZTKB010000065.1:7549-13672 GCA_964614125.1 uncultured Desulfobacterales bacterium | reverse complement strand
TGTTTTTGCATGTGACCATAGCGTGTATCCACAGTCCCGGATCGGCAATATCCTGACCGATACGCTGCCCAACATGGTGGAAAAATCCCTGAAAACCGGGTTTGGCATCCGTAAGGAAACCGCCCTGCCGCGCTGGTGCCGGGAATGTGACGTGCTGGCCGCCTGCCAGGGAGGGTGTCCCAAACACCGTTTTGCAACGACGTATTATAACGAGCCTGGCCTTCACTATCTGTGTGCCGGGTATCAAAACTTCTTTCGGCACATTCGAAAATATCTCAGCGTGATGGTACAGTTACTGGAAAACGGCCTTCCCGCATCCCTGGTGATGAATGCGATACAAGGGCCCCTGGTTGTCAACCTGGGGAAAAATACGGGAAAACCAGGTGATAAACAGAAGAAAGGCTGATGAGGTCGATCGCCTGGATTACCAGCCATGGAAGCAGGTTACATCACTTAAATGAGGATACGCCACATGAAAACGTACAGACAACTTGTCCTACTGGTTGGGATATGCCTGACCACTGCCTTGGCTGTGGCCGCTTCGGAGGCGGTTCCACCAGCTGACCCCGGCTGGCCGAGGGCAATTGAAAAAAGTGGCAGGCAATTGATTGTCCATCAACCCCAAATTGACGTCTGGAAGGATTACAGAGAACTTCACTTCCGCTGTGCCATTGCTGTCCGACCCGGATCCGGGAAAAACGAGACGCTGGGTGTTCTGGAAGTCCATGCAGAAACCGCTACCGATCTGACCACCCGCGTCGTGTCTGTGATTTCCAGTCATCGAGAGGTTCGCTTTCCCAACACGACGGACGCGGAAGCCGCCATGCTGCAAGCCGTCGTGGAGGACCTGCTTCCGCCCGGCCGAATCCTGAAGGTTTCTCTGGACCGCATACTGGCCTATCTAGAACCCGATCAGCATCCACTTCAACACGCAGTGGATCTGAATCTGGATCCGCCCAAGATTTTTCACAGCACCAAACCCGCCATCCTGGTGATATTTCTGGGTGAGCCCCGGCTGCAACCGGTTGAAAAAGACACAATGGATCTGATGTTTGCCGTGAACACGAACTGGGATGTTTTCTACGACACGGACGGGCAGAAATATTACCTGTTGAATGGAGACACCTGGCTGGCATCCGCAAATTCGGTTACTGGACCTTGGACGTCTGCCGGAACATTGCCGGCCGGGTTGTCTTCCTTGCCGCAGGATGACAACTGGGCCGATGTTCGGCAGCAGATTCCCGGAAAACGCGACAAGAATCCTCCGGTGGTTTTTGTGAGCACGGAGCCCGCAGAACTGCTTCTCACCAAAGGGGAACCGAATTTCAGTCCCATTTCCGGCACCAAACTGATGCGGGTTTCGAACACAGACACCCCGTTGTTCCACTTTCTCGGAAACAAGCAGTACTATCTGCTGGTGGCAGGACGATGGTTCAGCGCGGCCGGGCTGGGCGGGCCCTGGGTTGCCGCCAGCAGCAACCTCCCCGGAGACTTTGCCCGGATTCCGGACAATGATCCGGCCGCCTTTGTCAAGGCGTCCGTGCCAGGCACCCAAAATGCAAGCGATGCGATCCTCTTGGCTTCCATTCCGTCAACAACCGCTATTGATGTTTCAGCGCCGGTGAAAGTAGCCGTAAGCTACAGCGGAGAACCGAAATTTCAGGGCATACAGGGTACGGCGGTACAATACGCCGTAAACTCCCCGAATTCGGTTTTTATGGTCGACGGCGGTTATTACTGTTGTGAGCAGGGCATCTGGTTCTGTGGAGCCAGTGCAAATGGCCCTTGGACGTACTGTTCGCGTATTCCGCCAGCCATTTATACCATTCCTCCCTCACATCCCGCGCACAACGTGACCTATGTCGTGGTTCAAAGCAGTACCCCGACGACGGTTGTCTACTCCCAGACTGCCGGATACAGCGGCGAGTATGTGGCGGCGACCGGGGTGCTCATGTTCGGAGCGGGAATGATCATGGGCGCGATGATTGCAGATCACCACGATCACTACTATTACCCGCCATATCCGATGCATTACTCGTACGGATGCGGCGCGAGCTACAGCTATGCCCACGGGGGGTATTACCGAACCGCCAGTGTGGCCTACGGACCGTATGGCGGAGCCGGTGCGGCGGCATCCTACAACCCGCGAACCGGAACGTACCAACGTGGAGCCTATGCATACGGGCCGGCCGGAAGTGCGTCCGTGAGACAGGCCTACAATCCATACACCGGAACGCGGGCCACCTCCGCCCGGGTCGATACCGCGTATGGGTCGGCCGGACGGTTCAACGCCTACAATCCGACAACCGGTACTGCCGCGCGCGGGGGTTACCGGAGCAACGACTATGGAACGGTCGCCGGTGTTCAGACAAACCGAGGCACGGGTGCCGCCGCCTGGGATACCCAACGCGGACAGGGTGCCGTCGTCAAAGGCAAAGAAAATGTGTATGCCGGAAAAGACGGCAATGTCTATAGAAAAGACAGCTCCGGCAACTGGAGCAGCAATAGCGGGAGCGGATGGGAGCCGGTAACCAAACCCCAGGAGAACCAAACAGGAGCGGCAAGGACTTCCGCCTATGGCGGAGGCCAGGCCCAGACCCAAGGTTCCCGTCAGACAATGAGTACGGCCACCCAGTCACGACAGCCTTCAACCGATTGGTCATCGCGAGAGTCTGTTCAAAACCTTGAATCAACCGCAAATTCCCGGCAACGGGGCAACCAGATGAGTCAGCGTGCCGGGTCGGCACAAACATCCGGCATGAGCTATGGCAGCCCTCGGTCGGGAGGAGGAGGTGGCGGAGGCAGGAGATCCCGATAGATGGCGATATCCGAATCAGGTGCCGGGGCGCCGGATCCCCAGCTTTTTTATCCGGGACTGAAGCGTGGTTCGTTTCATGCCCAGAATTTCAGCGGCACCACCGCTTCCCGATATCCGCCACCCGGTTTTGGTCAGAACGCCGACGATATGCCGTCGCTCCAGATCTTCCAGCGCTGAGACATCGGGTTTTTCCGGGAATACGGAGCTTTCCGGCAGATTCAAAACCAGGGTTGTCTCCTTGCTGACGATCATGGCGTGTTCGATGATATTGCGAAGCTCTCTTACATTTCCCGGCCATGCGTACCGTTGCATCGCTTCCATGGTCTTGCGCGATATCGTGTCGATTCGCTTTCCGATTTTCGGCTCCAGTTGTTTCACCATTGCCCAGACCAGGAGCGGGATATCCTCCTGCCGGTCCCGAAGCGGCGGAATGTGGATGGGAAACACATTCAGGCGGTAGAACAGATCCTTTCTGAATTTGCCGTCTTTTACTTCAAGTGCCAAATCCCGGTTGGTCGCGGCAATGATGCGAACGTTGACCTGAACCGTTTTGGTGGACCCGAGGCGCTCGAATCGGCCCTGTTCCAGAACCTTGAGGAGCTTGGACTGGATGTCCAGGGGAAGCTCACCAATTTCGTCCAGAAACAGCGTGGAACCATCCGCCACTTCAAACCGCCCGATCATGCGCGTCAGGGCACCGGTGTAGGCACCCTTTTCCCGGCCGAACAGTTCACTTTCCATCAGTGTGGGGGGAAGGCAGGCACAGTTCACCGTCACCATGGGACGGTCCCTGCGCGTGCTCAGACGATGAATGGCTTTGGCCATCAGTTCTTTTCCGGTTCCGGTTTCTCCCAGGATCAGTACCGTTGAATCCGTCTCCGACACCTGTTCGACCTGGGAAAGAACCTGTTTCATCCCCTCGCAACGTCCAATAATTTCCTCATGGACATGCTGGAGTTGGACCTCCTGCCTCAGATAGATGTTTTCTTTCTCCAGCAAGTGTCGAAGCCGGTCGATCTCCTGGTATCTTTCCCGGAGTTGCTTTTCCAACTCCTTACGAAGGGTAATATCCCGGCAGCTGGCACGAATGCCCAAAAAATTCCCCTGGGAATCGATCATGGGCCGGCAAAGATGTTCCAGCCACCGCAGGCTCCCATCCCGCCGGCGAATGCGGTATTCGATGCTGATAGCGTTCGATTGATGCCGTGAGTCATGATAATGCGTATCCCAGAGGTATTGGTCTTCGGCAATGATGATCTCTTTCACTTTCCTGGGGTTATCCAGGAATTCCAAAACCGGATACCCGGTGATCTCTTCGCAGGAGGGGGACATGTATTCAATGGTCCCATCCGGATTGGCCCAGTACTCCCAGTCGTGGGTGAACTCCAGGACGGTCCGGTATCTCTGTTCCGCCTCCTGAAGTTTCTCGTCCGCTTCTTTCCGGGCCAAGACATTGGCAATAACATCCGCGACCAACCGAAGACCCTGAGTTACTTCAACAGGCCATATTTTCTGACTGTGAAGCGTCGAACACCCTAAAAAGCCCCTGACATCGCTGCCGGCCAACAGAGGAACGACGATGCAGGATTTGACACCGATGCCGGAAAAAAACTGTTTTTCCGTTTCGGCTTCTCGCGGAAGATCCTCGAGCCGGGTAAATTCGACAGTTGTTCCATCCTGCAGCTTTTCCAAAAGCCATGGGAGTTCCCGGTTGTCCAATTCCTTCCAGGACATCGGGATCCCGGGTCCGGCGCTGAAATGCGTGGCAATACTTCGCGTATTCCAGTTCTGGAAACGGGCGACGGTAATCCGGTCAAGATTCAGAAAATTAACCAACTGATCCAGGACATTTCCGATTTCCTCGTCCATCCGATCGGGTGACAACCGGACAAACCGGGCGGAAAGGCGGGATAGCATTTCTTCAAACTTCAGGCGTTCTTCCAGGTGTATCCGTGCATCCTTCAGTTCCAGAATGTTCGCAAAGATTTCTCCCAGAAGCTGAAGCCGGGAAAAATATATCTTGGGCCATGCACATTCTCGGGTAACCATATTAATTACAATGACGTATTTGAAAGGCATTCCCTCCAGGATCGGAATATTCAACGTGGAGCGGATTCCCCAGGCCTCATAGGTTTGTCTGTCCAGGGCGGCCTCATCCGGAAGTTCATCCAGAGATTGAAAGGATGTGACAAAAGGGTTTTTGATCAGTGTGCGGAACATATAGGGAAACAGGCTGGAAGGGTGTTCAACGGACATGGGTACCGACGGGATTCCATCTGAGCACACCTGATGGGTGACAAGAAACACCCCCGTGTCGGCCTGAAGCCGGAGGAGGCCGATCCGGTCCACCTGAAAAAAAATCAGAAGATCGGAGAACGCCTCCTCGATGCCGGAATCAATCCGATCCAGCGGAATGTTGATAAACTTGGCTGAGATATTTGAAAGCAGGTGTTCAAATCGGATCCGCTCCTCGAGATTTTTTTGCACATCCTCGTAATGATTTTTGGTTTCCATCATGTTCCGGCGTGTTCCCCCGATCCGTGCAAAAATCCGACCGCATGGATCGGAGTGGATAATACCAGGCAACCATTCGTATCCAATGCCGATAAAAAGGCATAATGCCGATATCTCGGCAGGGCAGTCATTGGATACCTGTTCGGATAGCTGTGTGGGATAGATAACGATAATGATGCTTTACCATAAAACATCCATGTGAGCGAACAGATTTTTCGTTCTGGTACGGATTTCGCAGATATATATCATGTTGGTGGAACGTCACAGGGTCGGATCGGTAGGAAATCACCGTTTTTTCGACTTTAGCCCTCTGCCGACACAACGGGAAATCAATTTCACCATAAAAAGGAGATCATTATGCGTACTCTGATTCGTTTAACCGGCATTGTCTTGATGATGGCTCTGATCACAACCGGCTTCATTTCACCGGTTATGGCGGACAGCGCGGCCCAGATTGACCAGGATGTCGATTCCGCGCTACAGAAACTGTATGCTCAGACCCCGGCCGCCAAGGAACTCTCCAAAATTGCCAAGGGAATTCTTGTTTTTCCCAGTATCATCAAGGGGGGGCTCATTGTGGGGGGACAATATGGAGAAGGTGCACTGCGGAAAGGGGGCAAAACCGTCGGTTATTACAATACCGTCGCCGCCTCATACGGACTGCAGGCCGGCGCGCAAAAGTTCGGATATGCCCTGTTTTTTACGGATGAAGCCGCCCTGAAATATCTGGATAAAAGTGATGGCTGGGAAGTCGGCATAGGTCCCACGGTTGTGATTGTGGATGAAGGCCT
>CAZTKB010000065.1:0-7449 GCA_964614125.1 uncultured Desulfobacterales bacterium | reverse complement strand
CGAATTGGTTCCAGACCATATTTCAGAAAGAACAATCATGCCGGGATGGAACGCCGGAACATCGAAACGTGTCCGCCAATCAGGTTTTGCAAACTGGTTCCGGGTCATTGCCTGGATTCTGGGCGTACCGGTGTTGGTGGCTGTCATCGGCTGGGAAACCCTGGCCGTGTATTATTCCAACCTGCCGGAGGCTTTTCGTTTGCCTGGAGCTATCGCAGTTGCGTTGGTATCGGCAGGAACGCTTCTGATCGTTCGTCCGGTATTCCGATCCCTTGCCATCTTTTTTTGCGTGTTTTCCATTGTTCTTGTCGGGTATTTCCGGATTCCTCCTTCCAACGATCGGGACTGGCTGCCGGAAAATGAGCGTTTATCTTGGGCCGACATCGATGGCGACCGCATCACGGTACACAATATCCGCAATTTCGACTATCGGTCTGAAACCGACTTTATCCCCGCTTACTATGATAAATCTTTTTTCCTTTCCCAACTGGAATCGGTGGATGTGATCGCGGTTTACTGGATGGGGCCGGCCATTGCCCATGTATTTATCAGTTTCGGCTTTGCCGGAGGCGATCATCTGGCGGTATCCATCGAGGCACGCAAAGAAAAGGGAGAGGGATATTCAACGATCAAGGGATTCTTCCGGCAATACGAACTCTATTATGTTGTTGCTGATGAGCGGGATGTTATTCGATTGCGTACCAACTATCGCCGGGATCCGCCGGAAGAAGTCTATATCTATCGGATAATCGGAGATATCGAGGATGGAAGACGTCTGTTCCTGGCCTATGTGGACCAGCTCAACCAATTGAAAGCGCGGCCCGAATTTTACAACAGCCTGACTACCAACTGTACGACCAATATCTGGCTTAATACCCGTATCAATTCCAATCATCCGCCGTTTAGCTGGAAAATTCTGGCAAGCGGATATGTGCCGGAATATCTGTATGAAATTGGCAGATTGGATAACACCCTTCCCTTTCCGGAGATCCAAAAGCGCGCCCATGTCAATTCCCGGGCACAGGCGGCGGATACGGCTTTCGATTTTTCGAAACGAATCCGGGAGTAGTCAGGGGAATTCGTTTTTGTCACCGGCCTCGATCCGACACTGTTGCGGTTATTGCCGAACCAGCCCCTGATGATGCAGATCAGCTGATAAAAAGGAAGAAAGATGAGAACGCGTTTGTGTTATGGCGCTGTCATGGCCGCGGCCTGGGCGATTCTGTCCGTGGCTCAGCTTACCTGGATGTTTTCGGCAAAAGCGGGCGAACCCTCCGCTGTTTCAGACACCGCCAAACGCCTCAAAATCGGTCTGGTCCTTTCCGGCGGCGGCGCCCGGGGAGCGGCTCATGTCGGTGTCCTGAAAGTTCTGGAGGAATATCGGGTACCCATACACTGTATTGTAGGAACCAGCATGGGCGCACTGGTCGGCGCATCCTACGCGACCGGGACCAGCGTGGAAGAGATGGAGCAGATTATTGCCGGAATCTCGACCGAACTGCTGTTCAAGGAAAAGCCGCCCCGCCAGGAACTCTCCATGCGGCAGAAACAGGATGACTACGACATTTTTTTCGGCCCGGAGATCGGGATCAATGACGGGAAAATCGGCCTGCCAAAAGGTGTGGTTTCCGGAGTGCAGCTTGAGACCGTATTGCGTCGTCTTTCGAAATCAAAAGGGTTTCACCGGTTCGACGATCTGCCCATTCCCTATCGGGCGGTGGCAACAGATCTGGTGACCGGAAAGGCCGTTGTTTTCAGCGAAGGCGAGCTGGCCAATGTGATGCGGGCCAGCATGTCGGTTCCTGGAGCGGTTGCGCCGGTGGAGATGGGCGGGACACTTTTGGTGGACGGCATGCTGACCAGCAACCTTCCGGTGGAAACCGCGCTTGCCATGGGCGCGGATATCGTTATCGCAGTGAATGTCGGAACGCCCCTTTTGAAGCGGGAGGAACTGAAGTCGATTTTGGGTGTAACCGGCCAGATGCTCAGCATTCTGACCGAACAGAACGTCCAGGCTTCCCTGGCGCTGCTCAAACCCACCGATATCCTGATTTCGCCGGAACTGGGGGATTTTTCGACCGGTGATTTCGACAATCTGCCGGATATCCGTCCGCTTGGCGAGGCAGCGGCGCGCAAAATGGCGGATCGACTGGCCCAACTCTCCATACCGGTTGATGAATACGCGGCATTGCGGCAGAAGCAAGTCGTTGCTCTGGTTTCGGACCCGCGCCCGGTTGACGAGATCCGTTTTGAAAACCTGAAGCGAGTCAACCCCGAAAAACCGCTGGCGGTGATGGAAACCCAGCCCGGGCATCCGATCGATCAGGAAGTTCTGGATCGCGACATGCGCCGGCTGTATGGAACCGGCGATTTTGAACATGTGAATTACCGTTTTCTGGAAGAACCGGGCAAGCGGATTTTGGCCGTGGATGCGGTGGAAAAGTCATGGGGGCCGAATTATCTGCGATTGGGCCTGGGGCTTTCCAGCGATCTGGAAGGCGATTCTTACTTCAACATTCTGGCCAGCTATCGGAAAACCTGGCTGAACTCGCTGGGTGCCGAGTGGCGAAACGATGTTCAGTTGGGGCGTATATTCGGTTACCGAAGCGAGTTTTACCAGCCGCTGGATGCGCGAGGCTACTTTTTTGTAGCCCCGCAAGTGAAGTATGAACGGCGGCCGACAGATATTTACCGGAACCGGGATCGGATTGCGAGCTATGACCTGACCACCCTGCTGGCTGCCATGGATATCGGAAGCCAGTTCACGCGTTATGGTGAATTGCGGGTGGGCATCAGCGGAGGATTGCTTACACCGGAGCTCGACACCGGACCCCAGGAACTATCCCCTGGAGAGAATGATATCCAGCAGGGGGCGTTTACCGCACGGCTGTTTATGGATCAGCTCAACAATGCCCAGTTTCCCCGAACCGGCTGGCAGGCGGGGATCAACCTGTTCAACTCCAACACGGCCATTGGCGCCGATGAAAACTATACCAAGTGGGACATAGACGGAACTGTTGTACACTCGTTCGGCGATCATACATTCAATTTGGGGTTCAAAGCCGGAGGCAGTGCGGGCAGCGACGAATTACCCCGATATGATCTGTTTCAATGGGGGGGATTCCTGAAACAGTCGGGGTATGCCACGGGCCAGTTGCTGGGGGAAAGCATCTGGTTCGGCCGCCTGATGTACTATCACCGGATTTTGAAAGGCAGTTTGTTGGAAGGCCTGTACGGTGGGTGTTCCCTGGAAATCGGAGAAATCGGCAATCCGCTGGTGTCCAGTGATACCGAGGGCGTTCTGGAATCCGCCAGTGTTTTTCTTGCCGCCGACAGCCCCATCGGGCCGGTTTATCTGGGCTATGGTCAGGCCCTGGATAACCATAACAACAGTTTTTATTTTTTTCTGGGCAGCGCGTACTGATGGACACAGGGATTGCTTACCTTTTTTTTCGGCATGGTGCCGACCATTCCTGTCCGTCTCACGGCCCTAGGTAGATGCCAACGTGCAAACTGAGGCCTGGCATGAGCGGTGTCAAACAACGATCGAACCCTCAATGCATGTCACCGCATTGCCCCCAACCAAATGGTACCATTGGTATCATATTCGATTTCCACATGACCCGAGCGTCAGCCGACTGAAACGGTGCCATACCCCCCTTTTTGAAACACATAGATAGCCCATCCCAGTGTTTCTCGTCCCCACTTCAGATACGCCGACTTACTTTCCCGCACTTTCTTCAGCACGGTCTCCACATCCGGATCATCCCGATGATCATCCGCCCAGGTTTCCGCGGCATACCACTGTAATCCTTCATATCTATCCCAGTCGTCCTGGCTGCTTACGAGTGTGTAGACCGCTTCCAGTCCATACTCTCTCCCGGCCTCAGCATTCTGATCATGCGTTCCGAAATCGTTACCTGTCACGCCGATCGCTTCTACATACTCCTTTTGCGGTTCCTTGCGCCAGTACGGCTCTCCCACAACGATCCAACTTTCCGGGGACGCCATCTTCCGCAAGGCGTTCAACGTCCCTCGATGCCCGCCAAAAATCCAACTTGCACCGATGCAACATACCAGATCAAAGCTCTCCAAAGTATTTGGGACATACCTGGCCCCGTCCATCTCCAACCATTCGAGTCGGGCATCCGGGAGACGATCCCGATGCTTCTTGCGGACTGCGGCTATACAGTACGGAGAGAAATCGATTCCTGTCCCTCTTATCTGCGGGTATTGCTCGGCAAGCCTGATAAGAAACTCCCCCTTTCCGGTGGCGATATCCAGCACGCGCGCTCCCGGTTTCAAAGGAAGCAGTTTGATCAACTGATCCAATTTTCCAAGACTCATCGGATTGCAGAGAATGTGATCCCGATGCGTGATGTCAAAGAACTTCCACATGTCCATCCGTATACCTCCTTAATCCATGCCAGCCGAAACCAGAAAGGGCTTCAGTTTGTCAACCGGTATCATGGCATTCCGGCACAAAAACTCATTCCGTTTTATTGGCCCACCCTGTTGACGTACACTCGACAGGATACCAAACCTATCCGCTTTATCTCGACTGTTTGTCCGGAAAAATTCCGGGCACTTTGATGAACCGGCGAAACAGGGCAACCCTATTTGCAACTTTTTCGACTATCTGTCAATGATCCAAACAGCCTGCCCACCAAAAACCCTTCCCCGCCTCCGGCAGATAACCCTGTAGAAAACTTTCGTCCACCCATTCCCAGGGATTCCGGACTCCTGTACTGGTACCGGATTACAATTGTGGAAAAACATCGGTTAAAAATGTCAGTCAACCAATACCGCCAAAGAAGCCTTTGAGTTGACCGGATGGGCTTCACTGTCCCCAAGGACAGTCTGTTTTTTCATAAACTGCCCTTTTTTTGTCCCTGGGGACATTGTAACTGTTCAATTTATTAAATATTCTATGGAAAAAAACGGCAACCGCCGCTGAATGAACCGCAGAAAACCAAAACGAAAGGGAGATACCAAATGAAACCGAATACCAAATCCGTAATGTGGACTGCCACCATTGCTCTGATCCTATCGATTGCTACGGCATACCCCTGCGCCGCAGGCACCGTTATCACCGAATCTGCAGCACAGCGCGGCCCCTCGACGATCTACCAATTCTACGTAGTGGGGAATAACGACGAGGTAGCCGGGAAGGTAATCGTCAACACGGCAAACCCGCAGCTCCCGAGCTACGTCCTCATCGCACCCGAAGTGACGCCCAACACGAACTACACGTTCGGGTACACCACGCCGGAAGATGTTTACACGCTCGCCTCCATGGACTCTCCCCAAGTGGGCCCGCTCGTCATAAAGGGGACGTTTCCACTTGATGACCTGGCCGTCTTGCTGTCGTCAGAATTCTGGGTAATCGAAACACCTCCCACCAGCGGGAACGCGCTGATCAACGGATTATATCTCGGAAATTATTATGGTTGGTTTATAACCAAGTTAGCCTGTTACTATAGCACAGACGGTGGCGTAACGTGGGTGGAATCCAGCAGTACGGATGGAATAACAAAGGGAAACTGGGGAAGAGTTTTCCTGAGTGAACTGGGTGTTCCGTATGATGCACTGGTACGGATTCATGCCATCGTTGTCGGAGGAAAGGATAGAACCGGGAGCGAAGTGTTTCAATATTCACAGTTTGCCTGCGGTAAGGATATGTCCTGGAGGTTTGGAACTTATTACATCGATGGCGTAACCTGGAATCCTGTGCTTTCTTATCAAGGTTTAGCGGATATCATGTTTTAATAGCTGCCCTGTTGTGACACGACGCCGAAATGGCAATCGGCAGAGACTTTGGGGCACGGCGGCGGCCCTCTGGCAGGTATTGACCGAAGCCGGGTGAATACCCCGAGGGCATCGTTTCATCGTCGGTCCGAAGGCTGATAATCCTGATGTGCGGGCTCCCTTTCCGCCACGCGTTCCCATCGACTGGGCACCCCGGTGAAAATCCAATTCGAGCATGGTCTCCTGGCGCTGGAGAAACTGGACAACACCTCGGTACTATGGAAGGAAAACCCACCCGGTGCCGTTGACTGAAAAGAGACCCAACCATCTGACGGTTAGTCCGGAACAAAGGAAAGATTGACATGAAATGAACATTTTGGAATGATAAAAACTCACCAGCATGGGGCCAATGCCAACAGCAAAAACGCTTCGCCATATCAGATGATTGAATGAATCCATTTCATCCCGAACAGAGGAAAAAATGGCATGTTTGTGTGAACAAATCGCTGGTAATGCCATCGACCTGTCGCCAATCTGCATCGGTCACCTGTGGATATTCCAAAATCTTGCACCAGAGGAAATTCAAGCGCTTAGCCGTGAAGCATTACGGAAAAAATTGGAAAAGGGCCAGTCGCTGTTTTTTCAGGGAGACTCGATCAACGAAATGTTTCTCATAAAAGGCGGGCGCGTCAAGCTTTCCAAAGTTCTCGAAGACGGCACCGAACTGACGCTGGATATCCGAAAGGCCGGTGATTTTGTCGGTGAAAACATGTTTTCGGAAGAAAGCCAATACCCCGTCAGTGCCTATTGTCTGGAAGATACCCTGACTTGTGGCTTCAGCCGGAAACAATTTGAAAAATTGGTTTTGCAACACCCGAAAATCGGATTGCAGATCATTAAAAACCTGAGCCAGAGGATTACCTGGTTAACGAGACGCGTGGGTAGTCTGGCAGTCACAAATATTGAAGACCGGCTCTATCGGGTACTCATGACGGTTGCCAGAGAACATGGAAAGACCAGTCCGCAAGGGATCGTCATCCAGTTCCCTTTGACACATGAGGATTTGAGCTTTTTAACCGGAGCGCACCGTGTAAGCATAACTCGGGCCATGCAGGCGCTCAAGAAAGCAGGCAAAATCATCCATAAGGATAAGCGGCTCATTCTTCCCGCGATGAAAACAGCGTAGGTACCTCTGCCCGCCTTTTCATATCACGTAACAGTTGCTACAGACATCTATCCTTTGAATTTCTATAGTGTTGCTGAATTCAACCTCATTGATAAGGAGCAACACGCATGAAACCACAGATAATCGGAATTTCGGGAAGTCCCGTCAAAAACAGCAACACGGATCGTTTGATCCGGGTGGTATTGGAAAGCAGCGGCCTGTCGTCCGAGTTTGTTAAACTCAGCCGGATCAATGTACGTCCCTGCATCGCCTGCCTCGGGTGTAAACAGGATAACATCTGCAAGGTCAAGGATGACTTTCCCGAACTGGCCGAAAAAGTCCGCCATGCCGGTGCTGTTGTCGTTGGCGGATATTCGCCCTATGGCGCGGTCGATGGGTTTACAAAGGCTTTTCTGGAACGCCTGTTTTCGTTACGGCATCAGAACGGACTCAACAGAGGTAAGCTGGCGGTTGTAGTTACAACGGGTATCGGGCGTGGCGCCCCCGGTCTGGAGGAGGCCAGCAATCAGATCGCC
>CAZTKB010000064.1:9493-13706 GCA_964614125.1 uncultured Desulfobacterales bacterium | reverse complement strand
CGGCACTACAGTTCTTTGGCGAGGCATACAGCGACTTGAACCCGCTGTTGCTATGAATGTCTTCCTTCTCCCCTACCTCAAACATGGCCCGTAACATGGGCGTATGTGTGGGTAATTGTCAGTTGGAAAAGGGGGGCCAGGGGGGATGTCAGGAGGAGAGGCGGTCAGACCATCCGGTCGATTTCGGCAGCCATCCGGTCCAGGCGCTTCCGGCTGACCGGAAAAGCAGTTCCCAGTTCCTGGGCGAAAAGCGATACGGAATACTCCTGAACGGCCCAGAAAAAGTTTTCCATCGCTTCCTCTTTCTCCATGGAAACACGCCGCTCTCCCTGGTGTTCCCATTTGGCCAGGCGGTCCATGTATTCCCGGATTTCCTTTTGCCGGACGGCGTCTTTTTCCGGATCCAGCGGGCCGCGAATGGCTCTCATTCCGACGGCTCTGAGATAGCGGGGGATCTGTTCCAGCTTTTCCATGGGAAACCGCCCCAGAAATCCTTCCGGCAGCAGGGAATCGATCTGGCTGCGCAGTGCGGATACAAACCCGCGGGTGGCGGGGTTTTCGGGAAGATTTCGTTCGGATCCCGCGATGGTTTCCTGAACTTCCCGCCACGCGGTAAGAATTTTGACGGTGATTTCCCGAAGCCCGACACCGGTGGAAACGAGATGGGGAAAGCTTTTTTCCGCATGACGGATAAATTCGGACCGGCTCCGGATATTTTGATGAAACAGCCGGTATGCAGCCGCTTCCACGAGACGATGTTCCCATTGCCGGAGCAGTGAACTGAAATGGGAAGGGAACAGGTTCCGGGGTAGGGAGAGCGAGCGTTTCAGAAAAGAGAATTCCCTGGGATAGGCGCGCTGGTACAACAGGACCACCGCGTCGGCGTGGGATGTTTCGGCCTCGTTCCGGTCTTCGAAAAGACGCAGATCGACCACCGGAGTTCCGTCTTTCTCAGGTCTTCGGGACAGCCCGGGAAACAGAATCCCGCGGGTCCGATGATGGCCTCCGATCTCCACCGCTTCGGCCAGGTCGCCGAAATTCCATTCCGTGAGATCCGTTTTTTCATACTTCTCCCGAATGGATCGCAGAATTCCGGGATCCAGGGCGGGTGAGACGGCCTGGTGGATGATGGCCGCGTCCCGCCCGCTGGCCAGGATGTTACCGTCAGGACCGGTGATTTCAATCCGGGTTTTCAGATAATCCGGAAGGGCTTCTTCTGTCCACTCGGAAGCCGGGATGTCCACGCCGAACCGCTGAAGAACGAATCGGCTGAGTGCGGTGAACAGCGAACCCGGCTGATGCGGCAATTCGGAGACGATCACTTCCACGGTTTTTGAAATCGGAAGCAACTGTTTCCGGTAAGATTTGGGGAGGGATTTGATCAGGGCTTCCACCTTGGCCCGAAAAAAACCCGGAACCATCCAGTCGATGGAATCCGTGGGAATCCGGGGTGTATCGGTGAAAGAAATGGGGATGGTCAGCCCGTCCCGGGAACATCCGGGGTCGAATTCATACCGGCATTCCAAGGTGGTGTCGCCCAGCTGAATGGAATCCGGAAACAGTCGGCGCAGGTCGTCGTCCGGCTCATAGTTCATCAGGGAGGAACGGTCCATCTTCAGAAAATCGTCGTTTCCCGCCTCTCGGATCATCCGCTGCAGGGTCCGGATGTCATATACCCCCTGAAGCCTCTCCCGGTAAAACATTTCGATATCCGCTTCGCTGACCAGGAGGTCCCGTTTCCGGAGACGGTTTTCAATATCCCGGATTTCGTCCATCAGCCGGGCATTTTCCATCATGAACGGAAATTTTTGTCGGACATCTCCGTCAATCAAGGCGCTTCGGATGAAGATATCCCGGGCTTCCTCCGGCCGGATCCGTCCGTAGGAAACCGGTCTTCCGGTAATGATGGTCAGTCCGAACAAGCTGACCTGTTCCAGGGCCACCACTTCCCCTCGGCTCCGTTCCCAGTGGGGATGCAGCCAGGAATACCGGCAGAGGTTTTTTCCGAGTTCCTCGATCCACCGGTTATCGATCCGCGCCGCGATCCGGGCGAAAACGCGGGAGGTTTCCACCATTTCGGCCGCGACGATCCAGGGACCTCCCCGGTTGAACAGGGTGGAACCGGGAAACAGCATGACTTCCCGGTCCCGGGCCGCCCGGTAGATGTTCTTTTCCTTTTGAAAAGCGATATTGGAGAGAAATCCGCTCAGAATGGACCGGTGAACGGCCCGGTACAGCGGAGAAAATTCGGCGGGACCATCGGCCTTCGCGGCCGCCTCCACCGGGGTTTCCTCGCCGATCTTGGTGATAAATCCGGTTTCTTTCAGAATTTCCTGAAGTTGGGTATGAATATCCCGCCATTCCCGCATGCGCCGGTAGGACAGATAATTCTGGCGGCAGAACCGTTTCATCCGGCCAGCGGTTTTTTCGGTATCCAAGGTTTCGTGGTACCGCTTCCAGATCTGAAGCAGGGAACTGAAATCCGACAACGGATCCATAAAGGACCGGTGAATGGCGTCCGCTTCGGCTGCTTTTTCGGAGGGGCGGTCCCGGGGATCGGAAATACTGAGCGCGGATGCCAGGATGAGTATTTGGGGCAGGCATTTTTCCTTGCGGGCATGCAGGAGCATCCGGGAAAGACGCGGATCCAGGGGGATCCGGGCCATGGTCCGTCCATCCTCGGTCAGGCTCCATTTTCCGGAAGATCCCGGGATCCCCGGTGCTTTCCGTTTGCGGGGAAGGATGGCACCCAATTCCAGCAGGAGATCATATCCGTCGGAAATACTTTTGGCATCCGGCGGATCGATGAACGGAAACCGCGGGATGTCCCCCAGTTTGAGTGCCAGCATCCGGAGAATGACTTCCGCCAGATTGGCCCGGAGAATTTCCGGTTTGGTGTACAAAGGCCGGTTGAGATAGTCCTCCTCGGTATACAGACGGATGCAAATCCCGTTTTCCGTTCTTCCGCATCGTCCGGTTCGCTGATCCGCGCTGCTGCGGGAGATGGGGCGCACCATCAGGGAGGTGGTTCGGGAACGGGGGCTGTACAGGCTGATTCTGGCCACCCCCGTGTCGATGACATAGCGGATACCCGGAATCGTGAGGGATGTTTCCGCAATATTGGTGGCGACAATGATTTTTCGGCCGACGGCCGGATAAAACACGCGTTTCTGATCTGCGGCCGAAAGCCTGGCAAACAGCGGCAGGACTACCGTCGAACGAAGCTGCCTGGCTTCGATCAGTTCGCAGGTTTCCCGGATATCCTGTTCCGTCGGCATAAAAACCAGAATATCCCCGAAAGGGCCTTCCGCCTGAAGTTCCATCACGGCGTCCACGGCCTGCTCCACATAGGTGGACTCCGAAGCATCCTCTCCGTCAACGGCGGACGCCGGAGGCCGGTACCGCAAATCCACCGGATACATCCGTCCGGAAACCTCGATGATCGGTGCGTTTCCGAAGGCTTCGGAAAACCGGGAGGTGTCCATGGTCGCGGAGGTGATGATCAGTTTGAGATCCGGGCGCTTTTCCAGCAGGCGACGAAGATATCCCAGGATGAAATCGATATTCAGGCTTCGCTCATGGGCTTCGTCCACAATCAGGGTATCGTATTGTTTCAAGAGAGGATCGGACAGGGTTTCGGCCAGCAGAATGCCGTCGGTCATGATCTTGATCCGGGAGGATCGGCCGATGCGATCGCTGAATCGGATTTTGTATCCCACGGTTTGCCCGATGGATTCCCCCATTTCCTCGGCGATCCGCTGGGCAACGGTGACCGCGGCGATCCGCCGGGGCTGCGTGCAGCCGATCTTTCCGGTCATGCCGCGGCCGGCGGCCAGGCAGTACCGAGGGAGCTGTGTGGTTTTCCCGGATCCGGTTTCGCCGGAGACAATCAGAACCCGGTGGGAGGCAATGGCAGCAATGATATCCCCTGCATGGGCGGTGATCGGAAGATCCGGGTAATCCCACGGGGATGGGAGCCGATGCAAAGGGGGCATCGGCTCGGGACGTGATACGGGAGAGTCATCCGTCATGAAAGGCTGTCAGGACGGTTGCCGGTCAGGAGGCGTCGGGAGACGACGGGGTGGAATCCTCCGGATGGGAGTCGGCTTCCGATGGTTCGGTGGCCGGAGATATCCCTGGGGTTTTCTTTTTCCGGCGTCGCCTGCGTTTTTTGGGAGCCGGTTTGGGGGCGGCTTCCGGAGTGGACGGGGAA
>CAZTKB010000064.1:0-9393 GCA_964614125.1 uncultured Desulfobacterales bacterium | reverse complement strand
TCCGGGGAAGCGGTTTCCGGGGGTGCAGATTCCACGGGTTCGGGTTGGCTTTCGTCCACCAATACCTCATCCAAGTCGGATATTGTTTCCAGGTCCAAATCCGATTGCGGCCCGAAACCGAAAAATGCGCCGGGAAAATAGTTCTCTCCCCGGGGGATGGTGAATCGGAAAGAGGAAACCTGCGAAGGAGTATGTTCCACGGGTTTTCCCTTGGATACTTTTTTCCGGTTGGGCCGGGAATCCTTTTTACCCGGGCGGTTTTCCCGTTCGATCCGAACCGGCCCGGCCTTGTCTTCCTGGAACCAGTCGTCACCGGCCCATACCACCGGAATTGGTGCGCTGAGAAGCGCCTCGATGGCTTCCAGGTGAAACACATAGGTTTCGCAGGCCAGGGTCAGGGCTGTTCCGGTTTTTCCGGCACGCGCGGTGCGGCCGATCCGGTGGATGTAGTTTTCCGGGTCTTGGGGGAGATCATAGTTGATCACATGGCTGATGTCCTCCACGTGAATTCCCCGGGAGGCGACATCTGTGGCCACCAGAATCCGGATCGTACCGTTTTTGAACTGCTCCATGAGCTTCAGCCGTTTTTTCTGGGGCAGGTCTCCGCTGATGCCTTCGGCCGGGAATCCGTTTCCCTTGAGCTTGCGGGAAACCCATTCGACCCCGGTTTTGGTGTTGACAAACACCAACACGCGGGTCCAATCCTCCTGGTTCAGGATTCCCAGAAGCAAGGGAAGCTTCTGATCCATGCCTACATGGAACATCTTCTGTTCGATGTTTTCCACCGTGGTTTTTTCCGGTGCCACGGATATGAATTCCGGCAGGTTCATGAATTCATAGGTCAACTCCAGAACACGGTAGGAAAGGGTGGCGGAAAACAGCATGGTCTGCCGTTTGTCATAGCGCGGCAGTTTTTTGAGCAGAAATCGCATATCTTTTTCAAAACCCAGATCCAGCAACCGGTCGGCTTCGTCGATGACCGCGATGCGGATGTTCTGGGTTTTGAAAATTCCCTGGCGCTGGTAATCGATGATGCGGCCCGGGGTACAGATGACGATGTCCGTTCCTTCCCGGAGGGTATCGGCCTGTTTCTGATAGTCGACTCCGCCGATGAAGTGATGAATGGTCAGCCCGCAGTATCGGCCGATCCGGCAGGCTTCCTCGTAAATTTGGAGAGCCAGTTCCCGGGTGGGTGCGACAATCAGGGCGGATGGTATCCCGGGGGTTTCGATCGGCTCCGTGAGAAGGCGGCTGAAAACGGTGACCAGAAACGCCGCGGTTTTTCCGGTGCCGGTCTGGGCCTGGCCGGCGACGTCTTTTCCGGCCAGGGAGATCGGAAGGGTTTCCGCCTGAATCGGTGTGCACCGGACAAATCCGGATTCGGTCAAACCACGGAGAAGCGGCTCCGGAAGCTCAAATTGTTCAAAACGTTTTTCCGTCAGAAAAACAGGTTTGTCCGCCCGGTATTCCGCAACGGATTCTTCGGATGATTCTGTCATTATATCCAAATGCCTTTGGTTTTCAGTAATTCGTTATCCCGCATGTCGGCTCGCGCATCAGGCGTTCCGTTTTCCGGCAGTATTTTGGTATCATTACCCAAAGAATGAAAATTTTTCAAGATAATTACCAAGATAACCGAAATCCGGGGATGCCGGACGAGCCGGCGTTCATTCCAGAACATATCCGGCGGCATCGATGGCGGATTCGATTTCCCGGATATGGGAGGGACCTCTGGTTTCCAGTTCCAGAGACACCACCGTGGTGTGGATGGGGCGGTCTCCCTGAAACCGATCGTGAAAAATATTCAGGACATTGGCCTGCAGGGAGGCGATGTGGTCCAGCAGCCTGGCCAGAGATCCCGGCGTGTCGGCCAGCAGAACCCGGATGCGCATGATCCGTCCGTTTCGGTGCAGTCCCTGTTGGATGATTCGTCCGAGCAGCGGGCTGTCCACATTGCCGCCGCTGATGACCAACACCACCCGGCTTTTCGGAGGAATCCGGACTTGCTTTTCCATCAGGGCCGCCAGAGGAATGGCACCGGCTCCTTCGGCCAGAATTTTCTTTCGTTCCAAGAGCAAAAGCATGGCCCGGGAAATGGCGGCTTCCTCCACCAGTACGATTTCTTCCACTTCTTTCCGTATGATCGAAAAGGGGATTTCCCCCACTTGGCGGACATGGATACCATCGGCCAGGGTCGGGGTTGAATTCACCGGAAACGGGCTGCCTTTCCGGATGGCTTCCACGGCGGACGGGCAGGCTTGGGCCTGCACCCCGATCACGCGGGTCTTGGGGCGGAGTTGGTGAATGGCCCCCGCGATTCCGGAGATCAGTCCACCGCCGCCGACGGGAACCAGGACCATATCCACTTCGGGGAGGCTGTCACCAATTTCCAGGCCGATGGTCCCCTGCCCGATCACAATATCCCGATCGTCGAAAGGGGGAATGAACCGGGGGCCGGTTTCCGCGATTTCCCGGGCCGCCGCCAGGCTTTCCCGCATGTCGGACCCGGACAATATCACGTTTCCCCCGTAGTTTCGGGTGGCTTCCTGTTTGGAGAGGGACGCCCACACCGGCATGATGATGGTGGAAGGAACTCCTGCCATGGAGGCAGCCAGGGCCACTCCCTGGGCATGGTTGCCGGCCGAGGCGGTGACCACCCCCGATGGCCCGATGTATTCCCGTCGGGTGAGCAAGGTGTAGGCGGCTCCGCGGATTTTGAAGGAGCCGGTTTTTTGGAGATTCTCCAGTTTCAGGTAGATATCGGCGTCAAACAGGCGGCTCAAAGTGGGGGAAAATATGACCGGCGTCCGGATCACGATATCCTGAACGACGTCGGCCGCCTGCCGGAATTCCGCCAGGGTGATGGGGCCGGGTACGGATTTCGAATCAGGGTTCATTCCCGGAACTCCCGGACATCGATGTGGTATTTTTTCAGAACCTGCTGGAGATACTGGCGCTCGATGCCACAGAGTTGGGCGGCTCGGGAAATGTTTCCCTCGGATCGCTTCAGAAGTCCTTCCAGATAAATTCGATGGAATTCCTGCAGGGCCAAACTCTTGGCCTCCTTATATCCCAGGTGCTCGGACAGGATCGGTGTCCCGGGGCAGTCCCGGGATTCCCGCAAGCCGATTCCCGAATCTTCCATCCCGATCATGTCTCCAGGGGACATCACCACCGCCCGCTTGATGATGTTGGATAGTTCCCGGACATTTCCTTCCCAGTTTTTCCGGGCCAGTTCCTCCATCAGTTCCGGGGTGATTCCTTTTTTGGGCCGGGAAAATTCGGCTCCGTATTTCTGCAGAAAATGATGGGCCAGAAGGGGGATGTCCTCTTTACGCTCCCGAAGGGTCGGCATATGAAGGTTTACCACATTCAACCGGTAATACAAATCTTCCCGGAAGGACCTCTCCGCAATCCGGGCTTTCAGATCCTGGTTGGTGGAGGCGATCACCCGGACGTTCACCCGGATGGACCGGGGATGCCCCAGGGGTTTGATCTCCTTGTCCTCCAGGACCTGCAGGAGCTTGGTCTGCACGGAAAGGGGGATGTCCCCGATTTCATCGAGGCAGATTGTCCCGCCTTCCGCTTCTTCGAACAGCCCTTTTTTGTCCTGGACCGCGTGGGTGAAGGCACCTTTTCGGTAGCCGAAGAGTTCACTTTCCAGGATATGTTCTGGCAGGGTCGGGCAGTTTACATGGATATACGGCTTTTCCCGGCGGGGTCCGAGTGCGTGGATCGCCCGGGCGGCCAGGTTTTTTCCGGTGCCGGATTCCCCGGTGATCAGCAGGGTGACATCCGTCCGGCTGATCATTCGGATGTCGTCATAAAGTTTCTGCATGGCCTGGCTGGATCGGACCAGGTTTTGAAACGCATCCTCTTTCTGGATCCGCTGCTGGAGATGCCGGTTTTCCCGCAGCAACCGGCTCCGTTCGAATGCCTTGGTGAGCAGATGAATGAGATCCTCGTGTTCGAAAGGCTTGGTGATGAAATCATAAGCCCCGTTCTTGATGGATTCCACGGCAACTTCAATCACGCCATAGGCGGTCATCATGATGACGGTCAGGGCCGGATCGATTTTCCGGATTTTTTGCAGCAACTCCAATCCGTCCATGTCCGGCATTCGGATGTCGATGATCGCCACATCGAAGGACCCGCTTTCGATCAGGGGCAGCGCGGCCATGCCGCTGGATGCGGTTTGGATCTCACAATCGATGTCAGACCGTATCGAACGGGGCAGGAGCTTCAACATCTCCGCTTCATCGTCAACAATGATCAGGGCCGGTTTGCTCATGAAATTGTCCGCGGCCGCGGTTTCGGGTGGCGGTCGCATTTGTTTGCATCGGGGTGTAAAAGCCGGTATGATTCAATACTGATGGCTTCGTAAAAAGTCCGGATGCTGCGTTGCGCTGCATCCTTCGTCATTGCGGCGTACGATAAGTACGCCTCATTCCTCAGGATTTGCGCGCCTTGCCTGCGAACTTTTTACAAAGCCATCTGGAATTTGACTTTTTACGAGTTCATCAATAATCGGCTTGGTTGTGCGGTATTACCGAAAACGGTTCCAGTATAGTTTTGGACGGATGCAATGACAAGTGAAAATATCGGCCGGCTTCGGATCGACCGGTCCGGAACCGGCAGACAACGCTCCCGGACCCGGCGCCTGGTATGGGGAGGCTTGGCGATGTTGGCTGCGGCAGGCATCGGAATCGCCGCCTGGCAGGGGAAGCTGACACCGGCGGCGGAGGTCACCCTCACCTCGATTCAACTGGTGTACCCCTCCCAGACCGTGACCCTTTTGAATGCCAGCGGATACCTGGTGGCCCAGCGGAAAGCGGCGGTCGCATCCAAAATCACCGGAAGGCTGGTGCATCTGGCTGTGGAGGAAGGCAGCCGGGTAAAATCCGGTGAAGTGATCGCCCGGCTGGAAAACGGTGATCTCCTGGCGGCCCGTGATCGCGCCCGTGCCCACTTGTCGGCTGCCCGGGCCGATTTACAGCAGGCCTTGGCGGAAAAAGCCGATGCGGAACTGGCCTTTCAACGCAGCCGTTCCCTGGTGGAATCCCAGTTTATCGCCCGCGCGGAATTTGACCAGGCAAATGCCCGCTTTCTGGCTGCCTCCGCCCTGGTGGAGGCGAAACGATCCCTGATTGAATCGAGCCGGGCGGCCCTGGAGGAGGCGGAGGTCATGCTGGATTACGCCTTGTTGCGGGCGCCTTTCGATTCCGTGGTGCTGACCAAAAACGCCGATGTCGGCGATATCGTGACCCCGCTGGGGGCGGCCGCCAACGCCAAGGCTGCGGTGGTGGATGTCGCGGATATGAGTTCCCTGCTGGTGGAAGTGGATGTGTCGGAATCCAATATCGGGTTGGTCCATATCGGCCAGCCCTGCGAGGTTCAGCTGGATGCGCTTCCGGATGAGCGATTTCCGGGGCGGGTTCACATGATCGTTCCGACGGCGGATCGAACCAAGGCATCGGTGATGGTCAAGGTCGCACTGGATACCCTGGATGCCCGGATGCTTCCGGAGATGAGCGCCAAAACCGCGTTTTTGTCCCGGCCGTTGAACCCTGAAGAACGGCGGCCGGTCAAGGCCGTGGTCTCGGAGGCCGTGGTCGAGCGAAACGGCCGGAAAATGGTCTTTGGGGTGGAGAACGGGCAGGCGGTGGAGATTCCGGTGCAAACCGGGGAAAATCTGGACCAGATGATCCGGTTGATGGACGGGCCGGAGATCGGGCGCCGGGTGGTGGTGAACCCGGGTAAGCGGATCCGGGACGGCGTACGGGTCAAAACGGCATCCTGACAAAATGAACATTCTGATCGACGTTCAGAACGTCCGGAAATCATATCGCCGGGGACTGCAGCAAATTATGGTGCTGGACGATATTTCCCTGCAGATCGAATCCGGCAGTTTTCTGGCCTTAATGGGTCCGTCCGGCTCCGGCAAAAGCACGCTGCTCAATTTGATTGCCGGCCTCGATAAGCCGGACGAGGGGCGGATTCTGGTGGACGGCCTGGATATTTCCGAATTTTCCGAAACCCAACTGGCAACCTGGCGCGCCGGGCATGTCGGTTTCATTTTCCAGTTTTACAACCTCATCCCGGTGTTGACCGCTTTTGAAAATGTCGAACTGCCCTTGACCCTGACCCAGCTGTCCCGAAGTCAGCGCCGGGAACACGTTGCAAACGCCCTGGAGCTGGTCAACCTGACAGACCGTGCGGACCATTATCCCCGGCAGCTTTCCGGCGGACAGCAGCAGCGGGTTGCGATCGCCCGGGCCGTGGTGACGGATCCGGCCATCCTGGTGGCGGACGAACCAACCGGGGATTTGGACCGGACCTCTGCGGAGGAGGTTCTTGGTTTGCTGGACACCCTGTCGAGAAGCCTGCAGAAAACTATCGTGATGGTGACCCACGACCCGCGGGCCGCCCAAAAAGCACATATCCGGAAATACCTGGAAAAAGGCCTTCTGAGCGATGCTCCTCAAACTCTTGTTCCGGAATGCCACTAGGCACAAGCTGCGGACCGGCCTGACGGTACTGGGGATCTGTGTCGCGATTCTGGCCTTCGGCATGCTTCGTACCCTGATCGATGCCTGGTATGCCGGGGTGGATGCGTCCTCGGCTGCGCGTCTGGTCACCCGGAATGCGATTTCTTTGATTTTCCCCCTTCCAATCGGTTACAAAGAAAAAATTCGGAGCGTGGAAGGGGTCCGGATGGTATCCTACGGGAACTGGTTCGGCGGCATCTATATCAGTGAGAAGAATTTTTTCGCCAACTTCGCCGTGGAGGCGGAAAGCTACCTGACCCTGTATCCGGAGTTTGTCCTGAATCCGAGGGAAAAACAAGAATTTCTCCGGGACCGCAAAGGATGTGTAGTGGGACGAAAACTGGCCGAGCGGTTCGGCTGGGCCGTCGGAGACACGGTTCCCCTGAAAGGGACCATCTTTCCGGGCAACTGGGATTTTGTGGTCCGGGCCATCTACACTGCCCGGGAACCGGGATTCGATGAACACCAGTTTTTTTTCCACTGGGACTATCTGAACGAGACACTCCGCCAGACCAATCCCCGCCGGGTGGATCAGGTCGGATTCTATACCATATTGCTGGAGAATCCGGAAACCGCCGCAGAGGTGTCCCGGGCTGTGGACCAGCTCTTTCGCAATTCATTCGCCGAAACCCTGACCGAAACCGAAAAGGCGTTCCAGCTCAGTTTCATTTCCATGACCGAAGCCATTCTGACCGTAATCGAACTGGTTTCCCTGGTGGTGATTGTCATCATCATGGCGGTTTCGGCCAATACCATGGCCATGTCCTCCCGGGAGCGGGCGGGAGAATACGCGGTATTCAAGACCCTGGGGTTCGGAGGTCGGTTTCTGGTTCTGTTGATCGCCGGGGAATCCCTGGTCATTTCCGCCCTGGGAACCGGCCTGGGAATGGCACTGACTTTTCCGGCCGCCGGATTGTTCCGGACGGCGCTGGATAAATTTTTTCCGGTATTTCAAGTTGATCCGGAAACCATGGTGTTGGATGTCATTGCGGGGCTGATGATCGCAGGCGTGTCGGCCGTGTTTCCGGCGTGGCAGGCGGTTCGGGTCCGGATTGCGGACGGTTTGGGCAGGATCGGCTGATGGGAATCCTGTTCGACTACAGCTTTCGGAATCTGCTCACCCGGCGGCTGACCACCACCCTGACCGCCCTTGGCATGGCCCTGGTCGTGTTTGTCTTTACTGCGGTGATCATGTTGGCCGAGGGTCTGGAACAGACGCTGGTCGATACCGGCCTGTATGACAATGTGGTGGTGATCCGGAAGTCGTCGGTTTCGGAAGTGCAAAGCGGCATTGACCGGGATCAGGCGTCCGTGATTGTGATTCAGCCGGAAATCGCGCTGGATTCCGACGGCAGGCCGATGGCGGCCCGGGAACTGGTTGTTCTCATCACCTTGAACAAACAGGGCGGGGGCGGGGCCAATGCCGTGATCCGGGGGATTTCCCCGGTTTCCCTGTCCCTGCGTCCGCAGGTTCACCTGGTGGAAGGGCGGATGCCCCGTCCCGGGTCTTCCGAAATCATGGTCGGGAAAAATATCGCCCGGTCCTTTCAAAACGCGGGGTACGGAGACAGCCTGGTGTTCGGCCTTCGGACCTGGCGGATTACCGGCGTCTTCGATGCGGGAGCCACCGGGTACAGCTCGGAGATCTGGGGGGATGTCGACCAGATGATGTCCGCGTTCCGCCGGCCCGTGTATTCCTCGGTATTGTTCCGGCTCCGGCACACCGATGCCTTCGAGGCGGTGCGGGACCGGCTCCAGAATGATCCGCGCCTCACCCTGGAGGCCAAACGGGAAACCGTGTACTACCGGGAGCAATCCGAGATGATGGCGACCTTTCTGCGGATATTGGGGACATCCCTGACCCTGATTTTCTCCATCGGCGCCGTGGTCGGGGCCATGATCACCATGTATGCGGCGGTGGCCAACCGGACATCGGAGATCGGGGTGTTGCGGGCCCTGGGGTTTTCCCGGCTGACCATCCTGAGTGCGTTTCTCATGGAGTCCTTGTTGCTCGGGCTGATCGGCGGATTGGCCGGGCTTTTTTTCTCGTCCTTTCTGCAACTGGTAACCGTATCCACCACGAATTTTCAGACCTTTTCGGAGTTGGCCTTCCGGTTCCGCCTGAGCCCTTCCATCGTGGGCCAGGCGCTTTCCTTCTCCCTGTTCATGGGCTTTGCCGGCGGCATCCTACCTGCCTTTCGGGCCTCCCGGATGCCGGTCATCGAGGCGCTCCGGGAGGTGTGACCGGGTGTCACCGCGCGCGATTCGGGGTCCATCCGATCTCCCAGCCGGTTTCCGACAACCGGCAATCCAGGATCATGTGCGGCAACAGAGAATTTTTGGCCGGGTCCTTTCGGCATTCCTGAATCCACTCATCGATTGTTTTCTGCAGCCGGGACCGGTTGATTTTCATTTCCCGAGATGGATCAAATTGGAAGTGACGCTGGAAAAACGAGTCGGCTTCCTCGGCAAATGACTGGTATCGGGCATGGTCCGATGGACCTGGAGCGGTACGATCCATCGGCGGAACCGGTGCGGCAGGGTCGTGCCGGGTGTCGGGCGGGGCAGGTTCTTCAGTTGGCTGGTAATAGACCAGGTACCCGTATTGGCTCATGGTCTGAAAGGCACTTAGTGTAGACGTCTGTTTCGGGGTATATGCGTCATTGTACAGATACCATCCGTCACGGTGCTGTTTCAATGCTGTGTAATGGCCTCCCTGTGTCCCCCCGCTGTGAAGGACACAGGCTACCGGGATATACCGCCGGATCGTTCCGTTGTCATTCCTCAGATTGATTTCCGGATCCACGGTGATGGGTCTGGAAATTTTCTGGGGACCCCAAAGACC
>CAZTKB010000063.1:0-13807 GCA_964614125.1 uncultured Desulfobacterales bacterium | reverse complement strand
GAAGATCGGTTCCGAGGAGAGCTACCAGGTTGCGGCCGGTCCGTCTTTTGCTCTTACGCCGGATATCACGCTGAGATCCATGTATCATTATGATGAGGCACTGGATGATCACCGGGTGGTTTTTCAGGTTTACTGGTATCGCAAATTGTAGGAAACAGGGAGGGGGGATCCGAATGAAGTCGAACCAAACCATATGGATAACCGCGGTCCTGCTGTTGTTTTGCGCCGTGTCCACCGGATGGGCGGCCGTGGGATGTGACCTCAACGATCCGGACCGAGATGTAGCCCGGCTTTTTCCAGGTTCCACCGGCTACCGGACCGTATACATGTCCATTGACAAAAAAGGGGGGGACGCCCTGCTGGCCGAAATCGAAAAGCGGCTGGGAGATCGGTTCCAAGGCTTGTTTGAAACCGCGGACGTTCCCTACACCATCTACGAAATATACAACGGCCGGGAAAAGATCGGATATATTCACGGCGTCAATCAGAAAGGACAATACGGCGGCATCCAGGTTTTCCTGTCTTTGGACCTGTCGGGGAAGATTCAGCGGTTTTATTTTCAGAAGCTGACCTCCAAGGCCGCCGCAACACTACGGTCACCGGAATTCGGAAAGCAATTCGAGGGGCTGAGTCTGGCGGATTTCTATCCGTATCAAGTCACTACGGGTAAGACCGTCTCCGCGACTCGGGTTCAAGAGATCGCCAATCCGGCTCCGGATGCGGAAATCGATTTCCGGGCCGCCTTGCGGGCCGCCAAAAAAAATCTGGTTCTGATGGATGAGTTCGTGTTCGATAACCGCCATCTGTCGGCCATGCCCTAAGGAGGCGGCCATGATTTCCATTTATCGTGTTTCACTGAAAAATCTGCTGCGGAAAAGAACCCGCAGCATTCTGACTGTGGTCGGTATCGGGCTTTCCGCCTGGGTCCTGGCCAGCTTGCTGGGATTTAACCGGGGGTATGAAAATGCCCTGAACAAGGATATCGACAACATGGGATTCCAGATGCTGCTCACCGCCAAGGGATGCCCGTATGAAGCGGCGACCCTGATGCTGAAAGGCGGAACCGGGCTGCGCTACATGAAGGAATCCATTACGGAATCGGTGTTGTCCAATCCGGAGGTCGATTCCATCACCCCGATGCTGATGCATGCGATTTTTGATCCCAACAAGGGAGAAAGCGGCGGGATTACCGCGTATCTGGGGGTGGATCCGGTTTCTTTTCCCGCGATGAAACCCTTTCTGGAGTTTCAGCAGGGGGGGTGGTTCACGAATCCGGAAGGAATGGAGGCCGTGTTGGGCTATGAAGCCGCCGAACTGGAGCAGCGCGAGGTTGGAGACAGCCTTCTGATCCCGGAAACCGACATGGAACTGAAAGTGACGGGCATCCTGAAACGTACCGGAACCCAGGATGACGGCACGATCTTTTTGCCTCTCCAGACGGTTCAGAAAATCTTCGGCAGGACCGGGGATCTCACCGGTCTGGGAATCAAGGTGGACAAGCATGCGGATATCGCCCGGTTCGAGGAAAAACTGTATGAACTTCCCGATGTGCAGGTGGTGAGCCTGGCCCAGGTGAAGCAGACTATTCTGAGTCTCGTGGCGACCGCTCGGATCATGGTCGCTTCCATCGCCGTGATCGCCGTGGTCATTGCCATGGTCGGGGTGATCAACACCGTGCTGATGTCCGTGTTCGAACGGTTTCAGGAGATTGGAATCCTCAAAAGCATCGGAGCCATGCCGCTGGATATCTTCAAATTAATATGGGGGGAGACCCTGGCGCTTTGCCTCCTGGGGGGAGTGCTGGGAACCGGGCTTGCCCTGGCGTTGTCCCGCATGACCGGGTATCTGATCCGATCCCTGCTGCCCTATGCGCCCACCGGATCCCTGATTGAACTGGACGCCGGAATCGTGATGGCCACCCTGGCGGCCACCATTGGGATCGGACTGATCAGCGGGATTTATCCGGCATGGCGTGCGGCCCGTGTTCGGCCGCTGGACGCCATCCGAAGCGAGGTGGACGGATGAAAGAAAACTCCGATATCCTGATTGCAGCCGATCGCCTGACCCGCACGTATGTTCGGGGAAGCGAAATCATACCGGCGGTTACCGATATATCGCTTGAAATCCCCCGGGGGGAGTTTGCCGCCTGTATCGGACCGTCCGGTTCCGGGAAAACCACTCTGGTCAACATGCTTGGCTGCCTGGACAACCCGACTTCCGGCACCCTTTCGATTGAAGGCCGAGTGGTCCTGGGCGTGGGCAGGCCCCTGGGAGAATCCGCATTGACCCGGATCCGACGGGAGTTGTATGGGTATATCTTCCAGAAATTCTATCTGATTCCCACCCTGACGGTTGCGGAAAACATCTTGCTTCCCTGTACCTTTTACCGGAAAGGAGAGCCGGATGCCCAATTGGAATATCTGCTGGACCTGCTGGGGATCGCCCACCGGCGGAACCATCTTCCGGGGCAGCTTTCCGGCGGAGAAATGCAGCGGGTGGCCATTGCGCGGGCCTTGATCAACCAGCCTTCTGTTTTGCTGGCCGATGAGCCGACCGGAAATCTCGACAGCAATCGGAGCCGCGAGATCGGAGAGGTGTTGAAAGAGCTCAACCGAAATCAGGGTTTGACAATCCTTTTGGTTACCCATAATCTGGAGTTGGCCCGAATCGCGGACCGGATTCTCGAAATCCGTGACGGCCGAATCGCCTGATGTTTTTAAGACTCGTGTCCAGGAAGACTTGGTCCTGCCGATGGTGCCGAGAAAGGGATGACCTATGTCCAGGGAACAGATCTGGGTGGTTGATGACGAAGAGGATATCCTGGAGCTGTTGCGCTACAATCTGAGCCGGGAAGGGTATCTCGTAACCGGTTTTTTTTCCGGAGAAAGCTTGTTGGATGCGGTCGGCCGCGGGTTGCCCGACCTGGTCATTCTGGATCTGATGCTTCCCGGCATGAACGGGCTGGATGTGTGCCGCCGCCTGAAGAAAGGGGAGGCTACCCGCCTGATTCCCATTATCATGCTGACCGCCCGGGGAGAGGAGGCGGATATCGTCACCGGCCTCGAACTGGGGGCTGACGATTACATCACCAAACCCTTCAGCCCCCGCGTATTGATCGCGCGTTCCCGCGCCGTTTTGCGGCGCGTTCAGGAGGCGCCTGTCGAAGACGGCCGGCTTCTGACCGCGGGACCGATGACGATTCACCCGGGACAATACCTGGTCCAGATCGGGAACCTGTCGGTTGATCTGACCCCGACCGAATTCCGGATGCTGCATCTGTTGGCCAGAAGGCCCGGATGGGTGTTCACCCGCGGGCAGATCGTCGATGCCGTTCATGGGGAGGATTACGCGGTCACCGAGCGGTCCGTCGATGTGCAGATCGCGGGGCTCCGGAAAAAACTGGGTTCCTGCGGGGACTATGTGGAAACGGTGCGGGGAGTCGGATACCGATTCCGGGGGGAATCGTGAAACGACGTCTGTTCTGGCAAGTCTTTCCCGCGTTTCTGCTGCTGATCGTCCTGGCGGTGCCGGCCGCCGTCTGGTATACCTCCCGGTCTTTCGAAGAACTCTACCTCCGACACGTTCAATCCAGCCTGGAATCTCAGGCGCGGTTGCTGGAACCGCAGATCCGCGGGTGGTTGGACCCGCCGAATGCCCGGCCAATCCAGGAACTGGTCTCGGATATCGCCGGGCATTCCGATACCCGGTTTACGGTGTTGTTTCCTTCCGGAGTGGTGGCGGCCGATTCCCGGGAGAACCCGGCCGCCATGGACAATCACGGAGACCGTCCGGAGATTCGGTCGATTCTGAAAGGCGGAGTCGGAACCGTTACCCGAAAAAGCTATACCCTGACGACCCGGATGATGTATGTGGCCCATCCGGTTCTGGTCGAGGGGCGGTTGATCGGTATTATCCGTACTTCCATTCCGGTTTCGGCAGTCGACGAGGAACTGAAACAAATCCTTCAAAAAAACGGGTTGGTCGTGTTGGCGATCGTGGTGGCGGCAGCACTTTTCAGTCTGGTCGTCTCTCGGCGGATCAGTCGCCCGATGGAAGAGATCCAAATCGCAGCCCAACGATTTGCGCGCGGTGAATTGGACGTTCCACTTCCTGTCCCGAAGTCCGAAGAACTGGCGGCCATGGTCGATTCCCTGAACCGGATGGCTGTCGAACTGAACGATCGGATCCATGCGATGGCCGCCCAGCGCTATGAACAGGAAACCATCCTTTCCAGCATGGTCGAGGGGGTTTTGGCAGTGGACAACCGGGAACGCGTGATCACCGTAAACCCGGCGGCTCAAAACCTGCTTGGAATTCGGAGCCTGGAATCTCCTTTGCCTACGCTGGCGGAAGCGGTCCGGAACATCCACCTGCTCCAGGTGGTCGACCGGGTGCGGGGAACATCCGGTCCTGTGGAGGAGCAGATTGTGTTGCATGTGCCGGAGGAACGGGTCATCCATGTACGGGGGAATCCGCTGGTGGACTCCCGGGGTGCGGGGGTCGGAGTTCTGGTCGTTCTGAACGATATCACCCGCCTGCGTCGCCTGGAAACCGTGCGCCGGGATTTCGTCGCCAATGTCTCCCACGAGCTTCGGACTCCGATCACCGCGGTCAAGGGTTTTGTGGAAACACTGATCCACGGCGCGGTTCATGAGCCGGAGCATGCCATGCATTTTCTGTCCATTATTGCGAGGCAGGTGGACCGGCTCAACCAAATCATCGATGATCTGCTGAGTCTTTCCCGGATTGAGCGGGATGTGGAACAGAATCTGGTGACCCTGTCCCCGGGGCGTGTGGCCGATGTTCTCCAGTCTGCCGTGCAGAACTGCCGACACCAGGCGGATTCCCGGAATATGACACTGGAGTTGGATTGTCCGGCGGAGCTTACCGCCCGGATGAATTCCCGTCTGATGGAAGAGGCGGTGATCAATCTCCTGGACAACGCGGTTCGGTACGGCCGGCCTCAAACGACGGTCCGGATCCGGGCCGGGACCGAAGGATCCCGCATCGTGATCCGGGTGGAAGATCATGGCCCTGGCATCGCCCCGGAACACCTGTCCCGGATCTTCGAGCGGTTTTACCGGGTGGATGCGGGCCGAAGCCGGAAGGAAGGGGGCAGCGGCCTGGGTTTGTCCATCGTCCGCCACATTCTGAACGCGCACGGCGGCAGTGTCCAAGTGAGCAGCCGGGTAGGGGAGGGAAGCGTTTTTTCTCTCATTCTACCCGCCTGGGAATCCGGATCGCGGCCGGTCTCCCCCTGATCGCGGCGTCGGTCAGGGCATCTCCCGCAGACGGCGGATGTCTTCCCGCAATTTGTTTCGGTAATAAACCACGGATGCGGGGTTGGCCATGATCATGTCCAGCTGGCGGGTATGGAGCGTCAGATACCCCAGAATTTCCACATGTTTTTTCATGACTTCCATGTCCAGCTGTTCGATCCGGGAGGAGAGGTGGTCTTCCCGGATCTCAACACGGAATCCTTCCTCCTCCAGCAAATCACCGATGAAACGGACACGGTTCAGGCGCCGAATATGGTCCGCAGCCCCTCCCTTGAATTGAAAACTGGTGTAATTTTCGGGAGTCCGGTCGCTGATCAGTGATTCCATCGTGGAAAAATGGTATCCCAGTCGGGAACTCAGGCTGCAGAAATTTTTGGAAATCATGAAATAGTTCCGCTCGGCGAAGGCGGATCTGACTCCGGAAACCAGCGCTTTATTCGTGGTGGACTGGAACATGACGGACATGAATCCCTTTCGGTCCAGAGCCGGCGGACCGTCCCAGGGAATGGCGACGAACCCTTTCCAGAAAGCCAGCATGGGGATGGACTGGATCTGCTCCAGACGGACATATTTATGGTCCACCTCCATGGTAAATCCATCGTCCAGATTCAGGATCCACCATTGCATGGGCACCCGATAATGAAGCTGTTTGCTGGAACGTTCCGGAAAATGGTGGTCCTTGCCGAAGTTGAACATTTCCGAGATGGATTTTTCATGGATGAAACGGGTGATATCGTGAAAGGTGCGGCAACCGGCCGGGGAGAATTCCCGGGAATCCGGATCCAGCAGATTCAGCGGGACGATATGGCGGGATATCTCCTGCAGGGTTTGATACACCGGACTTCCGGTCATCATGCCGGTCTTTTTTACGGCCGGCCGCAGGGCGTCTTCCATTCGTCCTTCCCAGATCACCCGGTGGGTGGCGTCCACCGTGATCCCCTGTCCCCGGGTGAACCGGCGGAGAGCATCCGGCACGCCGAACAGGGCGGGAATCCGGAATTCCCGGGCCACGTTCGCCAAATGGCCCGCGAATCCCCCCTGCTCCGTGATGACTGCGGAAGCCCGGTTCAGCAGGGATGCCCACCGCGGAAGGGCCTGGGCCGCGACCAGAACCGCTCCTTCCGGGAACTCCAGAATGTCTACTCCCCGAGACACCGGGAAAACATCTCCATAAGCCGTCCCGGGGCTGGCAGTGACTCCTCCCCGGAACAGAATGCGGGAATCGTCCGGAACCACCGATAACTCCTCCGGATTTTCCCCGACGGCGGGATGGATCAACTCCAAGGGGCGGCATTGCAGAATCACGATCCGGCCGGATGGATCGATGGCCCATTCGATATCCTGCGGCGTTCCGTAATGGGCTTCGATCGCCAGGGCGATGTCGGCCAAAGAAACCGCCTGGGAATCGGTGAGGCTGGGAGAAAGGCTTTCTTCCAGGGCTGTTTCCAGACGGCAGACCCCTTCCTGGGGATAGCAGACGTACCGGATGGTTTTCGGGCTGATCGTCCGTTCCACCACCTGGGGACGGGCGCCTCGTTTGACGACAAAGACATCGCAGGAAATGCTGCCGTCCACGACGGATTTGGGAAGTCCCCACACCGAGTTGATCAGGATGCGGTCGTCCCGGTCATCCACCGGATTCCGGGAATACATCACGCCTCCGGAAACCGCATCCACCATTTTCAAAAATCCCACACTCATGTGGATATCCCGGTCCCGGAATCCCTTGTTCAGGCGGTAAGTCATGGCGGTCAGGCTGTATTTGCTGGCCACCACTTCCTTGTAGGATTGGAGAGCGTTTTCGAAACTGACATTCAGTTCCGAGCGGTACTGCCCGGCAAAGGAACTGCCTTCCGTGTCTTCGCCGACGGCGCTGCTTCTCAGCGCCATGGTGATCGGGTTCCCTTCTTTCTTTTCGACCCGTTCCCAGCATTCCGCCAACTGCCCCGCGATGTCAGGGGGCACCTCCGATCGAATGATCAGCTGCTGGAGACGGGAGCTGAGGGTATACCGCGTTTCCACGGATTCCAGTTCCGCGCTCTGAAAAAGCCGGTCGATTTCCACCTGTAACTGGTTGTGTTCGATAAATCGCCGGTAGGCCGTGGTGGTCAGAACAAAACCCGGGGGGACCAGGAGGCCGACCCGGTTTTTCAGCTCTCCCAAGTTGGCCATCTTATTGCCGGCGGCATCGGCTGTCTCCGCATCCAACTCGGACAGCATCAAGGCAATTGCCCCGTTTTTCAGAGGTTTTTCCGCCTTGAGAATGGAGTCGATGGCCTGTTGGATGGATCCGTGGCGGGAATCCAGTTCCTCGTATTTTCCGGGGGCCAGGGATTTCAGATTCTGGATCATCTGAAATACGCTGACCGAAACCCGGGTGGAACTGGATCGGATAAAGGACATGCCGAAGGGACGGCCTCCCTGGAGCGCCTGCTCCATTTCGGCCATCACTTCGAGTGCCCGGTTGTTGGCGCTTAACAGCAGTTTGAAGTTGTGGTATCGTTCCCGGAATGCGGTGCGAAGCTGATCGATGGCTTCCGGAGGTTCCTGTGGTTCGGATTTCTTGAACCATTTTTTCAGAATCGACCGCATTCGTTCCATCAATGCTCCAGTTTCAGGCCCCAGCCTTCGAACATAAACAGGATCGCAAATCCGTACCACAGGGTGTATACCACGTAAAACACCAGGGAGAAAATGACAATTCCCGCTTTATCTCCGATTTTCTGAGGTTCCACCTGGTAGTAGTTGTACGCGCACTCCACGCCTTTCTTGATGACCGTGGCGACGATTTTGGCTTCGGCGAAATGCTTCTGATGGGTCAGATCCTTGTCCAGCGCCTTTAAAACGGAATACCAGTTGTAAAAGGCCAGCCGCTCATCCATATTGTACTTCGCGGCCAGTTCCTTGCCCTTGTTATAAAACATGAGATCCGTGTCGACCAGGCTGCCTTCCAGAATTTTTCCCAGTTTGCCGGTCACCTTCAGGTCGGATCCGGCGATTGCTACCTGGGAACCCGTTTCCAACAGCAACGGGATGCTTTCCTTGGCCTGTTTTTCGTCCTTCATTTTCAGGGTCACGGAAATTTCCTTGTCCATCACCTTGGCCGCTTCCTTTTTCAGGTCCGGAACATAGTAAGCGGAGCCTTTGGAAATGGAATTATACAGTCTGTCCAGGTAGTTGAGGGCATTGTGACCGTCGAAGATCGGCATGAACATGATGATGAACACCACAATAAAACCCGCCATCAGCCCGACGCCGCCGTAAAATTCTTTTTTATGCGCGATCATGGTATTCACGCTCCTTTCAGCGTTTTGATGTTTTTGAAAAAGGTTCCAATTACCCAGACGGCAAATACCCCGATCACGATGAAGAAGGCGTAGATTCCGATTCGGTCCAGAATCAGCGCGGTTCCCTTGGAAAGCGGGATCAGCTCCATGTCCGCCAGTTTTCCGGGCAGTGCGAAAAACCGGTTGACAAACCCGGCCAGCACCGACATGGCGTAAAAGCCTCGGATCGTGATGCCCGGAACGACCTTGGTCACCATGGCGCCGATCTGGATGCCGAGCAGGGATCCCAGAAGCATGCCCATGGCCAGGGTATAGAAAATGAATCCGTAAATGGCGTACTGGGTGATGCCGGCGTAGCCTGCCGTGAAGATGATCTGGAAGATGTCGGTGCCGACGGTGGTGAGGGAGGAGATACCTAAGACATACACGAAGATGGGGAAGGTCAGAAATCCGCCGCCCACACCCATGATGGCTGCAGCCAGACCGACCAGCGCGCCGCTGGCGACCAGGAAAACCGCGGAGATCTGCCGGCCGCCGGGAACGATGCCCTGGTCGAAGGTGATCATCGGCGGAATGCGGATGGCCTGGAGCTTTTTGGGAAGATTGCCCAGATCCGCGCCTTCCACCTTGCCGCCGTGCGCCCCGCCGGTGTCACCGGCTTTCCGGGCGTTCAAAAAGTCGGTGAGGGCGTAAACACCCAGGCCGCCCAGCATCAGGACGTAAATGGTGGTGATGAAGGCGTCACTCAGGACCGGGTTGATTTCGTACAGGAACCGGTTCAGCAGCCCGCCTGCCGTGGCGCCGCCCATGGCGCCGATCAGGAAAATGAGCGCCAGGGAAACGGAAATATTGCCCAGTTTCCGATGGATGACGCTTCCCATGATGGCCTTGGCGAAAATGTGAAAGAGATCGGTTCCGACCGCCAGGATTCCCTTGATTCCGGCGCTCATCAATGCCGGCGCAATCACAAACCCGCCGCCGGCACCAATGCAGCCGGTGATCAGCCCGGCGCCGATACCGATCAGAATGGAGGCGATAAAAATTCCGTTGGAGTAATAGGCGGGCATGTAAGAGCTTTTGCCGCCGATGACACTCGGAAGGGCTCCGGCGATCTGGTCGGCGAAGGCGAATCCCCCCAAAACGGCCGGAAGGCACATCAGGCCCAATAGAATCAGTCGTTTGCGGTCAGAAAAAATGGTCCGGGCGATATTGATTTCCCATGTGGCATGCGCCCTGGCCCCGATCATCATAAACTGCCCCAGCTGTGAAAAAAATTTCATTCTCTCTCACTCCTGTCCAATGGTGTTAAAATAGGTGAATAGAAACCCGGAAACCCGGTAAATCAAAAATTTCTTCACTCCATGGCGCAGGATTTCTCCTGCTGTGCCATGGCTTGTTTCAATTGTCGGATCTTTTCCTCCTGGATGGATTTTTTTCGGTAGGCATCCTGGAGCTTGTACAGCAGTTCGTCGATATTGAGCGGCTTCATCAGGTAATCGAATGCGCCCAGCTGCATACCCTCCTGGGCCGCTTCCAGGCAGGCGTGCCCGGTCAGCATGATCACCTCCGTCAAGGGGTTCATTTTTTTGATTTCTCGCAGGGTTTCGATCCCGTCCATACCCGGCATCCGCATGTCCAGCACCACGATATCCACCGCGTGATTCCGCAGAAAGGCGATCGCTTCTTCTCCCCGGCTGACTCCCGAAACGGTGACATTCCGCTTTTTCATGCGTTTCATCAGGGTTTCCAGAAAATCCGTCTCATCGTCGACAAAGAGCACACTAAACGTTTCCATGAGAGCCTCCTGATCGAGCCGCGGCATCCTGGATCTTTTTCATCAGTTCCTCGAACTCGCATGGTTTGGTCAGATAGTCGAAGGCTCCGGATTCCAGGCCTTCCCTGGCCGCTTCCTCGCAGCCATGGCCGGTGAGCATGATTACCTGGAGTCGCGGGGCCATCTTCTTGAATACTTTGAGTACTTCGATTCCATCCATGTCTTCCATTTTCAAATCCAGGACCGCCACGTCAAAGATCTCCTTGCGAAGAACCTGGATTGCTTCCAGGCCGCTGAACGCCTTGGTCACGGAAAAGCCCCGTTTGGCGATTCGTTTGGCCAGGACATTGACGAATCCTGTCTCGTCATCGACCAACAGCAACCGGATTGGAATTGTCGGTTGTGGAGTCCCTTCCGTCATGGCCGGTTTTCCTTATGCTCGGGAGGAGGTGATGGCGTTTAACCGGGCCTGGATGATTTTTTCTTCCTGTGCCCGTTTCCTATTGGCGGCTTCCGTGGACTTGGCCACCAGCTGGTCCATGTCGCAGGGTTTCATCAGGTAATCGAAAGCCCCCAGCTTCATTCCGTCAATGGCTGTTTCCACGGTCGCATGTCCGGTGAGCATGATGACCTCCACGATCGGAAACCGATTCTTGATTTCCCGCAGGGTTTCAATGCCGTCCATGCCAGGCATCTTGACATCCAGGATCACGACTTCCACATCCCGGTGGGTGGCCAATTTTTCCAAACATTCTTGCCCGTTATGGGCAGAGACGACCTTAAAGTTCCGGTGGGTCAGCCGCTTGGTCATGGCATCGACAAAGGGGACTTCATCATCCACCAGCATCAGATTGGCGATTGTCATATGGTTTCTCCTTGGTAATGGGAGACGGTTTCTCCGTCATCGGCCGGCGGCAGGTGAACCCCGAAGGTTGTACCCTGATCCACTCGGCTGGAGACAACGATTTCGCCTCCGAGGTTTTTGATGATTCCGTAACAAATGGATAGTCCCAGGCCGGTACCTTTTCCGACCGGCTTGGTGGTGAAAAACGGATCGAACAAACGGGGCAGGTTGGCCTCGGGGATGCCCAATCCGGTATCCTGTATTTCGACGACGACATGTCCTTTCCGGTAAGAGGTGGACATGGTCAGGGTCCCGCCTTTTTTCTTTTCCATCGCGTCCAGGGAGTTGTTGATCAGGTTCAGAAACACCTGCTGCAGTTCGGACACGGATCCCTTGATGGCCGGAAGATTTTCATCCAGGTGGAGGACGATCTGCACCAGGCTGAATTTGGCACGCTGTTCATACAGAGCCGCGATGTCCCGAATCATATCGTTTAATTGAATATACTGAATCCGGGAGTCGGTTTTTCGCGCAAAGCTGAGCAGCTTGTGGGTGATGTCCTTGCACCGGGTTCCCTGGATCCGGATCTGGGCCAAGGCGTCCTGGATTTCGGCCAGGTTTTTGTTGGACTTGACATCTTCTTCCTCCAGAAGATCCTGGATCCATCCGGCCTCTTCTACCATGATCGCGACCGGGTTATTGATTTCATGGGCGATACCGGCCGCCAACTCGCCGATGGAAGCCAGTTTGCCCGTTTCAATCACCTGCTGGTTCATCACTTCCTTTTCCCGGTCCGAAATGGTGATCCGATTCACCATCCGCCGGGTCAGAATCCCGGACATGGTGATGATGGCGATGCCACCAAGGATGAAGATGGCGACACAGATCCAAAGCGTACGGTTCAGATGGGAAAAAGCGTCCGCCGTGCTCTGTTGGTAGATCAAGAGCCATTCGTCGTTTTTCAGCAGGGCCGCTGCATAAATATGGTTGTTTCCGCTGCTGTCCGGTCGTTCGACCACGGATACACCGCGGGAGGAGAAATTGTTCCCATTCAGAAAAAACGCAAGGACGTCCTCCTGGTTGGATTCCAGTCCGAAGGCCAAGCGGGTCTGATATTTTCCCTCCCGGTTGACAATGAAGGCGAAACCGGTGGCACCGATCCGGATTTGCTGGACCAGGTTGTTGAACTCCACGAAATCAATGGTCGCTCGAAGGATCCAGGGTTTACCCTCCCACATGTCCCGGACCGCGATGATGAAATGGGGTGTTCCCCGAAGCCCCAGAAACACGTCGCTGATATAGAACTGGCGGCTCATGGCCTGCTGAAACCATTCCGTATCGTCATAGTGGGCTTTTTCCAGGGCAAAGGGACCGGCATAGGCGATTTGCACTCCTTCGTGGTCAATGACCCCCAAATCCACGAACACCGGGCCGTAGGCCTGCTGCAGCAGGGTGAGCTTGTTCTGAAGAAAAATTTCGCTGTGAAGGTTCGCGTACCCCTTGCTTTTGGAAAGAAAGATGATGTCCGCCAGTTTCTGGTTCAGAAACGAATCGATGTTCACCTTGTGTTTTTCAACCAGTTCCGACAATTGCTGGTAAACCTTGGCCCGGTAGGTCGTCCGGAACTGGTACAGGATGGTGGCGCTGACAAAAAAAACCGGAATGAACGAAACCGTGATGATGGAAAGAAACATGTTCCGGCTCAAAGCTCGGTAATATCCACCGGTTGTTTTTGTCTCTGGCATCGGATTATCCATGGCCGTCAATGGTTTTGACGAGGCGGAAAATGGTTTGTTTCAGCTGGTCGATGCTGTTGCCCTGTTTTTCCACAAAAGTCACGTTTGGGGAACGATCGGCCAATTCCCGGGATTCCGGAAGAAAGCTGTGCAAAACGACCGGAATGTCCGGGGATACGGACCGGATTTTCCGGAGTATTTCCGGGTCGGTCTGGCTGGTCAGATCCGGATCCAGGATCAACAGGTCCGGCGTTTCTGGCTGTGCGACGGATTCCAGTATTTCCTGACTGCTTTTGGCCAGAACGATGACATATCCTTCGGCGGCCAACTCGCGCCGGAGAAAATCCCGAACATGAGGATTCCGATCGGCTATCAGCAGTCGTATGGGTGTTTCCACATCAATCCTTCCCGGCTTGTCAGAGGGGGTTGGCGGCTATCCTTGGGAGAAAGCCTTGTCGTGTCCGTGCTGCGGGGGAGGTTTTTCCATGATGCGGAATTTCCCCTGCGGGCGTAGATTCACTTGCAATCGATGTGCCAAAATGGGGTGTGTCTGGAAATACACATGATTTCGGGGGAATGGGGGAAGGGGGGGAATTTTTGGGTGGGGGGGAGGATGTCAGGAAAATTTACAGACTGTAAATGATCTGGCGGGGAATGGCTCAGGTACACAAATCTATTCCCTCCCCCCTTGCGGGGAATGGCCCAAGGTGGCAGCTCATCCCCTCCACTCTTTCAGGCTGGGCCAAGGAAACAATTTTATTCCCTCCCCACTGGTGGGGGAGGGTCAGGGTGGGGGGGACAAAAAACGGGACAAGCTACCTTCGCTTTGGAAATACGGATGAACAGCCCGCCGTCCCGGGGCGACCCATCCCGCTTTCCCTGGGAAA
>CAZTKB010000062.1:0-13819 GCA_964614125.1 uncultured Desulfobacterales bacterium | reverse complement strand
TTATGAAACCGGTTCATATCGGCATTGTCGTTTCCACCCCCTCGATCGATATATGTCTGAAAAGCTTGGAATCCCAGCCGGATACCATTCTGACGGTGTCTTATCACGGGCTGGAGAACGCTGTACCCATCGGGAAAAAAATGGTGGCCGACGGGGTGGAGGTTCTGGTTTCCCGCCGGGGAACCGCTTACTGGCTTCGGGAAAATCTGCAGATTCCGGTTCTTTCCTTTCCCCAAACCTCCCTCAATCTCTTTCGGAGCATCCAGGCCGCCGCCCGCAAAGGGGGGCGGATTTTTCTGCCCAGTTTTCGGGAAAAACGCCTGCATATGGAGATTTTTGCCGAACTTCTGGGGGTTGAATTTTCCCAGAATACCTATACCGACTCGGCCAGTCTTCGCCAGATCATTGCGCAGGCCGCTTTGGACGGATTTGAGGTGGTGGTGGGGGGCGGGACGTCCATGCGGTTTGCCCTGGAATTTGGAATGCGTTTTTCCGAGTTGGTGACCTCGGAAGAGGAAATGATCGAAACATTGGAGAACGCCCGCTCCGCCGCATGGGCGCAGCGGGAGCAGAAAGCCATGTCCATCCGGTATCAGTCCATAGTCGATGCTTCCTCCGACGGCATCATCGCGATCGATCGAAAAGGAAAGATCACGACAGTCAATCAGACGGCACAACGGCTTCTTGGGATTTCCGGGCCTGAATTCCAGGGAAGGCACATTTCCAGGCTGATGACCCGAACCGCCGTACTGCAGGTTCTGGAAAACCGGCAACCGGTGCTGGATGCCATTGAAAAAATCGGCGGCACCCTGTTTGTTTTCAATCATCTACCCATCCTTCTGCGGGATGAGATTATCGGCGTGGTATCATCTTTCAAGGAGATTTCCCATGTCCTGAAAGCGGAAAACAAGGTACGCCAAACCCTGTCACGAGGTTTTGTGGCCACTTATGTGATCGAGGATCTCATTTATCAGAATCCCACGATGGGGCGGGTGGTGAAGTTCTGCCGGGAATTCGCCAGGACGGCGTCCTGTATTCTGATCACCGGGGAAACCGGAACCGGAAAGGAAATCGTTGCTCAGAGTATTCACAACCTGAGCGAGAGGCGCAGCAGGCCGTTCGTTTCCGTGCATTGCGCGGCCCTGACCGAGCAGTTGCTGGAAAGCGAGTTGTTCGGACATGAAGAAGGAGCGTTCACCGGCGCGAAGAAAGGCGGAAAACCGGGGCTGTTCGAACTGGCACATCAAGGCACGATATTTCTGGATGAAATTGATTCCACCACCCAGAATGTCCAGCTTCGCCTGCTGCGGGTGCTACAGGAAAAGGAAGTGATGCGGGTCGGCAGCGATCACAAGATCAAGATTGACGTTCGGGTGATTGTAGCCGCGGGAAAGGATTTGTGGCAGGCGGTCCGGGAAGGCGGTTTTCGGAAAGACCTGTTTTTCCGACTTAACGTACTTCGGATCGATATTCCTCCGGTTCGCGCCAGAAAAGAGGATATTCCACTTCTGTTGCACCATTTCCTGGACCATTACGCCAGAAAACACCAGCTGCCGCCCTTGAAACTTCCGGAGGTCTACCTGGCAAGGATCTCCGGGTATTCCTGGCCCGGAAATGTTCGTCAGATCAAGCATTTCGCGGAACAATTGCTTCTGACCTGCAATTTCGAATGCCGGGAGGATGCCCTGGAAAACCTGTTCCGTCAATTGCAGCACATCGGGGATGTCATGGACGAACCCGGGCTGGAAATTCTGGAAAAACCGAATCCCGAAAAGCGAATTCCTGATCCGGAGGAGCTGGAAACCGAGGCCGTTCTTTCCGCGTTGAAAGCGGCCCGGTACAGCAAAACCCGGGCCGCCGAACTATTGGGGGTCAGCCGGACGACGCTCTGGCGTCGCCTTCGTAAGCTGGGTCTTGGGTAACGGTATCCAGTTGGCATTCAACTTGCAAACGGTACATTACCAGGCTGGTCGTGAAACAGGGTTCCGTTGGCCGAGTCCGAATATTTCCAGAAAAAACCAGGGAGAAAAACGCCATGCAGGAACGAATCGCCGCGGTACTGATGAGGGGAGGAACCAGCAAAGGGCTTTTTTTTCATGAGAACCATCTTCCATCCGACCCGGCAACCCGGGATCGGCTCATTCTGGCCGCCTATGGCAGCCCGGATTCGTACCGCCGCCAGATGAACGGGGTGGGCGGCGCGATATCCCAGAGCAGCAAAACCGCCATCATCAGCCCCTCCACCGATCCGGCCTATGATGTTGAATATTATTTCGGACAGGTATCGATTGACCGGCCGGTGATCGAGTACAACGGAAATTGCGGAAATCTTTCGGCCGCAGTCGGACCTTTTGCCGTGGATGAAGGCCTGGTTAAGGCGGTGGAACCGGTCACCCGGGTCCGGATTTTTCAGAAAAACACCAACAAGCTGATTGTCGCCGAGGTTCCGGTGAGAAACGGATGCTTCGACGAAGAGGGAGATTACGCGATCGCGGGTATTCCCGGCACCGGATCGCGGATCGTTCTTCGATTTCACGATCCGGGAGGATCCATGACCGGAGCGCTGTTTCCCACTGGCAGGGTTCGGGATGTGTTGAAGATTCCGGAAATGGGAGAAGTCGAGGTTTCCATCGTCGATGCGGCCAATCCGGTGGTATTCGTCGCGGCTTCTCGGGTCGGGCTTTCCGGGGAGGAGATCGATGAAATCGATTCCCCGAAAATGAAAGAAATTCTCGAAACCATCCGCAGCCACGGTTCGGTTCTCGCCGGGCTTTCCGGCTCTCCGGAAAAAGGAAGGCGGATTCAGGCGGTCCCCAAGATGGCAGTTGTGGCGCCGCCCAGGTCTTATCGAACGACGGGAGGCACCCTGGTCGAAGCCGCAGACGTGGATCTGACCGTCCGGATGATGTCCATGGGCGGGCTGCACCGTTCTTATGCGGTCACCGGGGCCATCTGCACCGCCGGAGCGGCCATGGTTCCGGGAACGGTGGTACATGATTTCCTGTCCCCGGCCGGAAAAGAAAAACCTATTCTTCTGTTGGGCCATCCGGGAGGGACGATCGATGTGGGCGCGGTGGTGGAAAAAAAGGGAGCGGAAATCCGGTATCAGGAGGCGGTTGTCGGTCGAACCGCCCGGAGATTGATGGAAGGATTTGTACGGGTGCCGAAATGGTGATCTGGCGGTTCCGGGGTATTTCAGTCGGCCGGGGCCGGAAAATGAAACCTTTGGGAAAAGGAGAAAAACATGAAAACAAGATTCGGGGTGTCACTGGTCGTTCTGTCAATTCTGGGAATGCTGACGTTCATGGCGGGGAGTGCCGCGGCGGAGTATCCGGAGCGGGCCATCGAAATTCTGGTTCCGTTCGGTGCCGGGGGCGGCAGCGACACCGCCGCCCGGGCCGTTGCCGAAGGTATGAAAGGGCAGCTGAAACAGGGTGTTGTGATCACCAACATGCCTGGCGGGGGTGCCACGAAAGGCATGCTGCATGTCGCCCAGCAGCCGGCGGACGGCCATCTGATACTGGCTGTCACCACATCGCATCTGATCGATGCGGTCAAGCCCAAAACACGATCCAGTATCCTGGAGGATTTCGATCCCCTTTGCCGGATTCAGTGGGACACATCGGCGATCACCATTTCCGGTGATTCCCCGTATAAAACCTTCGCAGATCTCGTGGAGTTCGGCAAGAAGAACCCCAAAGCCTTGAAATTTGCCGGAACCTCTCCGGGCGGTTGGTCGGAAATCCAGACTGTGGCCTTTTTCAAACAGGCCGGCGTAGAAGTGACCTTCGTACCGTTTGATTCCGGAGCCGAGATCAAGGCCGCGATTCTGGGAGGCCATATCACCGGCGCCGTGGAAGAATTGGCCGAGACCCTGCCCCTGATCGAGGCCGGAAAATTGAAATCCTTGTGTGTGATCATGGAAAAGCGGCACCCCGCGCTTCCCGATGTTCCCTGCTCCATGGAATTGGGAATCAACTACACCCACGGCCTGATGCGGGCGTTCGGCGTGAAAAAAGGCACCGCCCCGGAACACAAAGCCTATCTGATCAACGTGATTCAGAAAGCGCTGGAACATCCGATGTATGTGAAATTCATTACAGACAACCATCTGGATGCCCGGCCCGGGTTTCTGGGTCCGGAAGAAACCCGGAAATATTGGGAAGAGCAGGTGCAGTTTTTCGGAGGGGTGCTGAAAGACCTGGGCTATCTGAAATAGCCAGCCGGCCGGAAAGGTGGAGGCACCGCGTTTCCGGCCCTTTTTTATCCAATCCGGATGGGGAAGTCCTTTTTATTCCGTATTTCCTATCAAGGCAGGTCTTTCATGAAAAAAGGTGAAATCGTTTTTTTCGGTGTGTCTGTCGCCTTTTTCAGCTTCATGCTGTACCAGACGCTGGGACTGGCAGGGCACGGCCGCGCGGGTGAATTCGGCAGCGGTACCTGGCCGACGATGGCGCTGGGCATCTCGACTTTGCTCAGTGTGATTCTTCTGGTCAAAAGTGTCCGGAAAGCGGGGAATGAAGGGGATATACCGGAGGCATTGACCCCGGAGGCGGCGGCGGAGCTTCGCTGTGCAAGGGCCACCGTTTTCTGGTGTGTGGTTTGTTTTCTGGCCTATCTGGTTCTCATCCCGGTGATCGGATTCATTCTGGCGACATTTCTGTTTGTCGGAGCTTTCGCGGTGGCCCTGGGAGAGCGGAGACGCATGGTTCTCATCATTTCTCCGTTTCTGCTGACCACAATTATTGTATCTGTATTCGCCAAGTTCATCACCATCCCGTTTCCGAGAGGGATCGGGTTCTTTGCCGGATTCAGCCGCCTGTTCTATTAAACAAGGAGACCGCTGACATGCTCGACACCTATCTGCAGGCATTCGCCACGGTCCTGATGCCCCAGAACCTGATCGCCATGACGGCCGGCGCCCTGTGGGGACTGTTGGCCGGCGCGCTGCCGGGAATCAGCACCTCCATGGGCGTGGTGCTGCTCTTGTCTTTTACCTATACCATGTCGCCGATGACTGCTTATGTGCTGTTGATCGGCGCCTATCTGGGCGGCATTACCGGCGGTTCCATCACCTCTATTCTTTTTGGAATTCCGGGAGAGCCTTCCTCCGTCCCCACGGTGATCGAAGGCCATGCCCTGGCCAAACAGGGAAAAGCGGCCTACGCGATGTGGGTGTACCTGCTCTGCTCTATTTTCGGTGGATTGGTCAGTGTGATCGTCATGATCGTGGCCACCCCCCTGATTGCGGATTTCGCCCTTCGCTTCGGGCCGGCGGAGTATTTCGCCCTGACCATCTTGGGGTTGAGCGTGGTTTCCGGATTGTCCGGAGGATCCATGATGAAAGGCTTTCTCTCCTGCTTTTTCGGGATCTTTCTGGCGACCATCGGCACCGACGGTATTACGGGAGAGGAACGGTTCACGTTCGGCACCACCACGCTGTTGGGAGGGGTGAATTTCGTGGTGGCCATGGTTGGATTGCTGGCCGTCTCCGAGATACTGATCGAGGCCGAAGAACCATTCAAGGAATACAAGGGAAGTGTCGACTACCGGGGTCTTCTGAAGGAACTTCCCCCCTTTTCATTGTTCCGGAAATATCTGTTGACCATGGTGCGTTCTCCGATCATTGGAACGATTGTCGGTGCTCTTCCCGGGGCCGGGGCCACCATTGCCGCGTTTCTGGCGTACGGAGAGGCCGCGCGAACCGCCAAGCATGAAAAGGACAAATTCGGCAACGGTGCGGTGGAAGGACTGATGGCCGCGGAATGCGCGAACAACGCCTCCACCGGCGGTTCCATGACCGTTCTGTTGTCTCTGGGGCTTCCCGGAAGCAATACCACTGCGATGCTGGTCGCCGCCTTCATGATCCACGGCATGCAGCCCGGCCCGCTGCTTCTTACCACCCGGCCGGACATCGTATACGGCATTTTTGTCGCCATGCTGGTCTGCAACCTGCTCATGCTGTTTTTGGCCGGAACCGCCATCCGGCTGTTTTTGGAGCTGAACCGCCTCCCGTATTCGGTGTTCTCCTCCGCTATCATGATTCTGTGTGTGATCGGCGCGTTCGGTCTCAATAACTCCGTAGATGATTTATTTCTGATGTTCGGATTTTCGCTGATCGGCTATTTCATGCGCAAATTCGGTGTTCCGGTAGCGCCCTGCATTCTGGCTCTGGTGCTCGGGGACCTGGCCGAACTGTCGCTACGGCGAGCCATGCTGTTGTCCGGCGGTAGTCCGCTCATCCTGTTTACCAGCCCGATCAGCGCGGTGCTACTGGCCGGTGCCCTGATTTCCATTATTTATCCCCTCATTAAAAAACCCAAAATGCTGGATTCCTGATCATGACGAACTTTTCCAAACAACCGGACTCCGAGCAGCCCACCATGGAACTGGCGAAATTCGCCTCGGGTCTGGCCTTCACGGATCTGGACCCTGACCTGGTTTAACGCCTCCAGATTTACGTGCTGGATGCCGTGGGATGCGGCCTGTACGGAACGTCGTTACCCTGGGCCCGTATCGTCAGGGAATGGGTTTCGGAACAGGGAGGGAAAGAGGAAGCCTCTTTGTGGGAGAGCTCGTTTCGAGGTCCTTGTGCCAATATCGTGATGACGTTGGGTGTGATGATCCATGGCATGGATTTTGACGACTATCACAACGCCAAGATTCATCCGGGAGCCCCGGTCATTCCGGTTGCTCTGGCTGTGGGGGAACTGCTGGACGCTTCCGGCCGGGATGTGTTGACCGCGATCGCGGCCGGGTATGAGACCATGATCCGGGTCAGTTTGGCCACCGGCCCCAACGCCTCCCGGCTCAAAGGCTGGCATTTGACCGGGACCACCGGAACCTTCGGGGCTGCGGCCGCGGCAGGAAAACTTCTGGGGTTGTCGGATAGGGACCTGGCCGGTGCGCTGGGAATGGCCGGGACCCAATCTTCCGGGTTGTGGGCGTTTCTGTCGGACGGGGCCATGAGCAAACGGTTTCACGCCGGACGGGCCGGCCAAAGCGGGGTCATGGCCGCCTTTTTGGCCCATAAGGGGTTCCGCGGGCCGACCCGGATCCTGGAAGCAAAAGACGGTGGATTCTGCCGGGCGATGTCTGACCAGGTGGACTTGTCTCTGGTCACAGCCGGCCTGGGTGAGGTGTATCACTCCGCCGATGTCAACATCAAGCCCTATGCCTGCTGCGCCAGTTCCCATTCCGCGGTGGATGCGATACTGGATATCCGACAGAAGGAATCCGTTACCGCGGAGGATGTGGAATCCGTAGTGGTGAAAACGGCCCGTGGCGTTCAGGTCCAATGCGGATTTCCCTACACCGCGGCCGGTGTGGTGCGGGCGCAGATGAGCCTGCAGTATATCGTGGCCGTGGCCTTGACCGATGGTGCCGCGCTGTTGGATCAGTTCACGGAAGATCGGATCACGGATCCCGGCCTCCTGGAGTTGGCCCGGCGGGTCACCATCGAGGTGGATCCGGAAATCGACGGCCTTTATCCTCGGGCCTTCGCCAACCGGGTCGAGGTGATTCTGAAAAACGGCCGGAGGCTGGAAACCCGCGTGGACCACCCGAAAGGATCGGCCGCTCACCCGATGTCTTATGGCGATGTGGCGGATAAATTCCGGGGGTTGACTTCCCGGACGATTTCCCCAAAACGGGTCGAACAGATCATCGATCGAATTTACATGTTGGAACAGTTACCGGATATCCGGAACCTGAGCACGCTCTTGTCCGGAAATGGAGCTTGCCAATAGCAGCTGAAACAAAAACCCTTAACAGAGAGAGAAGTATGCCACGGAACATTGTTCAAAAGGTCCTGCAATCCCACCTGCGGGAAGGGAGTCTGGTTCCGGGACGGGAAATCGCCGTCCGCATCGATCAGACCCTGGTTCACGACGCCACCGGAACCATGGCGTTTCTGCAATTCGAGGCGTTGGGGGTGGACCGGGTCAAAACCGATCTGTCCGTCACCTATATCGATCACAACACGGTACAGATCGGCTTTGAAAACAACGACGACCATCTGTATCTGCAAAGTGTGTCCGCACGGTACGGAGCAGTGTTCTCCCGGGCCGGAAACGGCATCTGCCACCAGGTTCATCTGGAGCGGTTCGGCAAGCCCGGAACGACCCTTTTGGGAGCGGACAGTCACACGCCGACCGGCGGCGGAATCGGACAGTTCGCCATGGGAGCAGGCGGGCTGGATGTGGCCGTAGCCATGGGCGGCGGTTCCTTTCCGCTGACCTGTCCCCGGGTGTACCGTGTCAATCTTTTTGGAAAGCTTCGGGAGTGGGTGTCCGCAAAGGATATTGTTCTGCACATGCTGTCGCTGCTGACCACGAAGGGAAATGTGGGAGTGGTTCTGGAATACGGAGGCGACGGCCTTTTGAATCTCAGTGTTCCCGAACGGGCGACCATCGCGAACATGGGCGCGGAGATGGGTGTGACCACCTCGATTTTCCCTTCGGACGATATCACCCGCCGGTTTCTGGAGGCCCAGGGTCGCGAGGCCGACTGGGCTCCTCTGGCCGCGGATCCGGGCGCGGAATATGACCGGATCATTGATGTCGACCTGTCCCTTCTGGAACCCCTGGTCGCAGCTCCGCACAGCCCCGGCAACGTCGTCAAGCTGTCGTCGGTGGAAGGGCTTCGGGTAAATCAGGTCTGCATCGGATCCTGCACGAACTCCTCGTACCGGGACATGATGACGGCCGCAATTCTGTTGAAAGGACATACCATCGACACAGGGGTGAGCCTGGGAATCGCCCCCGGATCCCGTCAGATCCTGCGAACCCTGGTACAAAACGGTGCTCTGAACGACCTGTTGGGTGCCGGTGCGCGGGTGATGGAAAGCGGATGCGGGTTTTGTATCGGTGTGCATTTTTCTCCCAAAAGCAATGCCGTATCGGTACGTACCTCCAACCGGAATTTCGAGGGACGTTCGGGGACGAAGGACGCCCAGGTATATCTGGCAGGACCGGAAATCGCCGCTGCGGCCGCGATCACCGGGCGGCTGACCCACCCCGGCCGGTTGGGAGTCCCTTGTCCGAACATTCAGGAACCGGACCGCTACCAGGTCGATGACAACATGTTTATTTTTCCGGACGAAACCATCCGGGAAACCCCGATTTTCCGGGGACCGAACATCGGAGAACCTCCTCGGAGCGAAAAAATGGCCCTGTCGCTTTCCGGCCGGGTCATGATCAAGCTGGGTGACAACATCACCACGGACCATATCACGCCGGCAGGCGCCCGGTTGAAATACCGCTCCAACGTCCCCAAATACGCGGAATACGTCTTTGAGAACGTGGATCCCACCTTTTCAGGTCGGTGCCTGAAAAACAAGGCGGAGGGAATCCACAACATCATTGTGGCTTCCGAGTCCTACGGTCAGGGATCCAGTCGGGAACATGCCTCGATGTGCCCGATGTATCTGGGTGTCAAGGCGGTCGTGGCCAAATCCTTCGAGCGGATCCACTCCGCCAACCTGGTCAATTTCGGCATCCTTCCTCTGGTATTTCATAAGCCCGCGGACTATGACCGCATTGAGCCCAACGATCCGCTTTCGGCGGAAAACTGGCGGGACAATGTCACGGCGGGCAGGCCGGTCAATCTGATCAACCACCGCACCGGCGAAACCATCGAATGCATCACGACTCTCAGCGAAAAACAGATTGCGGTCGTGTTGGACGGCGGCCTTCTGAACCATATCACCCACAGTGAAAGAGCCTAGAAACATGCCAAAAATCAGCGTGAAAACCCCGATCGTCGAATTGGACGGGGATGAGATGACCCGGATCATCTGGGCCATGATCAAGGAAAAACTGATTCTCCCCTTCCTGGATGTAAATCTGCAATACTATGACTTGGGTATACAGAAGCGGGATGAAACCGAAGACCGGATTACGACGGAATCCGCCCATGCTATAAGGAAATACGGCGTGGGTGTCAAATGCGCGACCATTACACCGGATGTGGAACGGGTGACCGAATACCGGCTGAAAAAAGCGTGGCCGTCACCGAACGGACAGATCCGCTCCATTCTGGACGGGACCGTGTTCCGTAAGCCGATCCTGGTGAAAAACATCACACCCGCGGTTCGATCCTGGAAAAAGCCCATTATCATCGGCCGCCATGCCTACGGTGACATTTATCGCGCGGTGGAAATGGCTGTCGAAGGTCCGGGCCGGGTCGAACTGGTGTACACGCCGGAAACCGGCCCGGAAGTCCGACGCCTAATCCACGAATTCAAAGGTCCCGGTGTGGTCATGGGCATGCATAATCTGGAAAAATCGATCCGGTCATTCGCCCGGTCCTGCATCCGGTATGCAATCAGCGAAAGGGTTCCCCTCTGGTTTTCCACCAAGGACACCATCAGCAAGACCTACCATGCCTATTTCAAGGAAATCTTTGCCCAAGAGGTTGAGGGGCACCAAATCGAGATGGAACAGGCCGGTGTCGCCTACCGGTACTTCCTGATCGATGACGCGGCGGCCCAGATGATGAAGCAGGAGGGAGACATCCTGTGGGCATTGACCAACTATGATGGGGATGTATTTTCCGACGTGGTGGCCGCCGGCTTCGGGAGCCTGGGCATGATGACCTCGGTCCTGGTTTCTCCGGAGGGACAATTCGAGTTCGAAGCCGCGCACGGCACGGTTCGTCGCCATTATTATGAACATCTCAAGGGGAATCCCACCAGCACCAATTCCGTGGCCTCCATATTCGCCTGGAGCGGCGGAATCAAAAAGAGAGGGGAACTCGATCACACACCGGATGTGGTCCGATTCGGGGAATCCCTCGAAAAAGCGGTCATCGATTGCATCGAAGCCGGTGTCGTGACCAAGGATCTGGTTGGTCTGATGGATCCCCGTCCGGCCTCCTATCAGTCCACGGAAGGATTCATCGACGCGGTGGCGGATCGCTTGCGGAATCGATGGAATTTCTGAATCGGATCCGGCCGGGCGCCCGGCCCGGCCGTTGATTTGGTTTGTATGGTGTGTGAAGGAGATATCATGTCAGCTCACCCAACCAATTCCCCCGTGTTGCCGGAACATATTGATATTCTGGTGGTCGGAGGGGGAAACGCCGCGTTGTGCGCGGCCATGACCGCCCGGGCAGCCGGGGCGGAGGTGCTGGTGCTGGAATCCGCCCCATGGGAATTCCGGGGCGGAAACAGCCGCCACACGCGAAACATTCGGTACCTGCACCGGAGTGGAAACGAGTTTCTCACCGGACCGTATCTGGAGGATGAATTCTGGAAGGACCTGCTTCTGGTCACCAAGGGGAACACACGGGAAGATCTGGCCCGGTTTACCATCCGGGAGTCTGAATCGATCGGGCCGTGGATGCGGGACCATGGTGCCATGTTTCAGCCGGCCATGCGGGGAACCCTGCACCTGTCCCGCACCAATGCGTTTTTTCTGGGCGGCGGCAAGGCGCTGATGAATACTTATTACGCTGCCGCGGAAAAGATGGGTGTCCACATCCGCTACCAGGCCGAAGCCCTGGATATCGAAATGCAGGATCGTCGCTTTGTTCAGGCAACCGTAAATTGGAACGGAACCGTCCATACAATTCGGGCGCGTGCCCTGGTGCTGGCCTCCGGTGGATTCCAGGCCAACCGGGACTGGTTGCGGGATTCCTGGGGGCCCCCGGCGGATAACTTCATCGTCCGGGGAACACCCTATGACACCGGGCGCATGCTGCGGGTCATGCTCGACAAGGGCGCCAAACCCATGGGCGACCCGAAGCAATGCCATGCCGTGGCCATCGATGCCCGGGCGCCGAAATTCGATGGCGGCATCGTCACCCGCCTCGACTGTGTTCCGTTCAGCATCGTGGTGAACCGGAACGCGGATCGGTTCTATGACGAGGGCGAGGAATTCTGGCCCAAACGGTATGCGATCTGGGGTCGTTTGGTGGCAGCGCAACCGGATCAGATCGCTTTTTCCCTTATCGATTCCAAATCCATCGACCTGTTCATGCCGTCTGTTTTTCCGCCTGTCACAGCGGATTCCATTCCGGAGATGGCGGCGAAACTCAGCCTCGATCCGGCAGCGCTCCAGCGTACAGTGGAGCGGTTCAACGATTCCGTTCGGCCCGGAAATTTCGATCCGGCGGCCCTGGACTCCTGCGCGACCGAAGGGCTCGATCCGCCCAAAAGCCATTGGGCCAGAAAGCTGGACACGCCGCCGTACTACGGATATCCGCTTCGGCCCGGAATCACGTTCACCTATCTCTCCTTGACCGTCAATGAACGGGCCCAGGTGGTGCTGCAGGATGATGAACCGGCGGACAATATTTTTGCGGCCGGAGAAATCATGTCCGGAAACATTCTGGGACAGGGTTATATGGCCGGCTTCGGTCTGACCATCGGCACGGTATTCGGAAGAATCGCGGGAAAGGAGGCGGTGCGGCATGTCATCGACAGTATCAAGGGAAGCTGAGCGGATCATGGGCATCTGCAATGCCTGCCGCTATTGCGAGGGGTTTTGCGCGGTGTTTCCGGCAATGGAACTGCGGAGGACTTTTTCGGAAACAGATCTGAAGTACCTGGCCAACCTCTGCCACAATTGCCGGGGATGTTATTACGCCTGCCAATATGCACCGCCGCACGAATTTTCGGTCAATGTCCCCCAGACCCTGGCGGAGTTGCGGATGCAGACATACGGGGGATTTTCCTGGCCTGCCGCGATGAGGGGGGTATTTACCGCAAACGGCTGGATCACCTCTCTGGTCTCGGCCCTGAGTGTGGCCATCATCCTGATTCTGGTGCTTCTCACCCGGAACGAGGCGCTCTTCGTCGCGCATACCGGACCGGAATCCTTTTATCAGGTCATATCGTATGCCGCCATGGTGATCCCTTTTTCCGTGGTCGGACTGTTCGCCGTATATGCGTTGTGGCGGAGCTTGTGGCGTTCGTGGAAAGAGATCGGGGGAGGTTCGGGAGATATCCGGAGAGGGGAAATGCTCCTGCAGGCCGCCTGGGATGTCATGCGCTTGAAATATCTGGACGGCGGCGGACATGGATGCAACTATCCCGACGACCGGTTTTCGATGGTCCGGCGATATTTTCATCACGCTGCTTTTTACGGATTCAAGGTCTGCTTTCTTTCGACGGTTGTGGCGTTTGGATATGACCATCTGCTGGGACTGCCCGCCCCCTATCCGTTCTGGTCATGGCCGGTATTTCTGGGAACCATCGGCGGACTTTCTCTGCTCGCCGGAACTGGCGGGTTGTTGTATTTGAAATTTCATATGGATCGGAAGCCGGCATTTCCAGGGGCTTTCGGAATGGATACGGCCTTTATCGTTAACCTTTTTCTGATCAGTCTGACAGGCCTGTTGCTGTTGGTCCTGCGATCGACGGCAGCGATGGGATTTCTTCTGGTTGTACATCTGGGGCTGGTTCTGGGCTTGTTTCTTACCCTTCCTTACGGCAAGTTCGTTCACGGCGTCTATCGTTACCTGGCACTGGTCCGGAACGCCGGGGAACAGAAGCGCGGAAAGGCCTGACATCCTGGAAATGAATCACCCATGATCAATCTCGTGAAAATGGGGATCGTTCTTGCCGCCATTCTGGTGTTGATCCGGCGGAAAGTTCCCCTTAGCGCCACACTGGCCGGCAGTTCCCTGGTTCTGGCCTGGATGTTCGGAATGTCAATTCCGGAAATTCTGGCTGGGATCAGGAAAGCCCTTTTCAGCTTGGAGAACCTGTATCTAATCCTCATCTTGGAACTGGTTCTTCTGTTCAGCGCCCTCTTGAAGGAAAACGGATGCATGAGCCGTGCCATTGCCGCCTTGAACCGACTGTTCCGGGACG
>CAZTKB010000061.1:0-13845 GCA_964614125.1 uncultured Desulfobacterales bacterium | reverse complement strand
ATTCACATGCGGCTTTGACCGATCAAATTTCTCCTTCGCCATTTCCTTACCTCCCGTAACATTCCTTAATCACGGTAATTGTTTATCCCGACGGCTATGTCGGCGAATCCGGAACTTCCATCCGGATCATCCGCGTTTTATTCTTGAGGAATCCGCAGCGGCCCGGATGAATCCATGAACCGGGCCCCTATGCTACCTACCAGCGATAATGCGCGAATGCCTTGTTGGCTTCGGCCATCTTGTGAGTATCCTCGCGCTTTTTGATGGTTGCACCGCGATTGTTGGCTGCATCCATGAATTCGCCGGCCAGCTTTTCGGCCATGCTTTTTTCCGCCCGTTTTCGGGCGAACCCGATGATCCACCGGATGCTCAGTGCAGTCCTGCGGGACGGTCGGATCTCGGTCGGTACCTGGTAGGTGGAACCACCCACACGCCGGGATTTCACTTCAATCACCGGTCGGGAGTTTTCGACCGCCGTTTCAAACACTTTCAGCGGCGGCTCGCCGACTTTTTTTTCAATGATGTCGAAAGCCCGATACAGGATCGCCTCCGCCAGACTTTTCTTGCCGTCTTTCATGATGGCCTTGATGAACTTGGCGGCCAGTTTGCTGTCGTATTTGTAATCCGGCGTCACCGGCCTTTCCGGAACTTCTCTTCTTCTTGGCATTTGTCCACCATACCCCTTTTCTTACAAAAAAATTGACGATGCTCAAACACCTTCGGACGCGGTTTCCGCCGCGCCCCTCGTCACTGCGGTGCTATGGGAATACTCAGCGGTATTGTACCGTTTATTTCGGTTTTTTGGCCCCGTATTTGGAACGGCCCTGTTTTCTGTCTTCCACACCCAATGTATCCAGGGTTCCCCGTACAATATGATAGCGGACACCGGGAAGGTCCTTCACCCTTCCGCCACGCACGAGAACCACGGAATGTTCCTGCAGATTGTGCCCGATACCGGGTATATAGGCTGTAACTTCCACACCCGATGTCAGCCGGACCCTGGCGACCTTTCGAAGTGCTGAGTTGGGCTTTTTCGGAGTAGATGTATACACACGGGTACAAACACCCCGTTTTTGCGGCGCACCCTTCAATGCCGGTGTGCTCGTTTTCTTTTTCACTCTTTCTCTGCCCTTACGGACAAGCTGATTGATCGTCGGCATGTTACTCCCTTCCCTAAATCCTGGCGGTTGTGCCCGAGGTACACAAAATGAGTTTATATATATATTTTTTCTTTCCTTGTCAAGGACAAACCTTGAACAGGAACCGGACCTGGCATTGATCATACCCGCAAACACCGCAGATACGAACGAAACCTGCCCCGTCAGTTCGCGGACTCCACGGAAATGGTCCGATATTCCGGAAATCCGGTACCTGCCGGAATCAACCGCCCCATGATTACGTTTTCCTTCAATCCCCGAAGGATGTCCACCGTCTTTCCAATGGATGCATCGGTGAGAATTTTGGTTGTTTCCTGGAAAGATGCGGCCGATATGAAACTGTCGGTGCTCAGGGAAGCTTTGGTGATTCCCAGAATCAGGGGCTCGGCGCGCGCCGGCTCTCCTCCGGCCTCCAGGATCTGGTTATTCACTTCCTGGAACTTGATTTTATCCACCTGTTCGTCCAAGATGAAGTCGGAATCGCCGACCGACGTGATTTTGACGCGACGCATCATCTGTTTGACAATCACCTCGATATGTTTGTCGTTGATCCGCACCCCCTGAAGCCGGTATACCTCCTGCACCTCGTTGACCAGATAGCGGGCCAAGGCGATATCCCCTTCGATATTCAGAATATCCTGCGGGATTTTGGACCCGCCGATCAGTGGTTCGCCGGCCTTGACATAATCGCCTTCATACACATTGATGTGCTTGCCCCGGGGAATAAGGTACTCTTTCTTGTCCCCCACATCCACCGGAGTGATGATCACCTTCTGTTTGCCCTTTTTATTACTCTTGGAGATCGATACATATCCATCGATCTCACTGAGAATCGCCACTTCCTTGGGCTTGCGCACCTCGAAAAGTTCTGCGACACGCGGCAGACCGCCGGTGATATCCTTGGTTTTGGTCGTCGCCCTGGGCAGTTTGGCCAGAATGGCACCGGCTTTGACCTCATCGCCCTCGTTCACCAGGATAATCGCGTTGACCGGCAGCATGTACCGGGCCACCCCGGAAGATTTGGGAAGACGTGCCGTCTTCCCCTCGCTGTCCTTGATGGAAATACGAGGCCGCTCCTCCAAGTTTTTGGATTCGATGATCGTCCGGCTGGATTTGCCGGTCACCTCATCCACTTTTTCCTGCATGGTTTTGTTGGCGATAATGTCACCGAATTTGACCACGCCGTCCACTTCCGTAATGATCGGAGTCGTGAAAGGATCCCAGGTTGCCAACAGATCTCCCAGTTTAACCTTCTGGCCGTCCGCAACCACGATCTGTGCGCCGTAAATCACGGGATACCGTTCCAATTCCCGACCGGTGTCCCCGATAATCGCAAATTCGCCGCCCCGCCGGTTCATGACAATCAGATGTTTTTCTTTGCTCTCCACCACGTTCAGATCGATAAACTTAATCCGTCCGTCGACCCGGGCGCGGATATCGGCCTGTTCGACTCTCCGGCTCGCCGTACCTCCGATATGAAAAGTACGCATGGTCAGCTGGGTTCCAGGCTCCCCGATGGACTGGGCGGCCAGAATGCCGACCGCCTGTCCGATTTCAACCAGGTGGCCGTGAGCCAAATCCCGTCCGTAACACTTGGAGCAGACCCCGTACGGAGATTTGCAGGTAAGAACGCTGCGGATCCGGACATTGGTAATACCGGCGTCCTCAATCACCTTGACAGCCTTTTCATCCAATTCCGTGCCTGCGGTGATCAGGACTTCGTCGGTGAACGGGTCCAGAATATCTTCGGCCGCAATCCGTCCCAGTACCCGTTCTCCCAATCGCTGTATAATTTCGCCGCCCTCCATCAAAGGCTCCACTTCCACACCGACCAGCGTTCCGCAGTCCATTTCCGAAACCACGCAATCCTGGGCGACATCGGCCAGTCTCCTGGTCAGATATCCGGAGTTGGCGGTTTTCAGAGCCGTATCGGCCAGCCCTTTCCGTGCGCCGTGGGTGGAAATAAAGTACTGCAGAACCGAAAGTCCTTCCCGGAAGTTGGCATTGATGGGCGTTTCGATGATTTCCCCGGACGGTTTGGCCATCAGTCCCCGCATTCCAGCCAACTGCCGCATCTGGTCCTTGCTTCCACGTGCTCCGGAGTCCGCCATCATATAGATGGGGTTCATGCTTTCCTGTCGCAGACGGCGACCCTGTTCATCCGTAATCTGGGATCCATCGGTATCTCGAAGATCTTCCCATTTCATGGCGTCCATCATTTCATTGGCCACTTCCTCTGTGGTCTTGGACCAGATGTCGACGACCTTGTTGTATTTCTCCCCTTTGGTGATCAAACCATCGTTGTACTGCTTGTCGATTACCTTGACCTTTTCCTCAGCCTGAAGGATGAGATCCCACTTGGTCTCCGGAATGATCATCGCATCGATGGAAATGGAAATTCCGGCTTCGGTCGAGTATCGATAGCCAAGATCTTTCAGTCGGTCCGACAGAATGACCGTGGACTTGGGCCCCAGATTCCGATACGCATAATCCACCAAATCTCGCAGCGCCTTCTTATCCATCACGGTGTTGATGATATCGAAAGGGATCTCCGGCGTGCATTCCAGAACTTCGAAAAGGTGATATCCCTCCTCCATTTCGATGATATGACTGATGTCGGCGGCCTGCAGAGAAAACAGTGTATCCAGGTCACCCGTGTCGATGGAGAAGATCCGTTTGAACTCATCGTTTCGCAACCTTCCGATCAAGCCTCGATTGGCACGGTCCGGGGCGATGGAATATTTTTCGACAGCCTGGACAAATGACAGCCCTTCCGGAACAAAAACCGTTCCAGCCGAACCGTCTTCGTCTACGTTCCGGGAATCGAATTCCTTTTTCCATTCCCGATAACGCAGGATTTCCGTCAAGGCCTTTTCCGCATCCTCCCGGGTTTCGGTGCGGATGTGACGCAGCACCATGATGATTTCCTTGGGCATGATTTCCCAAAGCAGGATCCGGCCGACCGTAGTTTCGACCCGCCGGTTATTGATCCTCACAACGATTTTTGCATGCAGATCCACCTGTCCGGCATCATATGCGCAGCGGACTTCGGCTGGACTGGAAAAAATCCGGCCCTCGCCTTTGGTTCCGATAATCCCCCGAGTCATATAATAAATACCTAAAACAATATCCTGGCTGGGGATGATGATCGGACTTCCGTTCGCCGGTGACAGGATGTTGTTGCTGGAAAGCATCAAGACCCGGGCCTCGATTTGGGATTCCACGGACAGCGGCACATGAACCGCCATCTGGTCCCCGTCAAAATCCGCGTTGAAGGCAGTGCAGACCAGCGGATGCAGTTGAATCGCCTTACCTTCGATCAGAAGAGGCTCGAAAGCTTGAATTCCCAGACGATGGAGGGTCGGTGCCCGGTTGAGCATGACCGGATATTCCCGTACCACCTCATCCAAGGTGTCCCATACCTCGGGAACTTCCTTTTCCACCATTTTTTTGGCACTCTTGACGGTTTGGACCAGCCCCTTCTGCTCCAATCGATAGTAGATAAACGGTTTGAACAGCTCCAGTGCCATTTTTTTGGGAAGGCCACATTGCTGGAGACGCAAATTGGGGCCTACGGTGATCACGGTACGGCCGGAATAATCCACCCGTTTGCCCAGCAAGTTCTGATGGAAGCGGCCTTGTTTCCCCTTGAGCGTATCACTGAGAGACTTCAGGGGGCGTTTGTTGGTTCCGGTGATCACCCGACCGTGCCGTCCGTTGTCGAAGAGTACATCGACGGCTTCCTGCAGCATTCGTTTCTCGTTCCGGATGATAATATCCGGAGCCCGCAATTCGATCAGCCGTTTCAGCCGGTTGTTCCGGTTGATGACCCGGCGGTACAGGTCGTTCAGGTCCGAGGTGGCGAAACGTCCCCCCTCGAGTGGAACCAGCGGTCTCAAATCCGGCGGCAGAACGGGAATCACATCCATGATCATCCAGGTGGGGTCGATTCCCGACCGACGAAACGAGTCGATGATTTTTAACCTCTTGGCCATTTTCTGGCGTTTGGGGACCGAGGCCGTGTTACGGATCTCAGCCCGAAGCTCCTGGTAGATAGTTTCCAAGTCCGTGTTGTCCAGCAGAATTTTGATGGCTTCCGCGCCGATACCCGCCTCGAACTTGGGACCGTATTTCTCCAGCGCCTCCCGGTATTTATCTTCGGACATGAGTTGTCCCCGGGCAAGCCCGGTATCTTTGGGATCCACCACGATATAGCTGTCGAAATAAAGGACTTTTTCCAGGTTTTTTAGAGTCAGATCCAGCACATTGCCGATTTTACTGGGCAGGCTTTTCAAAAACCAGATATGGGCCACCGGGCAAGCCAGTTCGATATGAGCCATCCGTTCCCGCCTGACTTTGGATTGGATGACCTCGACGCCGCATTTTTCACAGATCACACCCCTGTGCTTCATGCGTTTGTATTTACCGCAGTTACACTCATAATCCTTGGTTGGGCCGAAAATTTTGGCACAGAACAATCCATCTCTCTCCGGCTTGAATGTCCGGTAGTTGATGGTTTCCGGTTTTTTGATTTCACCATGAGACCACTGAAGAATCTGTTCCGGGGACGCCAGAGCGATTTGAACTCCCTGATAGCGTTTCGGATCCGTGGGTTTTGCAAAATATTCATATAATGATTCCAAAAAAGCCTCCTTCTGCTGGGCTGAATGCAATCAGGCCGCCGGGTGGATCCGCGGCGTCACGAATGATAGACCACACCGTTCGATGCTACTCCTCCAGCAGCGATATATCCAGCCCCAGAGCCATGAGTTCGCTGGTCAGAACCTTAAATGATTCGGGAATCCCGGGTTCCAGCGTGTTCTGTCCTTTGACGATCTTCTCGTACATGCGGGTTCTCCCGGCCATGTCGTCGGATTTGACCGTCAAAAATTCCTGCAGGATATGGGCGGCCCCGTAGGCTTCCATGGCCCAAACCTCCATTTCCCCCAACCGCTGTCCGCCGAACTGGGCCTTTCCTCCCAGGGGCTGCTGGGTAACCAGCGAATAGGGGCCAATGGAGCGGGCATGGATCTTGTCATCGACCAGATGATGGAGCTTAAGCATATACATCACCCCGACCGTGATTTTTTCCTTGAAAGGTTCACCCGTTCGGCCGTCGTACAAGGTGGTCTGCGCGGTCCGGGAGAATCCGCCGACTTCCAGCAGATCCTTAATCTCGATTTCCTTGGCGCCGTCGAAAACCGGCGTCGCCATGGGAATCCCGTTTCGCATGCCTTTGGTGAGTTCGCAGAGGGACGCATCATCCAGGGATTCCAGGTATGCCCTGGCGGCGGCGTCTTCCTCCGAAGGAGTGGAAAAGATCTCGTGATACTTTTTCCGAAGCTCTTCTGTCCGATGAGACTGCATCAGTTCATTCAGTTGATTCCCCAGACAACGGGCAGCCATACCCAAATGGATTTCCAGCACCTGCCCCACGTTCATTCGGGAGGGGACACCCAACGGGTTCAAAATCATGTCAACCGGGGTTCCGTCGGCAAAATAAGGAAGATCTTCCTGTGGAAGAATTCGGGAGACCACACCCTTGTTTCCATGCCGGCCGGCCATTTTATCCCCTACCGACAGCTTCCGTTTCATGGCCACATAGACCTTGACCATCTTGATGACACCGGGAGGAAGATCGTCTCCCTTTTCGAAGCGAGACGCATGTTTTTCGAAATTTTCCCGGATATTTTTTCTTTCCTCTTCGTACTGTTCCAAAAGCCGGTGCACCTGCTCCGTCAAATCGGGGTCGGACAGGACAATACCTTCGAACTGTTCCACCGGGACATCCGCAAGCATATCCACCGTGATAGCCACCCCTTTGGGAAGCAGCATTCGTTTCCCTCTTTTCAGGGGCGCCAGGCATGTCTGACCGTCCAGCACCCGAATCAGGTGTTGTCGAACGACAGATTCCAAAACCTCCAACTCATCGGCCATATCCCGTTCCAAGGCAGCGATTTCGTTGTCTTCGATCTGCCGTGTCCGGTCATCCTTTTCACTTCCCCGTCGGGAAAAAACCTTGGCATCGATCACGATTCCCTGGATACCAGGCGGAACCCGGAGCGACGTATCCTTTACATCCCCGGCTTTCTCCCCGAAAATCGCCCGCAGCAGCTTCTCTTCCGGAGACAACTGGGTTTCTCCCTTGGGGGTGATCTTGCCCACCAGAATGTCTCCGGGGCTGACCTCCGCGCCCAGACGGATGATTCCGCTCTCGTCCAGGTTTTTCATCGCTTCTTCCCCGACATTGGGAATATCCCGGGTGATTTCCTCTTTCCCCAGTTTGGTATCGCGCGAAACCACCTCAAACTCTTCAATATGGATCGAGGTATAAACGCCTTCCCGGACCAGCCGTTCACCGACCAGGATGGAATCCTCAAAATTATATCCACCCCAGGGCATAAAGGCCACCATCACGTTTTTTCCCAGGGCCAGCTCCCCCCGGTCGGTCGCCGGGCCATCGGCAATGATCTGACCTTTGCGAACCGCCTGTCCCTTTCGTACGATAGGCCGATGGTTAAAACAGGTATTCTGGTTGCTTCGAACGAATTTCTTCAGATTGTAAATCGTCACGGGCCGTTGGCGGATATCCCTCCGGATGTCGTGTCTCAGGACAATACGGGAGGCATCCACATAATCGACCACCCCATCCCGCTCCGCCACCACAGCAACCCCCGAATCCCGGGCAACCACGCCTTCGATCCCGGTGCCAACCAAGGGAGCCTCGCTGGTGAGAAGGGGAACAGCCTGCCGCTGCATATTCGATCCCATCAGTGCCCGGTTGGCGTCGTCGTTTTCCAGAAAGGGAATCAGGGAAGCGGACACACTGACGAGCTGGTTGGGAGAGATATCCATCAGCTCGATATCTTCTTTCCGGGCCATGGTAAATTCGCCTTCCACACGACAGGTCACCATGTCGTTGGCGAACTCGCCGTCCGGAGTCAATGTGGCGTTGGCCTGTGCAATGGGCAGTTTCTTTTCATCAAAAGCGCTGAGAAACCGCACCTGATTGGTGAGTCGGCTGTCCCGAACTACCTGGTAGGGCGTTTCGATAAAACCGTACTCATTGACATGGGCATAGGTACTTAAGGATACGATCAGACCGATGTTGGGGCCTTCCGGAGTTTCGATCGGACAGATTCTTCCATAATGAGACGGATGAACGTCCCGAACTTCGAATCCGGCCCGCTCCCGTGTCAACCCGCCGGGGCCCAAGGCACTGAGACGGCGTTTGTGAGTCGTTTCGGAGAGCGGATTGGTCTGATCCATGAACTGGCTGAGTTGGCTGGTTCCGAAAAATTCTTTGATCACCGCGGAAACGGGTTTCGGATTGATAAAATCGTTGGGCATCAGGGATTCGACTTCCTGCAGACTCATCCGCTCCTTAATGGCCCGCTCCATTCGGACAAGTCCGATCCGGTACTGGTTTTCCAGCAACTCTCCAACCGCCCGAACCCTCCGGTTACCCAGATGATCGATATCGTCCACCGTGCCCTGTGTCTCCCGCAGCCGGATGAGATGTCTGGCCGTTGCCAGTATGTCCTCCCGCCGGAGAATCCGGAGATCGACTGCGCTGTCTATGGAAAGGCTCTGGTTGATCTTGAGCCTCCCGACGCCGGACAGATCGTAAAATGCGCTTTTGAAAAACAAATGATCCAGAAATTCCTGGGCGACCTCATGGGTAGCCGGATTTCCGGGTCTCAGCCTCCGGTACAACTCCACCAGCGCCTCCTCCCGGAGGTTCACTTTATCTATAGCCAGGGTTTTTCGGATGGAATCGCTGCTTTGCGAGCCGTCAACATATAACAGTTGGAACTCCTCAACCGATGCCTCTCTGAATCTTTTCAAGAGCACATCATCCATCACGTCATTGCAGCGGGCCAGAATCTCCCCTGTTTGGGGGTGGTAAACCGTGGAGGCAAGAATTCTGCCATGGATTTCATCCGCATGAACCGGAATGTCATGCGTGTTTTCATTACGAAGCCTGCGAAGCGCCTTCTGGGAAATAACCTTCCCTTTTTTTACCAGGATTTCCCCGGTGACGGGATCCACAATATCTTCCGACGCTTTCTGCCCTTTCATCAGGATTTCGTTCAGAGTTTTGCGGTAGCCGGACCCTCGGATCATAAGGGTTTCAAAATCATAAAAATAAGAGAGCAGATCTTCCGCCGTGTAACCGAACGCCTTCAACAACAGGGTCAAGGGGAATTTCCGGCGCCGGTCGATGCGGATATACACGATATCCTTGGCGTCAATTTCCATGTCGATCCACGAACCCCTTACCGGAATGATCCGGGAGCTGTAAATCACCTTGCCGCTCGAATGGGTTTTCCCCTTGTCATGGTCAAAGAATACACCCGACGAACGGTGAAGCTGGCTGACGATAACACGCTCCGTACCGTTGATGATGAATGTCCCCTTTTCGGTCATCAACGGAAGGGTGCCGAAATAAATTTCCTGTTCTTTGATATCCCGAATCGTCGACAGTCCGGAGTCCTTGTCCGTGTCGTAGACTACCAACCGTACGGTGATTCGTAACGGAATTTCATATGTCATTCCCCGATGGATACATTCTTCCACGCCATGCTTGATATCCCCGAACCGGTAGGCGACGAATTCCAACGAGGCACTTCCGGTGAAATCCTTGATCGGAAACACGGAGTTGAATACAGCCTGAAGCCCGATATCCCGCCTGTTTTCCGGTTCGACGTCCATTTGCAGAAACCGCCTGTAGGAATCCTTCTGGATACCGATCAGGTCCGGAATTTCCGTAATTTTTTTTATTTTGCCGAAGTTTTTCCGAATTCGCATGATGGACAGAGGCATTTGGGTCATGAGATCTCCACTGGTAGATTCTGAAAAGAACAGATGGGATAACAGGCCGAAGGCCTTGTTATCCCATCCAATTTAATGCTTAATTTTCAGTTGCTTATCTATTTAATCTCAACTTGACCACCGGCGGCTTCAATCTGGGCTTTGATTTTCTCGGCCTCATCCTTGGCAACACCTTCCTTCAACGGACTAGGTACTCCCTCGACCAGGTCCTTGGCTTCTTTCAGGCCCAAACCGGTGACCGTACGCACTTCCTTGATCACCTGAATCTTCTTGTCCCCGAAACCGGTCAGCATGACCGTGAACTCGGTCTTTTCCGGTTCCGCCGCGGCGGCGGCTGCCGGTGCAGCGGCCATCATGGCAACGGGTGCAGCCGCGCTGACACCGAATTTCTCTTCCATTTCCTTGATCAGCTCGGAAAGTTCCAACACCGTCATGTTGGCGATAAACTCAATCACATCTGCTTTCGTAGTATTCGACATTTCCATATCCTCCCCTAACAACGGACCATTTGATTAATTGGCGTTTTTTTCCTTCTGTTCCTTGACGGCCAGAAGAACATTCATGAAATTCTGTGGAATATTGTTGAGAACCCGGACAAAACCGGTCGGCACGGCGTTCATCACGGACAGCAACTGCCCCAGGAGCACTTCACGGGACGGTAATGATGCCAAATCCTGGATCTCTTTTCCGGAAATACGCTTTCCTTCGAGGGATCCGCCTTTGATGACCAGTTTTTCATTCTCTTTCGCAAATTCAGTCAGAGCCTTGGCCGGAGCCACCGGGTCGGTGAAATGAAGGGCCACGGCAGTGGTTCCGGTAAAGAGATCCTGGAGGACCTCCACGTCATTCCCTCGGGACGCCCGGACCAGCAGCGTGTTTTTCACGACATGGTATTCACTGCCGTTCTCCCGGAGCTTTCGTCTCAGACTTCCCATCTGTTCGACATTCAGTCCGATATAACTGGTGGCGATGACGACTTTGCATTTCGAAAACTTATCCGTGAACTCCTCGACAATCTGAACCTTTTCATCTAATTTCACAGGGTACTACACCTCCTTTCCGTTGATTGATAACCGGAGGATATTTGGCTGATATGGTCGAATGTTATCGAGTGACAAGCAATGAACCTTGATGGTGACGCTTTCAGACAACCGATCAACCCTATCTATGCAGGCCAGCATCGCCAATTAAACACCTTTCGGTGTACCTACGGTCTCTGACAGGAGATCCGCTTCCCATGGGAAACGGATCTTTTCCATAGCTATGAATAACGGGAACCGGATGAGGAATCCGGTAACCCGAAGAATCAGACTTTTCCCAAATCACGGATGGACGCGGCATCCACCTTGATACCGGGACCGATAGTGGTGGAAACGGCAATGCTTTTCACGTAGGTTCCCTTGGCAGTGGAAGGCTTCAGGCGTAGGATGGTTTCCAGAAAAGCACTCATATTCTGGACGATTTTCTCTACACCGAAGGAAACCTTACCCATAGGCGCATGAACGATACCGGCTTTTTCGGTGCGAAAATCAATTTTTCCGGCTTTCAGTTCATTAACCGCCCGAGCGACATCGAAGGTGACCGTTCCGGTCTTGGCGTTTGGCATCAGGCCTCTCGGTCCCAATATCTTTCCGATCTTACCGACCGTTCCCATCATATCCGGAGTTGCAACGGCCTTGTCGAAATCCAGCCACCCACCCTTGATTTTCTCCACCAGATCTTCTCCGCCGGCATAATCGGCTCCCGAGTCCAGGGCTTCCTTTTCCTTCTCTCCTTTGGCAAAAACAAGGATTCGGACGGTTTTTCCCAAGCCGTTCGGCAAAACCACGGTCCCGCGGACCATCTGATCCGCATGTCTGGGATCGACGCCAAGTTTAACCGCAATATCGATCGTCTCATTGTATTTGGCATAAGATGACTCAATAGCCAGTTGAACCGCATCCGGCAACGAATGTCGCTTGAGAGTATCTATCTTTTTGCGAGAATCTAAATATTTCTTTCCCCGTTTCGGCATGTTGACGTAAACTCCTTTTTCCACATTAAACGACATCAATTCCCATGCTTCTGGCAGTTCCCCGGATGATCTTGCAGGCGGCTTCCAGATCGTTTGCATTCAGGTCCACCATTTTCATCCGTGCGATTTCCGCAACCTGATCCGCCGTAAGCTTTCCAACCCGTTCTCTTTTTGGATCCCTGGCTCCTTTGGCAATGTTGGCAGCTTTTTTGATCAGAATGGAAGCGGGAGGGGTCTTGGTAATAAATGTGAAGGATCGATCCTGATAAACCGTCACGATCACCGGAATGATCATACCCTCTTCATTGGCGGTCCTCGCGTTGAATGTTTTGCAAAACTCCATGATATTGACGCCGTGTTGTCCCAGCGCCGGGCCGATCGGCGGCGATGGATTCGCTTTTCCCGCGGTGACCTGCAATTTGACCTGTGCAATGACCTTTTTTGCCATCTGACTCCGACTCCTGATATTTAAATTTTAGAAACCTGCACGAATTCGAGTTCAACCGGGGTCGGTCTACCGAATATGGTGACCAGAACCCGGATTTTACCTTTTTCCGGATTCACTTCATCAACGATTCCGTTGAAGTTATTGAACGGACCGTCGATCACCCGTATCTCATCCCCCGGCTCGAAGAGATATTTGGGTTTTGGCTTCAGTTTGCCCGCTTCCATCCGTTGGAGAATGATGTCAGCCTCCTGGTCCGTAAGTGGGGATGGACGATTTTTTCCACCCAGAAATCCGGTTACCTTGGGTGTATCATTGACAATATGCCATGTTTCGTCATCCAACTCCATCCGGACCAGGATATAGCCCGGGTAAAATTTTCGGGAGGATTCCTTACGCTTTCCCTTCACCAGTTCAACAATCTGCTCGGTCGGCACAAGAACCTCTCCGAATTTATCGGGATGAGGGGAGGTGGTGATTCTCTCTTCCAGCGCCTGTTTCACCTTTTTTTCGAATCCGGAATATACGTGTACGACATACCATTTCAGAGACACGAAAATTCTCCTAGTTCAAAACCGTATGAATCAGGCTGGAAAGTCCGATGTCCACTATTCCAAGAAACACCGATATCAGCGTAACCAGGACAATCACGGCGGCGGTGGATCCCATCGTTTGTTTCCGCGTAGGCCATACGACTTTTTTCAATTCCACCTTGACTTCCCGCAAAAACTGGATGCTCTGCCCGATATACCGGTTCCGGGTAAGGAAATCGGGTACATGAACTTCTCCGGCCGTCTTTTTCAGGGTCGTGAGTCGGGGTGACGGGTCCTTGACGGTCTCCGATGCGGAATTGGCCTGCCGGAGGGAGGTTGTTTCTCCCGATACCTCGGAATCCGCTTCCGCTCTCTTTTTTTTTCGAAGCTGAGGGTCTTTTTTCTTGAGTAACCGTCCCATTGTTCTCCTAAAAAAAGGAGAAAGCTCAAAGGGCTGGATGACTATGACTCGATATCCCGCCGGAATGCTTTGAGCTTTTCCCTGAAGTCATAAGATGGCAGGCCAGGAGGGATTCGAACCCCCAGCACTCGGATTTGGAGTCCGACGCTCTACCGTTAGAGCTACTGGCCTGTACAACCGTTTCCGGGCGGATTTTACTCCAATTTCCATCCGCCCCTAGACTTACTTGCCTTCCTTATGCGCCGTGTGTTTTTTACAGAACCGGCAATATTTACTGAATTCAAGCTTGTCGGGAGTCGTCTTTTTGTTTTTGGTAGTGGTATAATTTTTCTGTTTGCATTCCATACAGGAAAGCGTGACAATGACTCTCACGGTCCACTCCTCGCGTTATTCGATGATTTCGCTGACGACTCCGGCGCCGACCGTGCGGCCGCCTTCCC
>CAZTKB010000060.1:0-13874 GCA_964614125.1 uncultured Desulfobacterales bacterium | reverse complement strand
GAGATTCGTTGTGGCAATCCGAAGGGCCCGGGAGACCGGATTTTCTCGGTTGCGGACGGATCCGGACTCGTGTATGAATACCGGAACAATGACGAGACTAAGACAGCGACCAAAAGAACCGGGTGTTTGTAAAGGGAAAAAGATGAAACGACACTGTCATGAATTTGTGGACAATTACCAAGGCTTGGTCGGATTCGGAATGGATCACGAAACGGATGGGAACACCGTGAGGTACTATCTCCAGAAATTTTCCGACGACCAACTGATGAATCACCTGATACCCCGTATGTCGCACGAGGAATTGGAAGAAATATTCGTGTTGATCAACCGAATTCTTCGAAATCATTTGACTGAGGGGGAGTATCATTGTCTTTTCCTGAAAGATGATCATCCACATGAGTGACGGTTTTCTTCCACCAAGGGATGGGGAACATCCGCCTGCTTCAATCTCTTTACCGATACCGACAAGGAAACCAATTATGCTGACCGAGGAACATCTCAAACGATATGCGGACGTGATGTTGTGGGGGTTGCATACAGCTCGAAGCCATCCATTTCAGAAGGGGGATGTGATTCTGATCCGGTTTGAAAAACCCGGCATTCGGCTGGTGGAATATATCTACGACAAATTACTTCGAAAGGGATTCCACCCGATTCCACGGATGGGGCTGAGCGTGGAAATGGAAAAAAGTTTCTATGATCTGGCGGACAAACGGCAGTTGACTTTCATTGCTCCGGGAGAAAAGGAATTGTATGAAAACCTGAACGGAAGCATCTATATCCATGCACCGGAGTCCATCACCCATCTGCAGCATGTGGATCCTCGGCGCATCGCCCGCTCGACGGTTGCCAGAAAGTGGTTACGGGATATTGTGATCTCCAGAGAGGAAAAAGGTCTGCTCGGCTGGACATTATGCATGTTCCCGACGGCGGAGCTTGCCGCCCATGCCCGGTTGACGGAAGCCGAATATGCGCAACAGATTATTCGTGCCTGTTATCTGGATCATCCGGATCCGGTCCGGATGTGGCGGAGCGTCTTTAGAAAGGCGACGGCAATCAAACAATGGCTGAACCGGCTGCCGGTCCAGGCCTTCCACATTCAATCGGAGCGGACGGATCTGATCGTCACGCCGGGAAAGAAACGGAAATGGATCGGGGTTACGGGGCATAACATTCCCAGTTTCGAGCTCTTTCTTTCTCCGGACTGGCGGGGGACGACCGGTGTGTATTTCGCCGATCAGCCATCTTTTCGCAGTGGAAATTATGTCGAAAACGTTCGACTCGAGTTCCGGAAAGGCCGGGTGGTGGATATCTCGGCGGAAACCGGCGCCGATTTTGTCCGCAAGCAGTTGTTTATGGATCCCGGGGCCTGTCAGGTCGGGGAGTTCTCTTTGACGGACCGAAGATTTTCCAGCATTGACCGGTTTATGGCCAACACCCTGTACGATGAGAATTTCGGTGGGGAAAATGGCAATTGCCATATTGCGGTCGGATCGTCCTACTCGGACACCTATGACGGGGACCCCTCCGAATTGACTCCAGAAATGAAAAAACGGATGGGATTCAACGACTCGGCACTTCACTGGGATCTGGTCAATACCGAACCCAAAACCGTGACCGCCATCCTACCCGGCAACCAAAGACTTTTGATTTATCGGGACGGGGAGTTTCAGGAGGCGGCCGCCATTCATTCGAGGAAAAAATCATGAGGATTCTGATCACCGGAGGGGCGGGGTTCATCGGCTCGCATCTCGCGGAGGCGTGCCTGAATCAGGAGGATGAAGTATATATTGTTGATGATCTGTCGACCGGATCCATGGAGAATATCCAGGGACTTCTGGATGATCACCGTTTCCATGACAGGCTGTTTTTTACGATGGACACCATCCTGAATCACGATGTGATGCTGGAATTGATTGGAACATGTGATGTGGTCTATCACTTGGCGGCCGCGGTCGGGGTTCGGCTCATTCTGGAAAAACCGCTGGAATCAATTCGAACCAATATACAGGGTACGGAAAAAGTACTGGAATTGTGTAATAAATTCAAAAAGAAGGTGTTGGTGGCCTCCACCTCGGAAGTGTACGGAAAACATCTGCACGCCCCTCTGGTGGAAACCGACAATATTATTTATGGACCTTCCAGCAAGTTCCGGTGGAGTTACGCGGCCTCCAAACTGATGGATGAATTCACGGCCTTGGCATATCATCGAACCCATGGCTTGAAAGCTGTCATCACACGTCTTTTCAACACAGTCGGCCCTCGACAGACCGGGGCATACGGCATGGTCATTCCCCGTTTTGTGCAACAGGCTTTACAGAACCAGGCGATCACGGTGTATGGGGATGGCAGTCAAACACGAACCTTTACGTACGTTAAAGATGTAGTCAACGCCTTGATCGGACTGATGGATCGGGAGGAAGCGGTCGGACAGGTTTTCAACGTCGGCGGGATTGAGGAAATTTCCATCAAAGACCTGGCCGCCCGGATCATCCAAATGACCGGATCCCAATCCACCATCGAATTCATTCCGTACGAAAAAGCTTTTGGACGTGATTTCGAGGATATGCAGCGAAGGGTTCCCAGTATCGAGAAAATTGGGAAAATGACCGGTTATCGCCCGGAGACCGGGTTGAACGAGATTCTGGAAAAAGTGATCACCTATCTGCGGAATCGATAACCGGTAACATGGAATTGTCCGGAAAGGTCGTCTGAGACCCGAATCCGAAACGGTCCATTCCGAACTGGGATCCGAAATTCCATCTATTCAAAGATCGATTTCACAGCTTTTTAATCAGCTGATTGGCCGCGGTCAACAGCGGATCCCAGACCGGTCCGAAGGGAGGCGCATAAGAGAGATCCGTTTGGCTGAAATCCGATACCGTCATTCCGTTATGCAACGCCACGGCGGCCGCATTGATTCGATGAGCGACTCCTTCCCGGCCGACCATCTGAACGCCGAGCAGCCGTCCCGTAGTCCGGTCTCCGACCATTTGAACCCGGATCATCGAAGCCCCGGGATGGGCATGAGCCCTGGACCGGCTTTCGATGACCACCTCCACCGGAGAGAAGCCGGCTTTTCGGGCTTCCCCAAGACTCAGCCCGGTTCGGGCGACTTCCAGGTCAAAAACTCGGAATACAGCGGTTCCGACGATTCCCGGCAAAGCAACGGGTTTTCCGCAGATATTGTCGGCAGCCGCCCATCCGGCCCGATTGGCTCGAAGAGCCAGCGGAATCCAGGTTTTCTGGCCGGTGACCAGGTGAAAGGCATCGGCACAATCTCCAGCGGCATAAATATCCGGATCGGACGTACGCAGATACCTGTCGGTGGAGATGGAACGTTGGACGCTCAATAAAATTCCAGCTTTTTCGGCAATCCCGCTGTTTGGAGAAACGCCGGTCGCCACCAGAACCAGGTCCGTTTTCCACTCCCGGTCACCGCACTGGACGACTAATCCTTCTCGGAAATTCTTTACGGCGTGGATGGGTGTTCCGGGGGCCATGTCCACCTGTCGGGAGGACAGTTCATCTACGATCATGGAGGAAAGCCGTTCGTTCATCCACGGCAGGAGCCCGGGCCGGGGTTTGATCATGGCAACACCGATTCCCAGATCTCTCAGTGCCTCGCACATTTCCAGGGCGATATATCCCATTCCGATGATAACGGCAAAACCTACCTTTTTCTCACGGATATATGCCTTGATTCGTCTGCCGTCATCCAAATGTTTCAACACCGCCACTCCCGGAAGGTCCATTCCCGGAATAGGTGGAATTTCCGGGGACGCGCCGGTTGCGATCAGCAACGCATCGTATGGAACGGAAAAAGCGGCTCCGTCGGATGTTGCTCCATGTACCTTTTTGCCGGATCGGTCGATTTGGGTTGCCTTGTGGCCGGTACGCACTTCGATTCCCTGTTTTTGAAACGCTTCGGCGGTTCGAACGATCAAATCCTCCATCGGCCGGTTCGGATCCGCGATGTTATAAGGCATACCGCAGGCGCTGAAAGACACATCCCGGGTTTTCTCCAGAACCGTGATTTCCAGATCCGGAAGGGTTCGTTTGGCCCGGCTGGCCGCGCTCATTCCGGCGGCATCTCCACCGATGATCACCAATTTCATGAATTTCTCCTTTTCGGTTGGATTCGGCAGGGGATTCCTTTCAGGTTCGGGGTTCCATAGGCTCTGCCGACCGGGTGGGCTGATGTCAGCCGGTTGTAGTTGGATCGATGCCGAAAATCATCCGGGACCTCTTTATCTTCGGGAAACCACCATCCGTACGCCGCGCAAATGGTGTCCGGCCGGATCCGGTCCGTCAGATGGGCGGTTTGTTCAATCATGCCATAAGCTGTTTCGATGATCACGATATCCTTTTCCCGGATTCCGGCCTGGGATGCGGTTTCCGGATGGATTCGGCATACGGGGACAGGTTCTCTTCGGCGGAGAGGCTCCATCCAGCGGTAGGAGGAGTGGAGATAATGCGGACTTTTGCTACTGGTCAAAAGCAAGGGGAAGGCCGGGTTCGGAGATTCCGGGGAATAGTCGGGAAGGGTGGAGAGGCCCCATTTTTCGCCAATTTTCAGTTCCAGATTAACTTTTCCGGATTTGGTCCGAAACCCGGAGGCCAGATGTTTTCGAAATGTTTCCGGTCCCTTCAGGTAGCCTTTTTCAAAGAATTCTTCCAGCGGAATTCCGGTAGGTTCCAGTACCATGCGCAGCATTTCGGTTTCTTCGACGAACCACCATTCCGGCCGACTGATCCGTTTTCCCAGATCATTAATGATTCGGAGGTCCGAGCGGCATTCCGGAGGCGGTTCAATGAGTTTTCTGCGGGCCAGAAGAATTCCGTGTCCCAAGCCATAGTGACCGATGTCATCGAATTCGAACTGAGTTGCCGCTGGAAGAACGATATCCGCCAGTTGGGTGGTGGGGGTTGAAAAAACCTCCGATACCGCCAGGAAGTCCAGTTTCAACAGCGCTTGACGTGTCAATCGGCTGTCCGCGAAACCGATCAGCGGGTTGCAACACTGCATGTAAGCGGCACGTACCGGATAGGGGGTTTGTTCGAGGATGGCTTTTCGAAAATATGTGCCAGGGACGGTCATCATCCGGGGAACAGTCCCAAAATACGAGTGAATCATCCGGGTCGGTTTGTCCGGCACAAGGTCCGACCGGACGAAAGAAGCCAGACTTAAAACCGGCGGTTCCAGGGCGTGGATGTTTCCTCCTGGAACATCCAAGTTCCCGGTTACGGCCATCAAACAGACCAATGCCCGAGTCGTATCCCAGGCCGAGATGTGCTGTTCGATCGCGTTTCCCCATGCGATGGCGGCTGGTTTGATGGTTGCGTATTGTCGGGCGCATTTTCGGATCCATTCCGAAGGTACTCCACAGATCATGGATACCCATTCCGGGGAAAATTTCCGGCAGTGTTGGGCCAGTTCCTCAAAACCCACCGTGAATCGGTTGACAAAATCACGGTCGATCAGATTCTCTTGAATAATGACATGGAGAAAGGAAAGAGCGAGAGCGGCGTCGGTTCCGGGTTTCAGCGCCAGATGACAATCCGAGCGTCTCGCCAGCCCGGTTTGTCTGGGATCTACGACAATCAGTCGGCAGCCTTGGCGAATTTGCTTTTGCAACAGGCTGTGGATGGCACCCTCTTCGTTGGATGCGGTCGGGTTGCTTCCCCATAACAGGATCAGGCTGGAGGAATGGTGGAAGTCCGTGACCGGGTAAAATCCGCAGGTGTGGAGGCCGCTCACTTCCCGGGGGGCATGACAGACATCCTGCACAGCCACCACGTTGGGAGAACCAAACGTATGGGCCAGGCGAATCAGAGCGAAATGTTCCATCCCTTTGGGCATTCCCTGACAAAAAGCGACAGATTCGGGGCCGAAATTCTCCCGGGTACGGACAAGTTGCCGAGCTATCGTGTCCAGCGCGGCTTCCCAGGATATCGGCCGCCATTTTCCTTCTCCTCTGGCACCGGTTCGTTCCAACGGGGTTTTCAGGCGTTCCGGATGGGCCAGCTTTTTATGCGCGTTTTTCCCTTTGGGGCAGATATATCCCTGATTCAGATATCCATCAGGGTCCCCTTTAATTTCAATAATTTTTCCGTCTTGTACCCCGACGATCACCGCGCATCCGCCGTGATCCATTCGGGAACAGTGCGTGGAAATCCATCTGACCGGTTCGGTCATGGGTTTCTCCTGGGCAGGTGAAAAAGGAAACGATTTGTTTCCGAAAAACGACTTTCCAGTCAGTCGGTGCTCGAACCGGCATCGATACCGTCCACGGTAGGAAGGGAATCGGATTCGGAAGACTCCGTCACAGCCGATAGCTGGTTTATTCTTCTCTATCATGGTTGCAGGATACCTTCAAGTATCAACATGGTAAACCGGAATTTTCAGTTCACAGGAAGTATAACTTTGTCAACCTATTAAAACTGTTGACTATTGAGGATATTTTGGTGTATTGGCAGAAAAAGTTACAAGTTTCCGGAAAGTCGGATGCTACCAAACAATACATTACGATTCGGAGGTGTATGTTGAAAGAATTAAAGGAGATTTTGGCTGTATTGGCGGCTGGTTTGAAGTCATTTTCAGAAAGTATCGATTCCGTGGCGGCCATGATTACAGATGCCGTCGGAGTTGAGGAACCCCCCAAAACCAAGATGAAAGAAGCTGCCTCTGTTGAGAAGAAACCGGCCTCCGGCAAAAAAAGGGGGAGAAAGGCTGCATCGGAAACAGGCGTCCGAAAACGCTCCGGTTCCAGAGGGCGAGTTAAAAAAGAAGAGTCCGCAGCCAATTATGTCCTCAAACTGATCGGCCAAATGCCGGGAGGAGCGAACACGGCCGTCTTGATGGAGAAAACCGGCTTCGACAAGAAAAAAGTTGCGAATATCCTGTATCGGCTTAAATCCAAAAACTTGATCATCAACGAAAAAGTCGGTGTATATACAAAAATCGGATGAGCGGGCAATCCACTCGTGAAGGATTCAATCTGGTTATTTGTACCCTGTCTGATGGATGTGATGCATCCGCATGCATGCCGGGCCATGCTGAACATATTGAAACGGCTTCGGATTTCTGTTTTCATTCCCCGGGGACAGACCTGTTGTGGTCAACCGGCGTACAACGCAGGGTATTGGAAAGAGGCGGCACGTGTTGCCAGACACTTTCTGGCCGTATTTCACAAGGCCCCAGTGATCGTGTGCCCCTCCGGCTCCTGTGTGGATATGGTTCGTCATCAATATCCGGTACTGTTTCAGAAAGATTCGCTTTGGTTAAAAAGATCACAGGAAACGGGCGCCAGACTCTTCGAATTTACCGAGTTTTTGGTGGATGTGATGGGAATCACCGATACCGGAGCTTTCTATCCCGGAAAAGTTACGTACCATGATTCCTGCCATCTGGCGCGGGGACTGGGCATCAGAGAACAGCCTCGGATACTGATTCGGCATGTCCGAGGTTTGGAATTCCTTGAAATGAAAGATCCGGATCGCTGCTGTGGATTCGGAGGCGGGTTCAGTGTCGCGTATCCCGAAATTTCGACCGCGCTGGTGGATGACAAGATTCGGCTGATTCAGGCTTCCGGAGCGGATACTGTTGTTGGTTGCGACATGGGCTGCCTGATGAACATCGAAGGACGCCTCTCCCGTTTACAGTCTCCGATTCGGGTGATGCACATCGTGGAACTGCTGGCGGGACAGAATTCCGAGAAAACAGCGTGACAACAATCCGGCCAGAAGACTATGTCGATCAGGCCAGGCGCGGAATCACCGACGATGTCTTGCGAAGTGCCCTGGAAGGTTTGCAGGAGCGTCTGGGCAAAGGCGCGCTGGAAGCCTATCGCCGGTTGCCGGAAGGACCGGATCTACGACGTCAGGCACACGATATCCGAATGTCCAATATCCGGAATCTGGATATTCTGCTGGAAGTTTTGGTCCAACGAATCACCTGCCGGGGAGGGGAGGTGTTCTTTGCAGAAGATGCCGGTGCGGCAGTTCGATATTGTATCGACCTTGCCCGTAAAAACGGGGTAAGGAGTGTAGTCAAAGGCAAGTCCATGGTCAGCGAAGAGATCGGACTGAACAGGGCCCTGGAGGATGAGGGTATCGAGGTAACCGAAACTGATCTGGGTGAGTTTATCGTTCAGCTGGCCGGTGAACATCCATCGCATATCATTGCTCCCGCCATCCACAAAACCCGACGGCAAGTCGGGGAACTTTTCGCACAAAAACTTCAGATTCCCTTCACTTCTGATCCATCGGCTCTGACACAGGCCGCCCGGGCTGCCTTGCGACAGAAATTTCTGAGTGCGGACATGGGTATCACCGGGTGCAACCTGGCTTGTGCCGGAACCGGTCAGATTGCCATCTTGTCCAATGAAGGCAACATTCGGCTCGCTTCGACCCTTCCTCGGATTCATATCGCCATCATGGGAATGGAACGGGTAACGGCTACTCTGTATGAGCACCAGGTTTTGTTGCGCCTGTTGGCCCGCGGAGCTTCCGCCCAAAAAATGGCTGGGTATGTCAGTTTCATCGGAGGGCCGAGGGATCCGGAACACCCGGACGGACCGGACCAATTTCATCTGGTCGTCCTCGATAACGGGAGAAGCCAAATTCTGCGTGATCCCGAGCTTCAAGAAATCCTGTGTTGCATTCGATGCGGCGGATGTTTGAATGTTTGTCCCGTCTATGGCAGAATCGGGGGGCATGCCTATGGGTATGCTTATTCCGGCCCGGTCGGGGCTGTGGTAACCCCGCTCCTGGTTGGAATCAACCGGGCATCGCACCTATGCCAAGGAGAAACGCTGTGTGGTGCCTGCCGGGATATTTGTCCAGTGCAAATCGATATTCCCCGCATGTTGCGGGTGTTGCGGGCCAAACTCGCCGATGGAGACCCTTCCTGGAATGTCAAGCCGGAAAACCGTTCTCGAAAATGGTTGTTTCTGGCATGGTCGTGGCTGATGACCCATCCTTTTCTAATGGACCTTTCCTTGGGGCTTGCCGGGGGCATTCGTCGCGGTCTTTTCCGGGGCAATGATTTTGAATCCCCGATCCGACGGTTACCCGGGCTACTGGCCGGATGGACAACCAGTCGGAATCTGCGTCCGCCGTCCATCCGCCGGTTTGTCCGGACGATTCGCCCCGGAGACGGGCCATGAGCACGGATGCGGCCCGGCAATTTTTCCGGAAAATTCGAGTCGCTCTGGGGCATTCCCCGGATGCCCGACGGCAAAAACCGGAAATATTTTGGAACACACGACGGTCGGTCGGGCGGCAGGACAGATTTCAGCCGTTTCGAACCGAGGTTGAAATGCGGTTGCTGCTGGAACGTTTTCGGACGGAGGCCCGCCTCTTGCAAATCCGGGTTGTGGAAGCGGACAACGTTTCACGGGTCACCGAGTTTATCGCCGAATTGGCACGGATCCAACAAACCGAATGGGGAGATGATAAACGTATCCTTCTGTGGAAGGATACGTGGCTGGATCGATACCATCTGACCGAAATGTTTGGCCGCATGGAAATTCCGGTTCATTCCGGGAATCCGGAGGAAATGAGCCGGAGCGAATTTCGGAAAGTGGCCGCTATTTCCAGTATGGGAATCACATCCGCGGATTTTGCCATCGCCGAATCAGCGTCCGTGGTCCTGCAATCCCGCCCGGGCCGATCCCGCCTGGCTTCTCTGATGCCTTCCACGCATGTCGTGGTGATTCCTCTGGACCGGATACTTGGGAGTTTCCAGGAGTTGATGACTATCTTGCAACCATATCCGGAGAGCCCTGATTCCTGGGCCATACCTGACATGACATTCATATCCGGACCCAGCAAAACCGCGGATATTGAGGCGTGTATGGTTCACGGGGCCCACGGCCCCCGTGAAGTCTGCGTTATTGTATTGACCGATGAAGCCGGGTTCGGAAACCATTCCTGGGAAAGGCCGGCTTCATCGGTCTGCCGCCCCTAATTCAGTTCAGCATCCTTCAATTCAAATCGCTTGATTTTTCCGGTTGCGGTCTTGGGCAATTCCTCCACAAAGTTGATCCACCGAGGAAATTTGTAGGGAGCCAAATTCCCTTTTACATGAAGTTTGAGTTCGGTTTCCATTTCCAGTGTGGGCGAGTATCCCTTGTTCAGCACGACAAAAGCCCGGGGCTTGATCAGGTTTTCTTCATCCGGAGATCCGACAACCGCGCATTCCAGAACTGCCGGATGTTCGGTGAGACAGGCCTCCACCTCAATCGGAGACACCCAAATGCCGCCCACCTTCAGCATATCGTTGGTTCGACCGACATAATAGAAATAACCGGATTCATTGACGTAAAACTTATCTCCGGTATTGAGCCATTCCCCAACCATGGTTTCCTTGGTTTTCTGATGTTTGTTCCAGTAAAAAGCCGCGGCACTGTCACCTTTCACCAGGAGGGTTCCAATTTCACCGTTTGGAAGATCCTGGTGATTTTCGTCGACAATTCTGGCTTCATAACCGGGTACCGGCTTTCCCGTACTGCCGAGCTGGATATCTCCCAGATTATTGGAAATGAAGATATGCGCCATCTCGGTGGATCCGATACCATCCAGAATCGGGACACCGAAACGCTTGTCCCATCGCTTTAAAATGTCGGGAGGTAGGGCTTCCCCGGCGGAGACGCATGCGCGGACTCCGTTCAGGGTTCCTTCGCTGATCAGCATGTTGCTGAACAGGGTCGGGACACCAAAAAATAAAGTGGGCTTGTATTCATGAATGGTCCGGAAGACCGCTTCCGGAAGAGGCCTTTCCGGCATGAGTACTGCGGTCGCTCCTACGCTGAACGGAAAATACATTCCGTTGCCCAGTCCATAAGCAAAAAAGAGTTTGGCAGCGGAAAAACAGGTATCTGTTTCCTGGATTCCCAATACCTGTTTACCATAGGTTTCTGAGGCGAACACCATGTCGTGTTGGAGATGTACCGTCCCTTTGGGTTGTCCGGTTGACCCGGAACTGTAGAGCCAGAAACAGGGGTCATCCACCGAGGTGGCGGCCGGTTCCAACTCCGCTGATTGATTGGAGAGGAACTCGAAAAATGACGGAAATCCGGAGTCGGCGTCGGCGTTGACGACCAGAATGTGTTCCAGATACTGCAACTGATCGCGAACCGAAGTGATGGAATCCAGGAGGGATATATCCACCACCAGGACCCTGGCCCGGCTGTCGTTGAGAAAATACTGGTAATCCTTGGGGCGCATGAGGGTGTTCAGACATATGGGGACGGCTCCGGTTTTGATGGCCCCGAAGAATGCCTGCGGGTAGACCTCGGTGTCATGCAAAAGCAAGGCTACTCGCTCCTCCATCCGCACATTCAGGGATTTTAGACCGTTGCCAAAGCGGTTTACTCCGTTTTGTATGTCCGTATAGGTGTATTTCTTCCCTTGGCACATCACGGCGACGCGTTCTCCCCGGTTTTCCCGGATATGGCGATCGACAAAATAATCGGCACAGTTAAAAATTTCCGGAAGATTCAGACTGAAACTCATGATCGGACTCCTTCTGTATTCAGATTGCCCAGCGGTTGGACGGTCGTGTTTCCGTTTCCTTCCAAGGCGGGATGAAAGAAAATGGCCAGGCTTCTCTGTTCCACCGAGCCGGGTTTGGTAGCCAGGCTGACGCCCACAAAGAGGACTCCGGCGAAAATCAGGGAAACCAGAAAACCGTTCAGGTTGAAAAACGCCGACTGTGGAGACAGGATGACACCTTTTCCGCTGACGAAAAAGAAAACCAAAGTGAGTCCAGCTCCTCCTACGGTGGAGGCGATAGCGCCGGCGGTTGTCGCGCGTTTCCAGAAATAAGCTCCCCACAAGGGGAAGATGGTGACGGCGACCATTCCAAAAGCGATGACGGAAAGCTCGGCTACCGGAGTTTTCGGGTCCCAGGCGATCCAGGTGCAAACCGCCATGATGGCCGCAACCCCGATTCGGGCGATCCGAACCAACTGGGGTTGGGTCGTTTCAGGGCGGACGGTTTTAAACAGGTCCACGGCGATATTCGTCGCGTTTCCGAAAACCAGGCCGTTGACCGTGGACATGGCGGCGGTAAAGCCCCCTGCAACCGCCATGGCGGCCAGCCAGTTGGGCATACTCAGGCTCGCGACCATACCAAACACCTTGTCTGCTTCCACCCCGGCCAATTTGGGGACGATCACCCGGGAGGCAATGCCGATCAGGGTCGGCATGGTGATAATCACGAGGCAGATTCCTCCGAAGGCCAGAAACATCGCCTTGAATCCGCGAACCGATCGGCTGGAATAGGAGTGCATATATGGCTGGGGGAAACAGACGCAACCGAGGCACATTGCGGTGGAAAACCCGAAAATCATTGGAAAACTCCACACTTTACCGTTGTTCCATCCCAACTCAAACAATTCCGGGTGTTTCTCGAACACCATATCCATGGTCGGCATAAATCCGCCGTTTTTGGCCATGACGGCAAAAAAAAGGATGAATACCATGACGGTGAAAAAAATTCCCTGTACAGTATTCACCCAGGCTGATCCTTTCATTCCGCCCATCATCAGATAAGCGGCGATGAAAAGCGGTACGAAAAATAATCCGACCTTATAAGAGATCATCCCTTCGGTCATGGCTTCCACCATGACCCCGATTCCTTGGATCTGAGCGACCAGATAGGGTATGGAAGCCATCAGTACGACTATTGGGATCAGTGCCCGCATCGTTTTCCCGTAGCGTTCCCCGAACGGAGCTCCCATGGACATCCAGTGGCGCGCTCTACCCAGAATCAAGGTTTTTCGGTGCATGAAATACCAAAGAAAACCAAGGGGTACGAGGTTCACAGTCAGTACGAACAGAGATCCAAATCCGGTTCGGTATCCCAGGCTGGCCATGCCGAACATGGAAAACGCGCTGAGAAAAGAAGCCAAAAGGCTGAAGATTAATACAAAATATCCCAAGCTGGATCCGGCAACGAAATAATCGTCCGCGTTGCGGGTGAAGCCTTTGCGGAAAGCGATGTAGCTTAGCAAAACGGAAACCAGACAGATTCCGGTAATGATCACCATGGCGGTCATGATTGTTTCTCCTTTGCAGATTCTTTGGGTTCCATGGATTTCAACATGGTAAACAGCTTTTCATCTGTCAGGGCGTTATCCGTGAGGAACAGGTAGACCCATTCCAGGACAAAAAGGAAAAACCCAATCAGAAGGGCGATGGCGGCCCATGAGGGCATACCAAAAATCCGAGAAACCGGACCGTATCCGCCGTAACCGATCGGACACCAGGTAAGGACAGCAAGAACCCAGAATGAGATGACAAACACATGGTGCTGTAGCCTACTGGTCGGTTCTTTCATGACGCAAACTCCTTTCTGAAGATGATGATGAGTGACGAACATGGCACTATACGCAGCGACGACACGGAAAAAACTCTGATAGGATTTCTGATTCCGTAGGAAAGACGAGCAAGGTGTATGCCAATAAATGAACATCGTTCATATTTAAAATAAACAACATGAATTATAGGATGATTCTCATGATTGGGCTTGCCTCTCATGGAAAGCGCAATGGAGGGGATGGAAAAAAATTTTCAGGGGGAGAAAAAACCTTTCCGGAATGATTCGAGCGCACTCGTTTGATCCAACAGGGTGGAGACGGAGGAATTGCACGCCGTCCAGTGGTTGGGCGATCCCGATTTTCCGAATTGTCAGCTGTTCGGCGAAATTGCCCGCCGTCCCGGGCTGACCTATCTCGTTTTCCCTGGGAAAAGAACTCGGATGCGGCACTGGATTGTAGACCGGACTGTCTGCTTGGCAAACGGCGAAATTGCCCGCCGTCCCGGGGCGACCGATCCCGCTTTCTTTGGGAAAAGAACTCGGATGC
>CAZTKB010000059.1:0-13876 GCA_964614125.1 uncultured Desulfobacterales bacterium | reverse complement strand
AGGGGCAGCCTGTCCCGCCTTTCTCCATTACTCCGCCTTGACAACCGAGCGGGATCATACTACATAGGCAACCATGCTGATTCATATCAATCCCATCAATCCCCAGCCGCGGCTCATCGACCGAGTCGTTTCGGTGCTGCAAAACGGAGGCGTCATCGCCTATCCGACCGATACCTTTTATGGTATCGGATGCGACATCATGAACAAAAAGGCCATCCAGAAAATCTATCAGATCAAGCAGCGGGACCCCGGAAAACCCTTCAGCTTCATCTGCTCGGATTTGAAACATATCAGCGACTTTGCCAAGGTGTCCAACTACGCCTACAAAACCATGCGGCGACTCCTGCCCGGTCCATACACCTTCATTCTGGAAGGGTCCAGGCTGGTGCCCAAAATGATGCTGACCCGGCGGAAAACTGCCGGGATTCGAGTACCGGACCATGCGATCTGCATCGAACTCGTCAAAAAACTGGGAAACCCCATCCTCTCGACCAGTGCCACCACCTCGGAAGGAGAAATCTTTCATGATCCCTCCCTTCTTCACGACCATTTCGGCAACCGTCTGGATTTGGTCATCGCGGGAGGAGTGGTTCCCGGAAAACCATCCAGCGTCATTTCCCTGATCCAGGACGTGCCGGAGATTATCCGGGTGGGATTGGGGGATGTGAGCGAATTTTAACCAACCGCCTGGGAGATGGAACAATGGACATTCAGACACACCGGCACGTGGAGGCAGCTTGGGTAGGTTCGGCGGAATCGGTGGAACCGGGATTCAGCCGGGTACGTCTTTTGACAACCCCCCAGATGGCCGTGGATGAAAGTGGGCTGGTCCACGGTGGTTTTATTTTTGGAACCGCCGATTACGCAGCCATGATCGCCGTCAACCACCCCAATGTGGTGCTTGGATCCGCGGAAGTCCGGTTTCTGAAACCGGTTCGGGCCGGAGAAACGGTGATCGCAGAAGCTTCGGTACACCCTGTGGAAGGCAAAAAACACCCGGTGTCCGTCCGGGTCCTCCGTGGGGATGACTGTGTTTTCCAGGGATCTTTCACCTGTTTTATCCCAGACAGGCATGTCCTCTCGGGTCAGGCCTCCTGATCCTCCGGCAACGATCCGAACGCCTTTCGTACTGCATCCGGAATGACCCGAGGCCGTCCCGTCACACTATCCACAAACACCCAGTCCGTCTCTCCGGTAGCCAAAAGCACCCGGTCCCCGGCCCGTTCGAATCGGTACTTTCGTAACGACAACGCCCGGCGGAAATTACAGACCCAGGTGGTTGCAACGATCCGGTCTCCCGGAAACGCCGGACGATGGTAACCGATCCAGTGGGATCGGACCACCCATAAGGCTCCCGCCTTCCGAGTCGCCTCTCCGCATCCGGATGACTCGGAATGCCGGACTGCGATGTCCTGCATCCACTGTACATATATTACATTGTTAACATGACCGTTTCGATCGATGTGTTCCGGCAGAACCGTCCATTCCTGGCGGTATGCCGGAAAAACATCTTCCCGGGATGGAGCCGGCATTGGGTTATCCATGATGTTTACCCTTGATTGGGGGTTGACAAGGGCACATCAAATAGTCTATTCCCATACCGTTTTCAACTTTTTTTCCGGTCGACATCGTTTTCCTATCGTTGCCCACACCGTGGGTAATTATGGGTATCATTATGAATTAATTAATAATAACAAGGAATCCTGTCCAGCGCCTGATGACATCGCGGTCAGCGTCCTGCCTACGACACCCGCCGCGTGTCACATGACGATTCCATCACCGACGAACGAACCATGCAACAACAGACTCGAGACTATTCGGTTGTTCCCAGCGTCCTCTGGATTGTTTGCTGTGTTTTCTTCGCCATGGCGGCTTCCCCGGTGTTTGGGGATGAAAGTCCTTTTGACTCGCCGCTCTCCTCCTTCGGATTGACGGATGAGAAATTTGAAAATGAAGTCAAAGAATACCTGGGAATCCCTTATCGCAAGGGCGGTAATTCCCGAAAAGGGATGGATTGCTCCGGATTCGCCAGAAAAGTCTATTCCAGCCTCTTCGGCATCGAATTACCCCACAACTCGATTCAACAATACAAATTTTCCGCGCTCCGCAAGATTGACGATGAGGAATTACAGCCGGGCGATCTGATTTTCTTTGCCAACAAAAAGCGGAAACGTGTCAACCATGTCGGGGTGTACCTGTCCGACGGGCAGTTTATTCATGCCAGCAGCAGCCAGGGCGTGACCGTATCCAATCTGGACGACCGATACTGGAAAACCAGATTTGTCGGCTCCAAGCGCCATATGGCCCTGAACCCCGAACCTGGTTTTGATGAAATCCGCCTGGAAGGCTCGCTGGAAATTCCCATCCGCGACAGAGGAACCATCACCGGTTATGCCCGGGACGAGTTCCGATCGGCATTTCCCACTTTCTCTAAAACCGATTCCGCCCTTCTTGACGACAATTCCTGCAACGTGCGGGAATCGGACAGCCATCGGCTGCATTTCTACGAGATCGGCTACGGTCAAACCCTGTCCACCGGATTTCAGGTCAACTTGAGCACCATACACGAAACCTTTGACGTCTCCACCGCGTGGCGCCCGGGCCTGGACCCTTTCTCTACGTACATGAGCTACCGGTACGGGGGGTTTTCAGGACCCAAGGCTGATCGGCAGGGAATACGGCTGGCCGGAGATATCCGTCCCAGCAGCTGGATCAGCATCACGCCGTCCATCACCTATTTCGATTACACCTCCGAAAACATGCCGGTCTTGGATGTCCCCAAACGAACCTTCGGCCTCAACACCCTGTTATCCCCCTTGCATAACCGTTGGTCCCTGGCCATGTCTCTCCACTATTCGGATCAGGAGGAACTCGCCAGCCTTTCCACACCCGACGACATGCTGAGTTCGCTGGATATGGCGGTCAAATTGGGAATCCATCTGACGCACAACCTTCAGTTCTCCATTATGGGCAAACATGATGTCCGATCCGAAGGTTTCTCCGACACCACTCCCTCTTTCTTGCAGCCGTCCTCCAGCGACCTGTTCCTGACTTTAGATTGGAACTACTGATCACCGGCCCCCGCCCGGAATTCGGCTTCTCCGGGCGGGAAACAGAGATTCAACGACGCTCCATGGGCACATAGTGTCTCAGATTCGGCCCGACATAGATTTGCCGGGGACGGCTCAATTTCCAATCCGGATCGTCCAGGCTCTCCTTCCATTGTGCGATCCACCCCGGCAGGCGGCCGATAGCAAACATGACGGTGAACATGCTGGTCGGAATCCCCATGGCCCGCAACACGATCCCGCTGTAAAAATCGATGTTCGGATAGAGGTGGTGTTCTACAAAATAATCGTCCTGAAGCGCCGTCTCCTCCAGTTCTTTGGCGATATCCAGCAGAGGATCCGAGATCCGCAGTTTTCTTAGCACATCATCGCACATTTTTTTCATGATCACGGCCCGGGGATCAAATGTCTTGTATACCCGATGTCCAAAGCCCATCAATCGAAACGGATCCTGCTTGTCTTTGGCCCGGAGAACGGCTTTCCGGACACCCTCTCCGGATTTTTGGATCTTTTCCAGCATTTCGATCACCGCCTGGTTGGCCCCCCCGTGCAGCGGTCCCCACAAGGCCGCCACACCTGCGCTGATCGCGGCATAGAGATTGACCCGTCCGCTTCCCACCATGCGAACCGTCGAGGTGGAACAGTTCTGCTCATGATCCGCATGAAGAATCCAGAATACATTCAGGGCATGCACCAGTGTTTCATCGATCTGGTAAGGTTTGACCGGGTTATCGAACATCATGTTCAAAAAATTGGCGCAATATGTCAGATCCGGCCGGGGATAGATCACTTTGTGCCCCCGACTGATTTTATAGGACATGGCCGACAGGGTCCGAACCTTGGACAACAGCCGGGTCACCGTCTGTTTCAGCTCTTCCTCCTGGTCGATCCGGTACTCCGGATAAAAACTTCGCAAAGCCGTCACCATGGCGGAAAGAATTCCCATGGGATGGGAAGCCCGGGGAAAATTCTGAAAAAAGAACTGCATATCTTCATGGATCAGAGAGTTGTCGTTCAGCATGACCGAAAATTCATTTAATTGCTGCCGTGTCGGCAATTCTCCGGTAATCAGCAGATAGGCGGTTTCCGTGAAAATGGAATGTTCCGCCAGTTCATCCACCGGAATTCCCCGATACCGGAGGATTCCCTTTTCTCCGTCCATATAGGTAATGGCACTTTGGCAACTGCCGGTGTTTGCATAGCCCGGATCCAGGGTGATCAGCCCGGTTCGTTTGCGCAACTCGGAAATGTCAATGGCCTTTTCGCCTTCGGTGCCGATCACGACCGGAAGCCGGATCGTCTGGTCCCCGTATTGAATGGTTACGAATTCATTCATAAAAACATCCTTTTCTTGAACGATGAAATGAGGTATGAACAATCGTGAATCTATATCAGAAGCCAGGTGGAATGGAAAGAGACAATCTGGAATTGGAGGCCTTATGAGCCTGAAACAAAACCTGCTGAAAAAAAGATCCATCGACCGATTGGCCCACACCATCCTCCGTTCCTTCGGAACCATGGACTCCCCCGGAAAAGTGGACAAGGATTCGGTTCGTGAACTCCTGGCCATTGCCGGGTACACCCGGAAACAGGAACGGGACTTGGATCTGTATCTGCCTCCTTCGTCATCCTCCCCACCGGATATCCTGGTCCTGGACAACGATCTGGCCTATTACCGTACGACGGTGGATGACATCGCCCTGCGGAAAAGCCCCACGATCAAAGAGATGATCAGTATCCGAAACGCCATTCGGATTTTAAACGACAAAGATGTGGTGATCTCCAAAAAGGCCCGGTCCGTGGACCGCCTCCACCAGGAATGCATCCAAACCCTCGATCTGCAAATCACGGAATCCGGGCTGGAAGAAATTTCAGAGGACGGAAGAGCGTCACTGTCCGGTGGTTACCGCCCCGGTGTCGAGGAGGCGGTGACGCTGTTCGCAGAGCTTCTGGATTACCGGGCGGTACCCGCTTCCTTCGCGCCGGAACACTGTCTCGCACTGGGAAAGTTCCGAACAGGGCCGGGCGGCCGCCAGGAAATCGGACCGGTTCTGGTATATGACATGATGCATCATCGAATTCTTCTCATTCCCTACACCTTCACCGACGGATCCCGGGAAGACGGAGAGAAATTTCAGGAGATGGTGAAAACACCGCCAAAAGAAGCCATCAGCGGCGACCGGGTATTTCAATGGCTGGAGGAAGAAGTCTGGAAGGGTATTTCAAGCCGCTGACCCACAGCACAGGAGGTTTTTTCATGGCCGAGTATTTGCCGGAAAAAGTCAGGCATCTGGACCGATTGAAGAAATGCGGATTCCGGGTCCCGGATTTCATCTATGTGTCGGCATCGGATTTCGAGGAAGAGGATTTCGAGGGGCTGGAGATTTTTTTACGAAACCACCGGGAAAGTTACAAAATCATCGCCCGAAGTGCTCATCCGCTGGAAGACGCCTACAAGGGCGGAACCTTCGACTCCCTCAGTACCTACGCGGATTTGGGGGGAATCCTGTACGCGCGCCGACGCATGATCAAACTGGCTGAGACGGATAAGCGGCTGAGCATCCTTCGCCAACAGAAATTCAACAACTCACCCTCTATCGATCCGGGGGACATGGGGATCCTGGTGATGCCCTTTATCGAGGGCAGCAGTGTGATGGCCAAAAAAATCGCAGACCACTGGGAATTCGGATACTGCAAAAATCCGCTGCACAAAGTTCAAAGCGACCCCTTCATCACCGGTACCCCGCATGACCGGAAACTGCTGGACATGTCCGAAGAGATCCAGACATGTCTGGGCTTTCCATGCGAAATCGAATACATTCTCTCCAACGAAAACGAAATATTCGTCGTGCAGGCCAAAAACATCTCTGCATTTGAATGGCTGGATCAACGGGAAAGCGAACGGGCGGTCCACCTGGACGGCATCCGCCGAATCCGCAAACGCCGCAACTACCGGGAACGTACCGTGTTCGTGATGGACAACCAGTCCCTGTATATCCGGCTGATTGGAAAATGCGAGGACATGGTGTTAGGCTGCGAGGGGCCGGTTCCCACCATCCGGGACATCGAAAATTTAATGACGGCCCGGGAAAAAGAGCTGGAGGACTTCGCGCTGCGACATGAACGTTTCGCCGTGTTGGGCCTTTCCATTAAGGTTCCGGATGAGCTGTACCAGGTCGCCAACCATTATCTCGACGAAACCCCGGAAAAGCAGCAGATCCTCTCCCGGGCATTGAACCGCTACGCCTACGCCGTCGACCATTTCCTGGGAGAGGCTGACACCATCATCGCCAAAGAACGAATCCATATCAAGCTGTGCAGTCATGATGCATATGGCATCGACACGGTCCGAAACCCCATCTGGATGGCTTACTGGCGGTTCGAAAAACACCGGGATATCGTAACACGGTTCAAGAAACTGGGATTCAAAACCGGTGACACCTTGGCGATCGAAATCGATGCCAGCGAAACACCGGTCGTCTACCGACTCTAGCCCTTGGAACCGCCCTACGCCGCTACCAGGCTTTGGCACCAATGATATTCCGGATTTTTTCCTCGGTCTGTTTTTCCACCAGGATCATCTTTTTCACGTGCGCTTTCCGGATTTTTTCGGTGAGAATCTTTAAATCGGCGGGTTTTTCCATCAGATCCATGGCACCCAGTTTCATGGCCTCCACACCTTTTTCCACGGTCGCATGGCCGGTCAACAGAATGATCTGCAGTTCCGGTTTTTTGGATTTTAAAATTTTCAGTGCTTCCAGGCCATCCATTTCCGGCATCTGCAAATCCAAAATAATCGCGTCATACGACTCCTCTTCCACTTTTTTTAATGCCTCCACAGCCGATTCGGCCGTGGTGACATCGATTTCCCGGGTTTTCATCCTTTCGGACATGATCTCCAGAAAATCTTTTTCATCATCGATCAACAATACTTTTTCCGTCATGGTGTCCTCCTTGATTTCCAACCGATTTATTCATCTTCCCCTTCGATCCGCTGCGGCAGCCGGAGACATATCTGATGATGCTCCGCATCCGCCGTCAGACAAGCCTGCAAAAGAGGAAGGACGGGGCGGCTCTCTGTCTCGATATCCGGTAAGATATCCGATAATTGGACGCCGTCGCGAATCCGGAAACAGATGACCGCTTCGTTCTCCAGTCTCTGGACTGACAGTTCCAACTGATGATTTCCTCCACCGGCTCCGGCGATATGCTTGAGACAGAGCCATACCACGTTTTCCAGAAAAAAAGGCCGTGTCGCAATCCGGACAGGAGGTTCTCCAGCCAAAACCTGCAATGACACCCCTTTCAAAGAAACCAACCGCTCCGCCAGGCTGCAGGAAAAACCGAGCATCTCCCCCAGATCCACCTGCCGGATCGGGTCATCAATGCTGTGAGCAAACCGGTTCATCTTGCGAATGATATCATCCGCGCGCCGGACCTGATTCTGGATCCCGGTGGATATCCGTTTCAACCGTTCGGGGTTAATCGGAACCCCCTTTTCCGACATGACAACGATATCTTCCAGCAAACCGGCATTTTCACCAATGATAGCCAGAGAATTTTTGATTTCATGAGAAATAGACGCGGACATGCATCCAAAAAACATCAGGCCGCACTCCCCTGCCTCGGATAGATCCCGGGTCATCGGCGTTCTCCTGTCTGGGTTATTTCATGCAGCTTTTTCAGCAACACATCGATCTGAACCGGCTTTACCAGATAGTAATCATTTCCGGTCTCCGCCGCACCGGCCAGATAATCTTCCTCAGAGCCGTGACCTGTCAGAAAGATGAATTGCAAAGCCGGTTTTCGGCTTTTCAACCTTCTTTTGAGCTCCAACCCGTTCATTCCGGGCAATTTCACATCCAACACTGCGACATCGAAATCCTCTTGATCCACTATCTGAATCGCCTCCGCGCCGGAGGTCACCCAGGAAGCGTCAATATCCCGCATCACAAGACGTTCCGCCAAGGTGGACACCAGTTCCTGCTCGTCGTCAACCAGCAGTACCCGCATGGGATGATTCTCCTTTTTTTCCGCTAAAGTTCAGGGGAAGCGTCACGAAAAACGTGGTACCTTTTCCGATGGTGCTTTGCACCCGGATATCCCCCCCCAGTTCCTGAACCAGTCCATAGGTGATGGACAGTCCCAGCCCGGTCCCTCCGGTTCCGCTTTTGGTCGTGAAGAAAGGCTCGAAAATGCGCTTGAGATCCGTTTCCGATATGCCGCATCCATCATCGCTGATGGAAACCTCGACCCGGGAGCCGGATTCGGACAGCCGAGCCTGGACAACAAGACGTCCCCCCTCTTGCATCGCGGCAAACGCATTGTTGATCAGATTCAGAAATATCTGCTGCAATTTTCCCCGGTCGCTGACAAACTCCGGAATCTCATTGGCGATATCGACGGTGACCTGAATGCTTCGATATTCGGCCTCCCGAATCTGAAACCCCAACACATCCTCAATGATACTGCGGAGATTCACTTTCTGGACATTCACCTCAATGTGTCGGGCAAAATTGAGCAGACGCCGGGTGATCGCCGCACATCGCTCCACCGAGACGATGATCGCCTGCACCAGTCCGATTAACCGGGTGTCACCGGCGTATTCCTTTCGGAGAGTGAACAGGTCCTGAATCATGCCGGCCTTTTCGTTGATGATCGCCAGCGGATTGTTGATTTCGTGCGCGACACCGGCTGCCAGCCGCCCGATGGAAGCCAGCTTGTTGTTGTATTCCGCCTGGTGGAGAGTCATGACCCGTTTCTGGTCCGCGATATAGATATTGTTGACCAAATAGGTGGAAACCCCCACCACCACAATGAGAATGATCATGATACTGGCCGAAAGAAAAAACAACAGCTTCATCCGGGTGTTGTACCAGGGTTTCATCAGATCCATTTTCTGCTTGACCACCATCAGAATGAACGGGGTCCCGGTGATATAGGCATATCCGATGACCACCTGCCGATTCGCCTGATCGCGGCCTTCCTGAACCCGAGTTTCCAGGCTGGGCTCGGGAACCGCAAACGGGATCATTTCAAGGATATGGCCGTAATGACGGGAAGGCGTCTGCAGAATCCCCTTCCGATTGATGATGAAGGCATCTCCCTGACCGCTCACTTCCAGAGTCGACATCAGTTCCGTCAGCCGTTCGATATCCAGTGAGGCCCGCAGGATGAACGGGTGTCCGTGGGTGTCGGATCGCCGGACCGCGATGACCAGGTGGGGGGCGTTCCGGAACCCCATGAACACATCGCTGATGTTGGACCCGTTCTGCATCGCGTCCTGATACCACGGCTGGTTGCCGTAATTCACCCCTTTGGGCGGATGCGGCCCGGCGTAGTTTCGAGGGGTTCCCGTATGATCGATCAGTTCCAGATCCGACCATTCCCCGAGCCCGGCCTTGAGGTTTTTCAGAATTTGATCCAGGCGTTCCGGATCCGCCAAACTCTCAAAGGTGTTGTCCTGAATGATGAATTCCAAAGCAAATTTGCGTTCGTCCAGAAAAAAGGACAACGAACGCCGGGTATTGGATACCAGCCGGGAAGCCCGGAGCAAATTTTCAGACTCGACCGAATGTTTCGTCACATTGTAGTCCGTCGCAGCCAGAAACAACAGGGGCAGCAGCGCGACCGTGATCATCAGAAACGCCGACTGTTTCCAGATCAGCCGGAAGTTGAACAATGGCCGAAACGGACCGGCGGACAGATCGTGATGATCCCAGAACCGGGGTTTAAATCGGCGCATATCCGGCCTCTCACGGTTTCCCATGGATCTTTTCGTTGGCTTTTCGCAGGGTTTCGCTCAACAGCTCGATATCCACCGGCTTCTGAAGATAGGCAAAGGCTCCCATTTCCATGCATTGCCGCCGGTCAGCCTCGGAACCGTGCCCGGTGAGGATGATCACCTCGATGTGAGGCTGTGTTTCCTTGATCCGGCGCAACACTTCGATCCCGTCGATTCCCGGCATCTTCAAGTCCAGAATCATGACCTCCGGTTCCTCTTCCCGGGCCATTTTGAGTGCGGATTCCCCATCATAGGCGATCGCGGACCCCATATCCCGCATAGTCAGCCTCTCGGACAACGTCTGGACAAATTCCCTCTCGTCATCGACCAGAAGAACCTTGGAGGGGGTCTGAAAATCATATTTTCGATAAATATCGGACTGGTGAAAATCTTTTCCCACCCGTGTCTCGACGTTGGTAACGCCAGGAAGCCGGGAGGTGAAAGTTTTCAGTTCCTGTTCCAGGCGGCTCAGCATAAGCACGTGTTTGTTGATGGTCAACGTCACTGCGCCTCCGGTCACGGAAACATCCACATTATGCCCCTCCCCTGCCAGCGCGACTTCCACCTGGGCCTGAAGAAGAAAATCCGCCACCCGGGCACGGGATTCCGGTGTAGGGGTGAGAACATCTTTCTTGATATTCGCTGCGATCAGATCGATTGCTCCGGAAACCGAAATCTTTCCCCTTGGAATGACGATATCATACAGTGATGGTTCCCACGGATCCGCCTCGTCATGAAACATTCGGCTCCAGGCAGACCGGTCCTCGTCGCCTTTCCGAATGATACGGGCCGCATCCTTTTCCGCAATCCCCTCCTTTGCCGCCTCCGCAATCCGGAAAGGCATGTCGGCAATCAGACAAACCCGCAGTACATGCGTAATACCGGATGGAATCAGGTGGCTCCCAAAGCCTTCGATCAACAACCTGTCCTGGGAGAGCATTTCCGCGACAGCAAGCCTCAGATAGGCCAAAGACTTTTCCTTTTCATGGGTGAATGGATTAAAAATAGACACATGGGAGGAAAATGTCCGGGATATCCGATCCTCCGTGATTCCGGATTTCCGGCTCGCGGCCCGAACGATATCCGAATCCCGGATGACGCGGAATCCGGTTTTTTCGGCTGCTCCTGTCACAACAGGCTCTTCCTGACAATATAATCCGTGAAAAATAGAAATGACAGACATCGATATCCTCACTTATCATGATATTGTTTCGGGAATCAGCCGGCAAACCGTCTGAAGCGGGCAGTTTTCCTCGTCACTGTTCTCATGCGCCGATGGATGAATTGTTTGAATGGCTTTTTCCATGGTCGGGAAAATATGATCCCCTCCAATCTTGGCCAGCAGATGGGTGCGCTTCAAAACCTTCATCACGGTTTCATTAACCCCACTGAAAGAAATATCCACCCCCGCACTGCGGATGCGCTGCACCAGCAAGGACAGGGTCTCCTCTCCGGATGCATCCATATCATTTATTCCGTTGGAAACAAGCAAAATATGACGAAGAGACTTTTTTTCCCGCATCAAATCGGTGATTTTGTCCTCCAGATAGCTGGAGTTGGCAAAAAACAGGGGTCCGTCGAACCGAATGAGGGAAATATACCGGCATTGCTGCAGACCGTGGGTGGTGGCGCACCGAAGCGCCTCATCTTCATGCCGGGCCAGAGAGGCCACGGTCGGCCGCATGCTCTTGTACAGGAAAACCATGAGGCACAGCAACACCCCCACCATGATCCCCTTGTCCAGGTGCGGCGCGAACCACAAGGTACACAGAAACGACAGAACCGAAATGGCACCGTCATACCACTGGGCTTCCCAGGCATGGACAAAACCCGATATATTGATCAGGCCGATCACCGCCATCATGATGACGGCAGCCAAAACAGATTGAGGCAGATGGTACAGAAGTGGAGTGAAAAACAGCAAGGCGATCACCACCGTGATTCCGGTGAACACACTGGACATCCCGGTCTCTGCTCCGGCCTGGAGATTGACGGCGGATCGCGAAAAAGACCCGGATATCGGGTAGCTTTTTCCGATGGCCCCCAGCAGATTGGCCAAACCCTGTCCGATCAATTCCTGATTCGGATCCAATCGCTGGCCGGTTTTGGCCGCCATGGCCTTGGCAATGGAAATCGCTTCCATAAAACCAAGCAAGGAAATGATAGCCGCATAGGGGAATAAATTGATCATGACGGAAAAGTTAATTTTGGGGATTCCAAAGGAAGGCAGCCCCTTGGGGACCGTTCCGACCACTTCCCCGCCCCCGATCCAAGTCATTTTCCCGGTATCGATCGCTTTGTTGCCGATTTTGATCCGCCAGATCCGGCCGTCGCTCGAACGGCCTTCCGACTCTCCCACCGGAACAAAGACCCGCCGGCCGTTATCCTCCATCACCGCATGAAACAGCGATTGGCGGACCTCCTCCCGATGAAGGTGCGCCTCTTCTTTCAACATTTCGCTCCGGGTCTGGATGAGGCGGTCGGCATGTTCGGCGTTCAGGATGGCGATGGGATCCCCGGATTCCCGGGCTTCCTCCAGGGCTTTCGAAGTCCGGGTCCGGCTTTCCGCCAAGGGGATCAGCCCGTTGGTGGCGGCGTTGAAGCGCTGAATTCGGTCGACGGTCTCCGAGTGCCGAAGAGCTTCGATGCCGGCGGTTTCGTTGTGTTCAAACCCGATTAACCAGGAAATGGTGGTGGTAATGACCACCGCGACCAGAACGTTCGGAATCCGGGGAGCGATCCGTTTGAGACCGTACATGATCACGAAGGCCAGAACCCCCAGGGAAAAGGTGGGCCAATGGGTATAGTGCAAGGCGGCCTTGACGACCTGAATGACCGTTTCATAATGGTGTGGGGAGCTATCGACATTCACCCCGAACATCTTGGAAAGTTGGGATGTCGCGATGATAATAGCCGCCGCATTGGTAAATCCGTTGACCACCGGATGGGACAGAAAGTTCACCACCAGTCCCAACCGAAGTATACCCAATGACAGCTGGAAAATTCCCACCATCAGCGCCAGCAGAATCGCGTAGGCGATATACCCTTCACTTCCCGCCGTAGCCAGAGGCTCAAGAGACGCCGATGTCATTAAAGAAACCACGGCAACAGGACCGGTGGCCAACTGCCGGCTGGATCCAAACAAGGATGCGATCATGGGCGGCAGAAACGAGGCATACAACCCATAATACGCGGGAAGGCCGGCCAATTGCGCATAAGCCATGGACTGGGGAATCAACACCAATGCCACGGTCAGGCCCGATATGGCATCGGCCCGCAGCGCAGACGCATTATATCCCGCAAACCACTCCAGAAATGGAAATATCCGTTTAATCATTCCGCGACCCTTTCCAACATTCGCCTGCAGGAGGCGATCACCTCGTTATACAATGCTCCGACATCATACAGATGATACATGCGGAACCGCACCAGGCTGTCCGCAAGGGAAAACAGAATCAGGGCGGATTTCCGGGCAGGCACGTCTCCGATGGAACCATCCTGTTTTCCGGTGACGATCGCCTGTTCGAAAATATCGACAAACCCTTCGTACACCGACTCCAAAATGGACCGGCATTCCGGACTGGCCTCCGCCAGTTCATACGGATACCGCTGGTGAAGGATGGCAAAAAGGTCTTCCTTGATTCCGGCCATGTACAAATAGAAAGACACCGCTCCTTCCACCATGTCCAAGCCGGTGGGAAATGATTTTTCCGACCGATACCGCTCGAACTCCGGCAGAATATCGTCTTTGAGGTTCCGCAGGATGGTCAAAAAAATATCCTGCTTGGTTCGGAAATGGTAAAAGATCGTTCCCTCGGCGGCGCCGGTCATTTTGGACAGTTCGGCCATTGAAGTCTCCCGGAAACCTTTGCGGGAGAACAGATAGGTGGCTGCCTGCAGAATTTTTTCCTTTTTTTTCATGGAAACTCCGTTGAACTTTTTTAGACTGAGTACTCATTCGGTTTTTTTGTACTCTTTACCATAGCATTCGTCAAGAAAAAAATGGTAATCAAGTGATGTTTCA
>CAZTKB010000058.1:0-14044 GCA_964614125.1 uncultured Desulfobacterales bacterium | reverse complement strand
GTTCTGGCGGTGGGGCCGGCATCCGCCTGCTCGGATTTCGGTGCTGTCGCCTCCGCTCCCATTCGGAAAGGAAATCTGACCCATGTGGATACGTGGGCGGGGCGGGGCGGGTTCGGCAGCAAGCTGTTACAGGAGCATGGCCTCGTGGGGATCATCTATGGCGGTACCCATATCACCGAGGATTTCCAGGACCGTTCGGTGGCCGATCAGTGGTTCCAGGATAAATTCAACCAGCGGATGGCGGCCAAGGATCTGGAGGCCACCACCAAATATCGGTATGATCCGGCGTTCCAGACGGGCGGAACTTTCGGATCCAATTACGCTTCCATGAACGGCGACATTCTGGCATTCAATTACCGAACGATTCACTGGACACTGGAAGAGCGCCAGGATCTTCACGAACGCTTCATCCGGAACCATTATCTCAAGCAATTCAACGAGGAGACAATCCAAACCAGACAACAACGGAATTGTGGGGAACCTTGTGTGGCGGTCTGCAAGAAAATGCATGGCCCGTATAAAAAGGACTATGAACCGTATCAGACCATGGGGCCCTTATGCGGAATCTTTGATCAGCGTGCCGCGGAACGGCTTAACCACCATGCGGATACCATGGGGTTCGATGCCATTTCCCTTGGCGGAATTCTTTCCTGGCTGATGGATTGCCTGGATACCGGCCTGATCCAGCCCGGGGAACTAGGGGTTGCCCATCCTCCCCGGTGGGATTTGTCCGGCTTCGATGTAGTGGGCGATTCCCTGAATAACGCCGAGTTGGGAATCGCATTGATCGACTGGATGGCGGATCCCGAAGGAGCCGTTCCCCTCCAATTCGGTGCCCGGAAATGGGCCCGAAAACTGGCGCGGGAAAAGGGGAGAGCCGTCATGGACCGGTTTGTGTACAATGCCTTCGCACGCCAGGGCTGGATGGTGCCCAACCAGTACTGGACGCCGGGTGTTCTCTCTCCCATGGCCATCATGGGAAAATACTACATGGTGTATGGGAGGGATTTTCTTTCTCCTCGGGAGTTGGGCCGTCAAAACGCCCGCCGGATGATTCAGGAACTGATTCTGGACAACTTGGGGATCTGCCGCTTTCATCGGGCATGGGCGGAAACCATGATGCCCGAGGTCATCGAGCGGCTTTTCGGAAAAAAAGAGGCGTTTTTGCAGTCGATCCGGCTGACTGCCAGCCGGATCACCAGCCGCAATGCCTCCGTGTTTTGGGAGTCGGAACGAAACATGGAGTTGGTGTATACCTTTTTGAAAAACAAAAAATCGATCGACCGTGTGGTTGATCCGGATCTGGAAGCCTGGATTGACCGGTTTGCGATGGATGTTCATGGCACTGCCTATGAGTTCTGGTACGAAATGCACAAAGGGATCCATGAGACACTCCGGGAATTTCCCGCCTGAGCAAGGAATCATATTCTCCTGAGTATTTCAGGAGGAATCAGGAGGTTGTCCTCCGGTAAAAGGGGAAGGTATGAAGGAAAAACAGCACGGCTGCAGAATGTGTGAGGAAACCTGGCATTCTCTGGAAGAAGGGGATGTGTTCGAAGAACTGGACAGCCGGCCCGAGGGGCTGGAGGAACCGGAGGCCGCCAGGCGCCTGGGTTACTACGGGCCAAACACCCTTCCATCCAGGAAGGTCCTTACCGGGTGGGAAATTGTCCTGCACCAGATTAAAAATCCCCTGATCTACATTCTGTTGGCTGCCGCCGTCGCGTCCCTGATTATTGGAGAAGCCTCCGACGCCGTTTTCATTTTGGTCGTGATCATCTTGAACACCAGTCTCGGTGCATATCAGGAATTCCAGGCCGAAAAAAGCGCGGCCGGCCTCCAGCAGCTTTTAAAAATCCGTGCGGTTGTTCAAAGAAGCGGAACGGAGCGGATGATCCCCTCCGAAGAAGTGGTCCCGGGGGATATTGTCCGGATCGAATCCGGTGACAAGGTGCCGGCGGATCTGCGGCTGATTCAGGCCAACAACCTGACATCGGATGAGAGGTTTCTGACAGGCGAATCCCTCGCTTCGGTCAAACAGACCGGAGAACTTCCGGCCGAAACGGTTGTAGGGGACCGTACCAACATGGTTTTTGCCGGATCCAGCATTATATCCGGCAGAGGGGTTGGGATTGTGGTCGGTACCGGACGGGAGACGCAGGTGGGGCTGATTGCCGAGAAAGTCACCCAATCCGAGGAAGGGAAGCCTCCACTGGTGGTGCGGATGGAAACCTTTGTGCACCATGTCAGCAACCTGGTCCTGTTGATCAGCGCCTGTATCGCCCTACTGTTGCGGTATCAGGGGTATGGCGCCGGGGATATTTTCTTTTTGGTGGTGGCACTGGCGGTTTCGGCGATCCCCGAGGGGCTTCCGGTCGCGCTGACCGTGGCTCTTTCCATCGCGACCAAACGGATGTCCCGTCGCCATGTCATCGTTCGAAAACTGACCGCCGTGGAAAGTCTGGGAAGTTGCACCGTGATAGCGAGTGACAAAACCGGTACCCTGACGGTCAATCAGCAGACCGCGCGGCTGGTGGTTCTTCCGGACGGCCGTCGGGTCGTATTTACCGGAGAAGGCTATTCCGGGGAAGGAGAGGCTGCGGTACAGGACGGCAATTCCATGGACGATGGGCTTCGAAACGAACTGGAGCGGGTTGCCGAACTCTCGATTTTGGCCAACGAGGGGAAGTTGTTTCCAAAGAACGGGAAATGGGAACATCGGGGGGATGCCATGGATGTGGCGTTTCTGGCCATGGGATACAAGCTGGGAATGGACCCGGAGGCAATTCGGAATCGGTTTTCCATTGTCGATGAAATTCCGTATGAATCGGAAAATCAATATTCAGCCGTGTATTACGAAGCGGATGGCAAACGGATTGCGGCTGCCAAGGGTGCGGTGGAAAAGATACTGGATTTTTGCAACCAGATGCGTGCGGGTGGAAAAATTGTGGATCTGGATCGGGATGCCATCCATACGCAAGCCGAGGCCATGGCCCGAAAAGGTCTCCGGGTATTGGCCGTGGCCGGCGGAGAAACCGATTCCACGGCGAATCCGTCCAACCTGGTCTTTCAGGGATTGGTGGGATTCATCGATCCCTTGAGGCCGGAGGCCGTTGATTCGGTTCAAACCTGCCGGGAGGCGGGCATCCGGGTCTTGATGATCACCGGCGACCATCCGGAGACCGCCGGCGCCATTGCTGCGGAATTGGGGCTTTCCGAACGGGAGGAACCGGTCGTTACCGGGCGGGAATTAAAAGAATCCGGAACTCCGGACAGCCCGGCCTATGAAAAACTGGTGGCGTCGACCCATGTGTTTGCCCGTGTTTCTCCCACCCAGAAACTGGAAATCGTGGAGGTCTTGATCCGGCGCGGGGAGTTTGTGGCAGTGACCGGTGACGGCGTGAACGATGCTCCGGCTCTCCGGCGGGCCAATATCGGGGTGGCCATGGGATCCGGAACAGATGTCGCCAAGGAGATAGGTTCCATGATCGTCACGGATGACAATTTTGCATCGATCGTCGCCGGGGTGGAGGAAGGCCGGTTCGCCTATGACAATGTCCGTAAGGTGATTTACCTGTTGATTTCCACCGGAGCGGCGGAAGTGCTCATGTTTGTGGCGGCAGTGTCCGCCGGCCTGCCGATTCCCTTGCTGGCGGTGCAACTCCTGTGGCTGAACCTGGTCACCAACGGCATCCAGGATGTCGCGCTGGCCTTCGAGGGAGGAGAACCGGGAGCCATGAAGCGACGCCCCCGCCGGACCAACGAAAGCATCTTTGATGCCCGGATGATCAGCCAGACCGTTGTCTCCGGACTGACGATCGGCGCGCTGGCTTTCGGGTTATGGTATTGGCTGATTGAACTTCGGTCCGTGGACGAGATGACGGCGAGAAACAGCGTGCTGCTGCTCATGGTGCTGCTCCAGAACGTGCATGTGTTTAACTGCCGGTCCGAGACGGTTTCCGCCTTCCTCGTGCCGCTTCATCGCAACTACGTGCTGATCGGAGGAGTTCTGGCCGCTCAAGGCATTCATATCCTTGCCATGCTGTTGCCACCTATGCAGTCTCTATTGGGAACACAACCGGTATCCTGGAATCAGTGGCTGATCAGCCTTGGTCTTGCCACCGTCATTTTGGCTGTTATGGAGATCTACAAGGCAGTGACACGACCCAAGCACGGAATGGGCTAATGTGCACACCCCCTCATCCGAAGTATCGTCACCATATCATCCCCCCGATTTGTTCGGGTCACCCTGCAGGGGCGAACGGCCGGTTCCCCTGCAGGTAAATCCCGGTGTGCCAAGTCCCTCCACGGTCTCCTGTGATCCAGGGGAGAAATTTCCGGCTATTCAGAGAGGATCTGTTTCAGGGTTTTTTTCAGACTCTCTTTCCAAGGGCGAGGAACGATACCGAAATTATTACGGATTTTCTTGCAACTCATCGCGGAATATGACGGCCGGACCGCTGCCGTGGGGTATCCGGACGTGGGTATGGGATGAATTCGGGTGGTTTTCAGTTTTCGGTAGGGAGCCGCCAGATCGATAATTGTCTGGGCGAACTGATGCCAGGAAATAATGCCCTGGCCGCAGTAGTGATACGTTCCCCACTGGATATCCGGGCTGCTGAAAATGGCGCGGCTGATGGTCAAAAGGGCATCAGCCAGGTCCGAGGCGGCAGTCGGACACCCGAACTGGTCCGATACCACATTGAGGGTATCTCGTTCCGATGCCAGACGGAGAATAGTCTTGACGAAATTGTTTCCAGAGACCCCATACAACCAGGATGTACGGACAATTACGTGATGGTCCAGGTTCCCCCGGATATGTTCTTCCCCGGCCGCCTTGCTGGCTCCGTACACGCTCAGAGGGGCTACTGGATCGGTTTCCGTGTATGGGGTGGATTTGGTACCGTCAAAAACGAAGTCCGTGGAAATATGGACCAGGGGGATATCCAAGCTCGAACAGGCCAGGGCGAGATTTAGGGCCGCATCGGAATTCGCGGCCCATGCCTGTTTCTGCTCGGATTCCGCCAGATCTACCTGGGTGTAGGCCGCGGCGTTCAGTACCAGATAGGGTCGGTAGTCCTGAATCAACCGGTCGACTTGCTCCGGTTGACTGATGTCGATTTCGGGAAGATCGACAGAATACAGGTCATACCCCATGCCCTTCGCTTGTCGGACAATCTCGGAGCCCAGTTGACCCTTGGCTCCGGTAATCAGCATTCTCATAAGCATCCTTTGCCAGCCGGAAGCTGCTCTGTTCCCAATTGGGAAAGGCGGGAAAACCGACTGTCCTTTTCTGAAATGATGGGATGTTGGACAGGCCATGCGATACCGATATCCGGATCGGACCACAGAACCCCCCCTTCATCCTGCGGTACATACACATCCGAACATTTGTACAGGAACAACGCTGTATCACTCAGCACACAGAAACCATGGGCGAAACCTTCCGGAATGAACAATTGCCGTTTGTTTTCCGAGGTCAGATGCGCTCCCACCCAATTTCCGAAAGTCGGTGAGCCAGGGCGGATGTCCACGGCCACATCGAATACCTCTCCCTGAATGACCTGCACCAGCTTGGCCTGTGGATGCCGGATCTGAAAATGAAGCCCCCGAAGGGTTCCTTTGACGGAAAAAGAAAGGTTGTCCTGGACGAATTTTCGGTCGATCCCCATGGATCGGTAACGGATTTCGTGATAGGTTTCCATGAAATACCCCCGGTTGTCTCCAAAGACCCGGGGTTCAACGATCAGCACATCGGGTAATGTTGTCGGGATAATTTTCATCATGATTCCTTCGATCCGATCTGGATTTGACTCCGGTCAGTGTACGGCGCTGATTCCCATGGCCCGGGACAGGATATCCTCCTTCTGGGCGGCATAGAGCCGTGGGAATCCGGTAGCCGGAGACGGCGACGGCCTGCGGCTGATCAGGTCCACACCTCGCTCCAGAATTTCTTGAATCAACGGTTGAATGAATCGGGCGGCGCCCATGTTTTCGGGCTCTTCCTGGATCCAGATCCATTCCCGCGCTTCGCTGTATTCCGATGCGATGTGCCGGAAAGTATCCCGGTCAAAGGGATGAAGTTGTTCGATCCGGATGAGGACGATATCGTTCCGGCCGGATTTGCTTCGACGATCCACCAGATCATAATAAATCTTTCCGGAGCATATTAACACGCGGGAACCCTTTCGAATTTCCGGATCCGCCAGAACCGCCTGAAATCCTCCGTTCGCCAAATCATCCAAACGGGATACGGCCGATGGATGGCGCAACAGGCTCTTGGGGGTGAGAACCACCAGGGGTTTTCGGGTCTGTTGCCGGACTTGGCGCCGCAACAGGTGAAAATACTGGGCCGGTGTGGTCGGATTGCAGACGGCCATGTTGTCTCCGGCACAGAGTTGCAGAAACCGTTCCGGCCGGGCACTGGAGTGTTCGGGACCCAGCCCTTCCAGCCCGTGGGGAAGCAGGAGGGTCAGTCCGGTCTGCCGCTGCCATTTGGCCTCTCCGCTGGCAATGAACAAATCGATGACCGATTGGGCGTTGTTGACGAAGTCCCCAAACTGCGCTTCCCACAGAACCAGGCTTTCCGGTCGCACCAGGGAATACCCGTATTCGAAACCCAGGATGGATGCCTCGGCCAACATGCTGTCCACCACGGAAAACACGGCCGGGTTTTGGCAAACCGCATGTAGCGGCGTATATCGGCTGTTGTCTTGGGTGTCGGTCAACACGCAGTGGCGCTGGCTGAACGTGCCGCGGCGGCAGTCCTGCCCGCTCAATCGTACCGGGGTACCTTCGGAAAGAAGCGAGGCGAAGGCCAGCGATTCGGCGTTGGCCCAGTCGATCCCTTCCCCGGTTTCCACTGCCTCCTGCCGTTTTTTCAGCATGGGGGGTATCTTGGGATGGGCGGAAAACCCCTCCGGCAGCATACACAGAATCCGGGCCAATTTCCGAAGCTGTTCCAGATCGACGCCGGTTTCCGCTGTTTCGGTTGGCCAGCCGGCGGAATATCCGGAACCATGTTCATAGAACCGGGGGATCGGAAAGGGGCAAACGGTTCCGTGCAGTTCGGCGTATGCGGATTCGAGACGGCTCTGGATACCGGTTTCCATTTCAGGCAAGAGATCACGCGGGATGTCCCCGGTTTCCACAAGCCGGGTACGATACAACTCATGCGGGGAAGGGCGCTGGCGGATCCGTTCCACCATCCGGGGTTGGGTGAAGTAGGGATCATCTCCTTCATTATGGCCGTATCGGCGGTAACAGACCAGATCCAGCAGAACGTCCTTATGAAAGGTCCGCCGGTAATCGGCCGCCAGGGTGATGGCCCAAGCGGCTGCTTCCGGGTCTTCCCCGTGTACGTGAAACACGGGGACCATCAGCATTTTCGCGATATCGGTCGCATATCGGGAGGATCGGGCATCCTCCGGAAGCGTGGTATATCCGATTTGGTTATTGATGATGATGTGTATGGTTCCGCCGGTGCGATAACCCGGCAGCTGGGACATGTTGAGGGTCTCTGCCACGATTCCCTGCCCGGCGAAAGCCGCATCCCCGTGAATCAGCACCGGCCAGACTTTGTTCCATGCCTCTGGGTTGTCGGCATCATTTGTTCGGGACTGTTCCTGCCTGGCCCGGCACAGTCCCTCCACCACCGGGTTTACGGCTTCCAGATGGCTGGGGTTGGGCACCAGCAGCAATCTCAGAGAATGATTGTCTCGCCGGATATCCGAAAGAAATCCATTGTGATACTTGACGTCGCCGGACCCGACGAGGGCTTGGGGATCGTAGCAGTTTTCGAATTCAGACAAAATCTCGGTGATCGGTTTTTCCAGAATATGGGCCAGCACATTCAGACGTCCCCGGTGTGCCATGCCCAAGATGATTTCCCGGCAGCCCGCATCCACCGCCCGATCGCACAACAGATCCAAAACCGGGATCAGGACATCCCCTCCTTCCAGAGAAAACCGGGTGACCCCGACATAGGTTTTGTTCAGAAAACTTTCGAACAGCGCGGATTGGGTCAGTCGGAACAAAATCCGGTGTTTTTGTTCCCGGCCCCATTCCGGCCGATTCTCGATGGGTTCCATACGATTTTGCAGCCATGCACGTTCACCAGGATCCTGAATGTGCATGTATTCTACACCGATGGACCGGCAGTAGGTGGCTTTCAGCCGTTGGATGAGCCGGTTTACCGGTTGCATGCCTCCTCCCAGGGATTCCGGTGCCTGTACGGCCTGGTTTGCATCCATATTTTCCGGCCTGCCTACGGTGGGATCCAAAAGGGGGTGTTCCACGGGACAGGAGGCCAGCGGGTCCATGCAGGCCAGCAGATGGCCGATATCCCGGTACCGGTGGATCAGGTTGTCGGCATGGGACTGCCGACTCATGGAATCGGCATCACAAGCGGTTTCCGGGAACCCGGAGTGTCGGCTTCCCATCTCAAACCCCAGAAAAAAAGCATGCCAGTCTGGGGCCAAACGTTGGGACCCGGATTTCCAGATACGATAATTCGCCTCGATAAAGTCCAGGTTCAGCGTTTCGAAATCGGTCATCGGATACCCCCTTGTTTTTCGATGATCCAGTCCGTGATTCGCTGGGAAATGTAGACCCGGTGGTCCGGGTTGCTGAACATATGATCGGCTCCGGAAACGATTTCCAGGTCGATTCGTTCCGGCTGGAAATCCCGGGCGGTATACGCCTCCTGGACCGGGATCATCTCGTCGCGGTCTCCATGGACGATTAAAACGGGAATGTCCATGGTTTTCAGGATTTGTGGAAGGTTATGCCGGTCGGCGTCCTCGAAAAAGGATCGGGAAAGCGCCAGATTCCGGTTTCGGCTGGTGAACATGACTTTTCCGTCCTGTTCCAGATCCGCGATCTGGGCCGGATCCAGAAAACGTCTCGGGTCAAATCCGGTCAGTCTTCCGGCCAAGGCCGCGACCGCCTCGGTACCGGGGATCCGGGCCGCCGCAAGAACCGAAATGACGGCTCCCATGCTGTGGCCGGCCAGGGCGATCCATGCAGCGCCTTTTTGTCGCATCAACTCGCCGGCTGTCCGGATCTCGTCAATATGTTTGGTGATGGAGGTCTCGCTGAAATCTCCCTGGCTTTGTCCGTTACCGGAAAAATCGAAGCGAAGCACCATAAATCCGGCTTTTTCGAGGCGTGCCCCCAGTTCCCGCAAAATGGCGGTGTGCCGGGAGCAGGTAAAGCAGTGTCCCAGAATAACCGCACGGTCGCTTCGATCCTCCGGAGTGTGCAGGGTGCCGGAAAGGAGTTCATCCCAACGATTGGGGAAGGTAATCTGGCTTTCCATTTTTTCATCCGATTTCCAGGGTTTCACCCGGCATGGGGGCGGTAGCGGAGAATCCATGCTCCCGCAGGTAAGTTTCAAATGCCAGGGATTGCTCTTCCTCGCCGTGGACAACAGCGATGTGTCGAATATTCAGGTTGGATTCCTGGAGAAACCGCATCATTTCGTCCCGATCGGCATGCGCGCTGAATCCCCCCAATTTGACCACATGGGCTTTGAGGGGATAGTCCTTGTTCAGGAATCGAACGATCGGTGGTTCCCCGGTTCGCCCGGATTCCTCCCACTCCTTACCTTTGTCCTGAATTCGCCTGCCCAAGGTGTTCTCCGCCATGAATCCGACGATCAAAATGGTATGTCGGGGGTTATGGATTTTATATCGGAGATGGTGGAGGACCCGTCCTGCTTCACACATGCCGGAACCGGCGATGACGATATGCGGGCGCTCTTCCCGCATGAGTGCCATGGATTCTTCGACGGACTGGACAAACCGGACCAGTTCAAAAGAAAACGGATTTCTTCCTTTCTCCAGAAAAGTTTTGTGGGTTTGTGTATCAAAATTTTCCGGATGTTCGGCGAATACCTGGGTAATCTGGGTGGCCAGGGGGCTGTCCACATATACCGGAAGACGGGGGATGGCTTTTTCATCCACCAGTTCGTGTAACCGGTACAGGATGTCTTGGGTTCGTCCATAGGCGAAAGCCGGAATGATTACCGTCCCGCCCCGCGCCCACGTTTCATTGACAACCGCTTTCAGACTCTCTTTCAGATCTGCGGCCGGTTCGTGGATCCGGTTGCCGTAAGTGCTTTCCATAATCAGAAGGTCTACATTCCGGTCCTCTTCGGGGAAATTCAAAGTCGGATTTCTTAGAATCGGCATTCCGAAACGTCCGATATCCCCTGTGAACAGTATCGTGTGTCGTTTTCCCTTGTCGATGATCCGAAGCAAAACCATGGAGGATCCCAGGATGTGTCCGGCCTCATAGAAGACCACCTCCATTTCCTTCCCCACGGAAACCGGATACCGGTATGGGTATCCGTCAAAAAATTCCAGGGATCGTTCCGCGTCTACGGTGGTATACAGCGGGGTCACCCGCTCCATGCGATGTCGATCCATGAATTCGTTGATGGTTTCGTCGTTCAGGTCGTTGTGGTTTTTTTTCAGCAGCGCTTGAATCCGTTCTTTTTCTTTACGGGATACTTGCTGGGTCTTGGGGGAGACTTTCATCTGGTACATCATGTTGCGGACGGTTTTGTAGTTCAAATAGCGGGCATCCGATTCCTGAATACGCGCGCTGTCCAACAACAGATATCGACAGGCATCCTGGGTGGCGCGGGTGCACAAAATCCGCCCTGTAAACCCACAACTGGTGAGAATCGGGAGCCTTCCGGAATGATCGATATGGGCATGGGATAAGATCACATTGGTGATGAGTTTGGGGTGAAAGGGAAGGGAGCGGTTCCTCATTTCACTGTCTTTCCGCCTACCTTGGATCATTCCGCAATCCAGAAGGACATGGTCACGGCCGCTGGATACCAAATGCATGGATCCGGTAACTTCCCGGACACCGCCGTAAAACGTAACGTTCATGGGTTCTCCTTCGTTTTTGCCTGGATGGGAATCAGAATACCATCCCGATCAACACGATGACGGTAAGGGCCAGAGGGTAGTGACTGCCATGGTTGAACAGGTGCATGGCATCCCGGTCAGATTGGGTGTTCCAGAGTTTCAATGCCGGAATCAGCAGGAGAAATATGCCGGCGGCCAGCGCCGCCAGAAGTGTTGTCTGCCCGTAGACGGCCCGGGAAGACAGGAATACCAGGGTGTTCAGCAAGAGCGTGGTCAAAACACATCCCACGATGAGAAGAGCGGACCGGTGAGTGCCCAGTTCCACCGGAACGGTTTTCGCGCCGACGACCCGATCCTCCCGAATATCCGACCAGTCGTTCGGGATATTTTGTGCGCCCATTTCCCAGAAATACAAAAAAAGAAACAGGAGTACAACAAAAAGAATGGATGGCTCGGGATCCACGGCAAACACCGCCGCGATGGCACCCAGGGTTTTAACCATGCCGCTTATTAGAATGCGGTAATGGCTGACGGTCAGCATCCGGCAGTAAAGGATTTCCAACAGGCATCCCGTCAGAAAGATCAATAGGCATATCGGATTCAGTATCCAGGCCCCGGTCATGGCAAGGGAGGACCAGGCAGCCACCCAAAGGACGCCGCTCGAGTAGGGTAGTATTCCCTGGGCCAGCGGGTGCCGCACCCAAACCCCATCAATATCAATATCGCCGTGGGAAGAGGATGTTTCTACCATGGCGATTTTTTTCCGATCCTGATGAAAATCCACCACATCATTCAAGGCATAAACGGCCGTGTACCCCGAAAAGGCTGTGACCAGTCCCAGCACCGTCACCCAAAGGGGGGGAAACCCTCCCAGCCAAACCAGTGCGGCAAAGCAGGGAGTTGCCATATCGATGATCCCATGGGGGGTCCGGGAAAGAGCCAGAAAGGCCTTGTATCGGGGAAGAGGAAGCGCTTTCCCGGTGGCGGCCTGCGTTGTCGGTCCGTTCATGACGTCATCCTCCTCCCAGGCATTTGGATATGGCATCCCACTGGTTTTTCTGCACCCAAGTGAATTTTTCCTGAAAAAGAGTGTCCGTCAGGAGCAGTTTTCCGGTTTTTCGTCGATTCTGGTATTTCGAAAAATCCCCGGGGCCGCTGTTATACATGGCGTACAGGCTCCCGGCCAACGTGTTCGGATCCACGTCCTTGCCGGATTTCGGCAGGGAATACCGGGTGAAGTACTGATCCAGAATTTCGCATCCGGCCAGCGCATTGTACCGGATGTCCCATCGTAGGGCCTTGACATCGTACAAACTTCTCCACACCCGTTCATTGACCTGCATCAGTCCCACGGAGGTGTTGTTGTAGGAACGGAGATAGGTAATTTTCCCCTTGTTCAGCAGATACTGTCGGAAGCAGCTTTCCTGCCAGGCAGAGGCCAGAACGATTTGACGGAAAAGATCCCGGTAGGACGCGGGTATGCGGCTTTTTTTCAGATTCACGCCGGTTACTTCCACCAAAAGAGCCTGCACTTGTTGTACAAACGCATCCAGATTTTTCGGGTCCGCAATCCACTGCCGGATTTGGGACAACTCTGTTGCCGAAACCTCGTCCGCGGCCCATGCGGTTGATGGGGTCAGAAACCGATGAAGCCTGGATATGTCCAGACGGATCGGGGGATCGCCGGTACGGTCCAAGGGAGCCTCTTCCGGGACTGGAAGCTCTTCCCGGTCATACACAGGCCCGATGATCGGTATTGGTTCACCCATTCCCAGCACGGTCCGGAGGTCGGTATTGATATCACTGGAATAAGACAGTTCAATGGTCTTTCGACCGGACAAGAGCCTGGCCAGGCGGATCAAGCCGTCCCGGCTGATTTCGATGCCTAGCCGGGGGCCGATTTTGTCCAAGGCCGAAAGCGCGTCCGAGGCGGAAAAAAAAGCGATATATGCCAACAGTGCCTGGGAAGGCTCCTTCCCAAGATGATTACGGAATACCGGCGAGAGTTGATTCCAGGCCGCGATGAACTGTTCCCGCACAAAGTCTTTGCCGGAAGACCGTTTTTCCGAAAGAGCTTGCACAAATTCATACCGGGTTTCGATCAGGGTATGAAAAAGGATGTCTCGTTCTCCGTCCGTCAGGTCCTGATGGACCAGCGACTGGATGATGTAGACCAGAAAGGCGTCATAACTTTCCCATGCTTTGGCAAAGGACTCCAACTCTTCGGAAGTCAGGTCTTTTTCCGGAGTGCTCCCGCTTTCCGGAGATGTGTCGGCATTGGCCAGGATTTCCACGGTCACGGAAGGTTCCGTGATTCGGATGTTTCCCGGCCGCATGCTGTCAAACAACCGCTTGGCTTCCACCTGGTGCTCGTCCGGAAATAGGGCGAGCAGCACGGATTTGGCGTCCAATACCGGCGGAGAGAGGTTGATCCGGATTTTTTCCAGATACGCATACACATGCCGGGAAATCAATTCCCAGATCATTTCCGGCAGAATGGTTGTTCCCCGCTGGATGTTCAGTAGTTCGGAATGAACGGTTTCAAAAGACAGCACCCATTCCGTGTTGATATGGGGGCGTTGATACAATTCCAGGTATCCGTCCCATGTCATGGCTACGCGGCATTTCCCAGCCAGTTCGGCTCCCACCTCGACATGGAGCCTGGTTTCGAATTGCAGCAGGTTCCCGGCCGGTCGGAAAGCGGGTTCGGAAATGATGATTCGGAGACAGGGATCGGCGGCAGGCTTCAGGACGGCGGTTTGGCCCGGTTCCGTAAATGCCCGATAGATAACCAGGGAGCGAAGCATCTCATAATCGAGATGAATCGGGAGCGTGACGGTTTCACATCGGATGGAGACGGGAAGCAGCAGCAGGGTGAATAAGAGGGCCGGGATGGGAAATGTGGATGATAGGCGACGCGTATGGCTCATGGCAATCTGAGTGATAGATATTGTCCTTGATGAAAATCCGAATCTGTTCTGATAAGATATTATATCCCAAGATGGAAAAAAACAAAAGCGGAATGCCGGGATGCAAAGGAAAAGGCCTGATTGATAGGCCCCCACCTTCCCCGGCAAGTGCTGACAACAACCCACACATACGCCTGTGGTGTTGGAAGAGGCTTTCCGGGCCGAAAAAGAGACGGCGAACCCGGCACTACA
>CAZTKB010000057.1:0-14046 GCA_964614125.1 uncultured Desulfobacterales bacterium | reverse complement strand
GGGACGGCGGGCCAATCAACCGTTTGCCAATCCGCTTTTACTCCCCCCCACCCTGGCCCTTCCCCACCAGTGGGGGAGGGAAAAATATTAGCCCCGGGACGGCGGGCCTTAATCCCTTCAGCAAACCAATACGGTAAACTTAAAACTTCCCCGGCCCTGTTTTGCGGTAGAATCCGCCGCCGAATATCCGTTTTCGATCTTCTGGGGACAGTAGCGGCGCTTGCAGCCGTTCCGGTTCCCCGATGTTTTTGAACAACATATCCCCGTCTCCCAAGAGATTTTCGGCGCCTTTTTGTCCCAGAATCATCTTTGATTCGATATCCCGATTCATCTTCAAGGCGATTCTCGCCGGGAGATTGGCATCCAGCGCGCCCCGAATGGTCTGACGGCTGGGGTGCTGGGTGGCGATAATGAGATGGATACCCACGGATCTGGCTTTTTGTCCGAGACGGTTGATTTCAGCTTCCACGGATTTTCGTTCTTCCCGGTCGCGTTGAATCAGATCTGCGTATTCATCACAAACACAGACGATTCTGGGCATGATTTTGTCGGAGCGTTCCATGTACTGCTCCAGAGAATCAACTCCACTGGATTGGAGTCGTTTGTACCGGGAATCCATTTCATCGGCCAGGTCTTTGAGTGCTTGAGACACGGATTGTTCATCAGGATATATCAACGAGTGGGGGGTCAGCAGAAAATCCGAGCCTGTAATATCGGTGAACGTGCAACGTTTCGGGTCAATGACCACGAGTCTCAGGGTTTGAGGGGAATTGGTTAACATTAGACCGGCGAGAGCGGCACGGATCCATTCACTTTTACCACTTCCTGTTGTGCCTGCGACCAGAATATGGGCATTTTCCGGTTCGTTTAAGTCGGCGGTAACCAGCCGGTTGGTCAGATTCACTCCCAAAATTACAGAGGAATTTCCGGAGGAGGTGCCGGGTTTGCGGTATTGCCCAAGGATTTCTCCAAACAGAACCGGCAGGCGGTCTTTTCTTTGAATGTCCACAACCACTCTTCCCTGGCTAAGATGGATCAATGGCGGAGACATCAGGTTCATCCGATGTTGAATTTCCCGAGCTGTATTCCGGGTGGTTGTGATTTTCACACCTTTTCCAAGACGGATCGGAAATCGGATGAAAGCAGGCCCGGCGATGGGGATGCCGTCGGCGAGTATGTCGATTCCATATTCCCGAAAAATGGAAATCAACTGGTTATGCTGAAGATCGAATTCCTGGCCGGCAGGTCCATATGATGAAGCTTCCATGACAACCGAATTGATTTTGGTGTGATCCTCTGACACTCCGGCAATCGTTCCGATCATTTCCATCAGGGGGGCGCGGACTGGTTGAATTTCGGAACTTGAAAACAATAATTCCTGTTTTTCCGGCGTGAATCGGATCAACGCCAGTACTCCGCAGGACGTCTTAAGAGATTCTGTCAGCATCAGATGGTACAGGCACGCCTGTGTCAGATCCGCTTCCGGGCAGGATTTTCCCAGTTTCCATTCCACCACGCACCAGAATGGTTTTTGGGCGATCTTAAGAAAGAGGTCCGGCACCCCGGTCAGTATCACGGAATCCTTCCATCCGGGCCTGACGAGTTCCACAGCGATGGTTTCTTCCGGATGGATCAAAAGATCGATGGACCGAAAGTTCTTTCCGGTTGAGGAAATACCGGCTTCAAACAGGATTTCAGAAAGCCAACGGCACATTGCTCGGCAGGCACACCAGAATTCCATCACAGCAGGTGTATTCGCATGCAAATACACCTGCTCGGAGGCGATTCGAGGTCCGATCATTCGTTCGTACAAATCGGCTTCCAGCAAATCGGGCCAATCGGATCCGGAAGGGTCCGCGTTTTCCATGACCAGCTTCCAACCGGACTCCGCATGGTTCCCGATGAAGGAGGCAATGCTTTCATGGAAGATGCGCCCTAACAGCGAGGAGGTGGATGAACGGTCCGGATCCGTGTTGGTGCCCGCCGCCTGAAAGATGCGGCGGCGGATCTGGGAAATTGGCAGATGAACCGGCATAGCAAAAAACCTACCCGCGCTTGGGGGAAGGACGAGGCCTCCGGATGAGATTTTTCTGATTCTGTTTGCCGTTGGTACGCTTTTCTACAAAAAGCCGTTCCCCGGTGAACGGGTGAATTCCGGTATAATACATCAGGGTGCTGAGGGTAGAGGGTGTCGGAGTAAAAATTTGGATCTGTTCCGGCCTCGTGAAAAGTCGGTTTTCACAAAACCAGCTGAGTTTCTGCATATGCTCTTCTGTGCAGCCGGGGTGGGCTGCCATCAGGTAGTAGGTCAGGTATCGGGGAACAGAAGATTGTCGAACCAACCGATCGAAAAGCTCCTTGAAATCCATCAGGATATTGATTTCAGGCTTTCCCATCAGCTCCAGAATATCAGTTTCTGAATGTTCCGGGGCCAGTTTCATCTGCCCGGACAGATGGTGGGAGATGAGTTCGGTCAGATATCGTGACCCATTGAACCGGTCAGCAAGGATGAGATCATGACGGATTCCTGAGGCGATGAACACGTGCCGGATTCCCGGTATTTTCCGAAGTTGTTGCAAAAGATCGATTTGTTTCTGATGATCGATGTTCATTTTCCCACAGATCTGAGGACGGATGCATTGTCTGCGGGTGCAGTCGTTTTTTTTCCGGGAGCGGCGGCATTCCAACCCATACATATTGGCTGTCGGGCCCCCGACATCGGATATGATCCCCCGAAAAAGCGGATGGCGCAAAAAGGATCGGGCTTCCCGCAGAATGGAATCCTGGCTTCGGGAACACACCGTGTTACCCTGGTGGAGTGCAATGGCGCAAAAACGACATTCTCCGAAACAACCTCGGTGGGATATGATGGAAAAGCGGATGGTGTCGAGTGCCCGGACTTGCCCTTCCCGGCGATAATAGGGGTGGAGTTCCCGTTCATACTCCATTTCATGGATTTGGTCCAGTTCCTCTGAACCCAATGGGGGTGCGGGAGGATTGTGAACCAGATAGCGGGAGCCATATGGCTGGATCATTCCGGGGGATGCCGTCACGTTGTTGTTTTGTTGAAACTCCAGAAACATATTCTGGAAGCTCGATCGGCAGTTGCGGACAGCCTCATACGAAGGCAATGTCACAAACCCTTCCGGGGGTTGATGGGCGACATAACAGATTCCCCGGATGTCGTGATAGGGCTTCCCTTGGGCGAGAGCCTCCGCCAATCGGCATATGGCCCATTCCCCCATGCCGTAGACCAGCAAATCGGCCTTGGCATCCAAAAGAACGGATCGTCGAATGCTGTCGGACCAGAAATCGTAATGGGCCAGGCGGCGAAGGCTGGCTTCGATACCGCCCAATACAATAGGGGATGTATTGCGGAAAGTGCTGCGGATCAGATTGGTATAGACGATGACAGCACGATCCGGACGTCGGCGGTTTTTTCCTCCAGGGGTGAAGTCGTCCTGTTTCCGAGGTTTGAGGGTCGCCGTATAGTTTGCGACCATGGAATCCACACTGCCGGCGGTAACTCCCCAAAAGAGACGTGGTTCTCCCAGTCGTCGAATATCCGAGTGTGAACGGAAATCAGGCTGAGCGATGATTCCAACCCGAAAACCGTGGGAGACCAGAAGTTTTCCGATGACTGCGGCTCCGATAAACGGGCTGTCGATATAACTGTCTCCGGTCACCAGGATGACATCCAGTTCTTCCCATCCCAGTTCCTTCATGTCATTCCGGGTTGTCGGAAGAAACATCAGGCGGGGAGTCTCCGATGGGGAATAACGATCATTTCACGGACATCACCGGGCACGAGGCCTGTAAAATCACGTATTGTGCGTTGGAGCCAAACACCAGTTTGCCGACCTTGGATCTTCGTTTGACTCCTATAATCATCAAATCCGCCTTGTGTTCTCTGGCAAAACTCACCAGGTCTTCCCCTGGTTTCATCCCCCTGACAGACAGATGAATTTCGGAATCCACTTCGGGCGGAACCAGAGACGTTTGTATGAACTCCAGTTCCTTCTCGTTTCTGGCGAATTCATCCCGTGGGACATCCGGTCCACCAAACATGGACATGACGATCAATAGGCGGGCTTTCAATTGGGATGCAAAGCGGACACCTGTTTTCACCGCCTCCCGGGAAACATTGGAACCATCAAATCCCACCAGAATTTTCATTGAAAAGACCTCCCTGGATATAATGGCAAAACAGTGGCGATTCCGGCCCTTTTCTCCCCGGAGCGATCACGTTGACAGCATGTCGAACATTTTGCCGTAGGGTGGATCCTCCATGGTATCAATGGCATCTTTTCTCAGCGGGTTTCCCGAATTTTTGGATTTGATCAGACATTTGGCGCCGCAATGGCCGCACTTCGCTTCAATCGGCCATTGGTCCGTCGATATCTCCGGGATATCCATCAGGTTCTTGCATCGGGGACATCGGATGGTGTTTCGTTTTAAACCCGAGGCGGGAGTCGAATCTGAGCCTGTTGCCTGTGTGATCGTGGAAGATCCGGTTGATTTTTCCGCGGTGTAGAGAATCTTTTCGGAAATGGGCGGTATGGGAGATGGATGGTGTTTATCCGGCGATTCCGAATCAACGGACGTTGGTTCGGACGTATCTGTCAATGGAAGCAGCTGAAGTGCTTTCCGCAATTTTTCCCGATCGGTTTCTCCGGTCAGTGCTTGAAATTTCTCATACTCACCCTGGGACAGGGAAAGGCGAAGTTCGATAAACCGGCTGTTCTCAATGGAAGCATACAGTTCATTAAGAACAAAAGCTATGGAATTCAAACGGTTGGCTGCATCTCGCAATTGCTCCTGAAGTTTTTTGATCAGGGCCTTGACAGGTACCTTCTGACCTTCGTAGCTGACGGTTGCCTCATCGAGGTTGAACGTATTCATTCCGTGCCTCCCGCGGTTTGTAGGTACGATATGGAAAAATGCGGCTGGAAGAAGAAAGAAACAGGGCAGCAACGCATATTATTGCATCACTACCCTGTAACGGATTTAGAGGAAATCGGCAAGTTTTTTATGCAGTCAACCGATATTAATACATGTCTTCGTCCATGTCACCCATATCCGGCATACTTGCCGCCTTGCTTTTTTTCTTGGGGGCTTCGGCAATCATCGCTTCGGTGGTGAGCATCATTCCAGCCACGGATACCGCATTCTGTAAGGCAAACCGAACGACCTTGGTGGGATCGATGACGCCGGTTTCGACCAAATTTTCATAGGTCAGAGTGGCCGCGTTGAACCCGAAATCGTCCTTGCCTTCCCGTACTTTGTTTACGGTCACGGATCCTTCCAAGCCGGCATTCTTCACGATTTGACGGAGAGGTTCTTCCATGGCGCGCTTCATGATGTCGACGGCGTGCGTTTGATCCCCCTTCAGCTTCAGTTGGTCCAGAGCCGGGATACACCGAATCAGAGCCACTCCGCCCCCGGGAACGATCCCTTCCTCGACGGCGGCCCGGGTAGCGTTCATGGCATCTTCGACACGGGCTTTCTTTTCCTTCATTTCCGTCTCGGTGGCGGCACCGATCCGGATGACCGCCACTCCGCCGACCAGTTTGGCCAGTCGTTCCTGGAGCTTTTCGCGGTCATAATCCGAGGTGGATTCCTCGATCTGTGCACGGAGTTGTTTCATCCTGCCTTCTATCGCCGCCCGGTCGCCCGCTCCGTCGACGATAGTCGTGTTGTCCTTGTCGATTTTCACGGTCTTGCAGCGTCCGAGATCGTTCAGGGTTACATTTTCCAGTTTCATCCCGACATCTTCGGTTACGACCCGCGTGCCGCACAGAATGGCAATATCTTCCAACATCGCCTTTCTCCTGTCACCGAATCCCGGGGCCTTGACAGCCGCCGTGATCAGGGTTCCCCGAAGCTTGTTCAAAACCAGTGTCGCCAGGGCTTCGCCTTCCACATCCTCGGCGATGATCAGAAGCGGTTTCCGGTTTCTGGCCACCTCTTCCAGGAGCGGGACCATGTCTTTCAGATTGCTGATCTTTTTTTCATGAACCAGGACACAGGCATCTTCCAGGACAACTTCCATCTTTTCGCGATTGGTTACGAAATGCGGCGAAATATAGCCTTTGTCGAATTGCATGCCTTCGACAACGTCCAAGGACGTTTCCATGCTTTTGGCTTCTTCCACGGTGATGACGCCTTCTTTGCCGACTTTTTCCATGGCGTCGGAGATGAGTTTACCGATCATTTCGTCGTTGTTGGCGGAAATGGAGCCTACCTGGGTGATCTCGTTCCTGTCCTTGATGGGCTTGGACAGCTTTTTCAATTCTTCGACCACGGCGGCGGCACATTTGTCCAGCCCTCGTTTGAGGGACATGGGGTTGGTTCCGGCGACTACCAGTTTGAGTCCTTCGGAGTATAGGGCTTGGGCCAATACGGTTGCGGTGGTGGTGCCGTCCCCCGCCACATCGCTGGTCTTGCTGGCGACGACTTTTACCATCTGGGCGCCCATGTTTTCATATTTCTCGGACAGCTCTACTTCTTTGGCCACGGTTACGCCGTCTTTGGTAACATTCGGTGAACCGAAGGTCTTGGCAATCACAACATTTCTTCCCCGCGGTCCCAAGGTAACCTTGACCGCATCCGCCATTGTGTTCACGCCTTTCAACATAAATTCTCTGGCCTGTGCACCATAACAAATCATTTTTGCAGGCATCGTTGTCCTTCCTCCATATTATTCGAATACAGCCATTATATCGGATTCATTCATGAAAACATGTTCAATTCCGTTGATTCTGATGTCTGTTCCGGCATATTTCGCAAACAGCACGCGGTCTCCCACCCGAACTTCCATGGGAATTCTCTTTCCATCCTTGGCTCGTCTGCCCGGCCCCACCGCCATGACTTTTCCTTCCTGTGGTTTTTTTTTGGCGGTATCCGGTATGATGATGCCTCCCGCTGTTTTTTGCTCCTCTTCCGTGCGGAGAATCAGCACATTGTCATTGCATGGCCTGATGTTCATGGTTGGTTTGTTTCTCCTTTCCTGGTCTATTCTTGCGTTTTTCCTGTAACCGTTTTACGGTTACAGGCTTTGTCTATAAAATTAAGATGTTAAAAGCTTAATCCCAGAGATTGGGCAGAAATTAATCATTTTGTCGGTTATGTCAAGACATTCGGGGGGCAAGCGATGCGGCCCGGCGTGAAAAAAGGTTGAAATTCGAAAAAGGGTCGGATATAAAAACAATTCCAAAAATGACCGGATGGTCATTTAATGTTGAAAATACACGTTCGGTTTCCCGGGCGCGGAACAGGGGCAGCGATGAACAATCGGTTGGACAGGATCGAAGATAAGGTGGCGGCCGGCATTCGGCTGGATTTTCGGGATGGCGTCGTTTTGTTTCAAAGCCGGGACCTCGTCCGAATCGGAAAAATGGCCGATACGGTCAGAAGGGGCCTGCATGGGAAACGCGCTTTTTATATCGTCAACCGACATATCAATTTTACCAATGTCTGTATCGCCCGGTGCCGCTTCTGCGCTTTTTCCAAAAATTCCGGTGATCCCGGGGCTTATACCCGGTCGCCTCGGGACATCGCCGCAGAAATTTCTTCAACATCCGGGAACCGGATTCGGGAATTGCATGTCGTGGGCGGATTGAACCCGGAACTGAAATTATCGTATTACGAGGAATTGGTCGGCACCTTACAATCGGTATGCCCGCATGCGACCATCAAGGCCTTCACCGCCGTGGAACTGGATTTCATGTCCCGCAACACCGGGCTTTCCCTGGACCGACTGATTCATCACCTGCAGCATGCGGGGCTGGGCATGTTGCCTGGTGGGGGAGCCGAAATCATGAGCCGACGGATTCACCGGCGCCTGTTTCCCGGAAAAATAGGAAAGGATGGCTGGCTGGCCGTGATGGAAACGGCACACCGTGCCGGGTTGACGGCAAACGCCACGATGCTCTATGGCCATATCGAGACAATCGGAGAACGGGTGGCACACTTGTTGGCCCTTCGCGACCTGCAGGACCGAACATCCGGGTTCAGCGCGTTTATTCCCCTGGCCTTCCATTCGTCCAATACCGGCCTGCCCGAAATTCCGCCCACCACGGCCTGGGACGATCTGAAAACCATCGCCGTTTCCCGGTTGTTGCTGGATAATTTCCCGCATATCAAGGCGTACTGGGTCATGCTCGGAGAAAAAACGGCCCAGCTGGCCCTTTCATTTGGTGCCGACGATCTGGATGGCACCGTGGTGGAGGAACGGATTTCTCATGTCGCCGGAGCGACTTCCCCCAAGGGGTTGACACCTGGCGACATGAGGCACCTGATCGAGTCAGCCGGGTTTTGCCCCGTGGAAAGGGATTCTTTTTATCATGTCATCTGAGATCGATTTCGATCGCATCCGGCAACGGGTTCATGATGGGGTTCGGTTAACCCGGGAAGACGCGAAATTGCTGTTGGATCGGGCGGAGTTTCTGGATCTGGCCGAATGGGCCGATGGGGTGCGCCGCCGAAAACATCCCGAGCGGGAAGTGAGTTTTGTAGTGGACCGCAACATCAACTATACCAATGTCTGTGTGTGCGGATGCCGTTTCTGCGCTTTTTTTCGAAAACCCGGAAGTTCGGATGGATATGTCCTGGATGAGGAGAAACTGGATCGGAAGCTTCGGGAAACGCGGGATGCGGGAGGTACCCGAATATTGTTGCAGGGGGGACTGAACCCGGATTTGGATATCCGGTTTCATTGCCGCATGCTGGAGCGTATCCGGGGAAGATTTTTGATGGGAATTCACGGGTATTCTCCTCCGGAAATCCGGTTCATCGCCAAAATCTCGGGGTTGTCCATCGAACGAACGATCCGGATGCTTCGGGATGCGGGACTGGAGAGCATTCCGGGCGGTGGGGCCGAAATCCTGGAAGACAAGGTCCGCCGGCGGATTTCGCCCCGGAAATGTTCATCCACCGAGTGGCTGGAGGTGATGGAAACGGCCCACGGACTCGGAATCCGGTCGACGGCCACCATGATGTTCGGACACGTGGAGTCCACAGCGGACCGGATCTCCCATCTGGGCAAAATCCGGGATCTGCAGGACCGTACGCGGGGATTCATCGCGTTCATCCCCTGGCCGTTTCAGCCGGGGAATACTGGGATGCGTATGCGGCCCGCTTCCGCCGTCGATTATCTTCGGACCCTGGCCGTTTCCCGGCTGATGCTCGACAACATTCCCAACATCCAGTCGTCCTGGGTCACGCAAGGAGACAAGGTCGCCCAGGCGGCGCTGGCCTTCGGGGCCAACGATATGGGAAGCACGATGATGGAAGAAAATGTGGTGGCAGCGGCTGGGGTTTCTTTTTCCCTGTCCCAGGATGATCTTTGTCGGCTGATCCGCGGGGCCGGGTACACCCCGGTGCAGCGGGACAGTCTATACCGCATCCTGCGACGGTTTCCGATAGGTTTTCAGGGGCAAAACCATGTCCGGTCCAATCACCTCTGACGGAAGGCTTCCAGAAACAGTTCATCGCGCCGCCTGGGTGGTTGTCGACCCCAGGATGGTACTGGAAAACGGATGGGTTCATACGGCCGGGGGAATTATCCGTTCCATCGGATCGGGACGTTGTCCTGGCATCGGTCGGGTGAGAGACCATGGAGAGGGAATACTTTTTCCCCTTCCGGTCAATGCGCATGTCCATCTCGAATTGTGCGCCCTCCACCGCCGGGTTCCGACCGAAAACGGGTTTCTGGCCTGGGTCCAGCATCTGATTCGGGAACGATCGGCAGTTCAGGAAAACCTGATGGCTGGGGCGGAGGAGGGGATGAGGGATATGATCTCCGGTTTGTGCGGGGCTGCCGCTGAGGTCTCGACACTTGGTATTACCCGAGACCTGTTTTTAGGTTCCGGTATAGCGGGGATCTGGTTTCAGGAATATCTGGGGGATTCGGCCGGAATACTCGAGATCGATGCCGGACCGCTGTTTTCATTGGCCGGGCACGGCCCACATACGACCTCACCGGGTCTCTTGCGGGCACTCAAGGGATGGACCCGGCGTTACGGGTTTCCGTTTTCGATCCATGCGGCCGAATCCGAGGAAGAATTCCGTTTTGTAACTCAAACCGTTTCTCCTTGGCACGAATTCCTTCTATCCCGGGGCATTGAAACCAAAACCTGGAATCTTCCGGCTTCGAGTCCGGTGATCCATCTGGCGGAAAACGGGATCTTGGACTGTAAAACCTTATTAATTCATATGCTGGAAACGAATGATCACGATCTGGATACCGTGAAGCGCTTCGGTTCTCATGTATGCCTGTGTCCCCGGAGCAACTGGGCCCTGCATCGTAGAATTCCAAATGTACCGGCCATGATGAAGCGTGGAATTCCCCTGTGTCTGGGAACCGACAGCCTGGCCAGTGTGGACAGCCTGTGCGTGATGGATGAAACCGCTTTTTTATCGGAACAGGTCCCGGGAGTGGATGTGCGGGAGATTTTTGCCATGGCCACGATCGGGGGTGCCCGGGCACTCGGGTTATCCGGGCGCTTGGGTACCCTGCATCCCGAAAAATCGGTGCTGATGGGGTTTTTGCCTGCCCGGGCCGGTTCCGTGAACGAGGTAATGTCCTGGCTGGTGCAATCCGGCCGGGAATCCCGCCGAATTGTCGATGCAGGGATGGGGACTTTTCATGTGGCGTGAGTTTTTCGGTTCCCGACGTAGGCAGATCGCTCTGGGGCGTATCCGATATCGGAATGTTTCGCCCGTGTATGACGGGCTGGACAATGGCATGTGTCCTCCCTGGCTGCGGATGGTATCCGGGCACCCTGTCGCCTTGAACCGGATGCTGGCATCCGGCCGCTTGGATATCAGCCCGGTTTCCGTATCCGCCTATGCCAGAAACCCGGATGCCTACCGGATTCTTCCGGATCTGTGTGTCGGTAGTCGAGAGCGGGTGATGAGCGTCCTGTTGATCAGCCGATGCCCGTTGTCCGAACTGGAGGGAAAAACAATCGGGATCAGCCGGGAATCCGCCACCGGATCGGATCTGGTTCGATTGATTTTTTATCTCAAAGGGTTGTGTCCAAGATGGGAGGAGGCGGGGTTTTCCCGCGAATTCGGACTGGAACCGGAGGTGGACGCCGCGTTGGTGATCGGAGACGATGCACTGGCGGTAGCGGAAGACGCCCGGTTTCCGTATATTTATGACCTGGGAGCCGAATGGTGGCTGCTGACCGGGGTTCCGTTCGTCTGGGCCGTATGGGTAGTCCGCCGGGGCATCGCCGATACCATGGCTCCGGTGGTGGACGAAGTCGGGAAGATGTTGGGGGCATCCCTTCGATTCGGCATAAGCCGCCTGACCCGTATCGCAAAGGATACGTCACGGTCTCTCGGAATTCCCCGGTCTTTGTCGGCATCCTATTTTCAGCTGCTTGGTTATGAGCTTGGCCCGGAGGAAACCGAGGGCCTCCGACTGTTTTTCCGGTTTCTCGGCGATGCCGGGATTATTCCCGCGGGCGTGGATCTTCATTTTTTTCACCCTGCTCCAGCAGGCCGCAATCCTGGGCCATCCGTGTAATCGTTTCGATTGCCGCCGTACCTGTGGGACGGATATTCAGGGAAAATTCATTGACATACAGACCGATATGGCGGGAAATCACGGACGGATCCATTTCTTTGGCATGCCGGATGACAAAAGGCATGGGAAGCCGCGGGTTGGAAAGAGCAAAGGCCGCGCTGTCCACGATGGCCTGTTCGATGGTTCGGGTTACCTCCGGTTCCAGACGGGTATCAGCCGCGATACATCCGAGTGGTACCGGAAGACCGGTCAATGTTTCCCACCATGCACCCAGATCGACTACAGCGGTTAGGCCGTATTTTGGGTAGGTGAAGCGTCCCTCGTGAATGACGACCCCAAAATCCACCTTTTTCTGCTGCACGGCCGGCATGATTTCCTCGAAGGACATGGGCCGGGCCAACGGAGGGGTTTTCAGATACAAGCCGGTCAAAAGGCACGCGGTGGTGAGAATTCCGGGAACGGCGATCGGGGTGTCGGGTCCCGGGGCAGAATGAACATCCGGCCGGCTGACGATGACAGGACCGCAACCGTGTCCCATGGCCGCGCCGGCGTTTAGCATCCGGTAGGCAGGTTGCAGGCGCATCAGCGCGGCGATGGACAGCTTGGTGATATCATGAGTCCGGCTATGGGCGGCCCGGTTTAATGTTTCCACATCGGCCAGGGTAATGTCGAAATGGAGGCCCGGAACGGTTACCTGACGGTCGGCGATACCGAAAAACAAAAAGGTGTCGTTCGGACAGGGGGAAAAGGCCAGGGAGACGCGACGGCTCATCTTCCGGATGTTCTTTCCCCCGAGAGGGCGAAAAGGTCTGGCAGCACGGCCATGGCTGCTTCTGCGGCACGACGGCAGGCCAGGGAAATCTCCCATGTTTCCCGCTTGCGGTTGCCGACCAAATTGCTTGCAGACCGGATTTCCACCATCGGTATTTGATACCAGACGGAGACGAAAGCGGCTGCTGCACCCTCCATGGATTCTATCAGCGGATGATAAGCGGCCACCAATTCCCGGGCCCGCCGGTCGGTTGACGTTACCATCGATCCCGTGACAAAGGCTCCGGAAAGGGTTCGGACGCCTTTGCCGGCATACTCGGCTTTCAGGCGATGAAAGGCGGCTTCCCGGTAGGTGGCATCCAGAAAAATTCGAGTTCCCGGACTTCCGGAGGTGCCTCCGAAAGCCGGAAAGGGAAGGGGCTGCAGCGGAATTCTTCCATCCGGGGTTTCGATGCCCCAGTCGACCACGATTTCCGAAACGGCAACCGCTAGATCTCCGATATTCATTCCGCAGGCGGCAAATCCTCCTCCGCAACCGACATGCACAATCAAATCGGGTTGTATCATCTCCAGGCAAGCGGTCAGCGCCTGTGTCATGTTGTACACACCGGCACCGCTCTCCAGCAGGGTCACCGGGATGTCGTTCAGATACCCGGTTCCCATGTGCCGGCCTTTCATGGGGGTAGCCGACAAAGAGGCAACCTGTTTCCAGATCGTCTCCAATTCCGGATACATGGACCCGACAATGAGAATGGAATGGGAGTTCATGACAGGCGGATGATTCCGTATCCGATCAGATGCACCAGTTGACGGATCCGGTCTGGAAGAGAGGACGGATCGATGTGGAAAAGTTTCAGCCCGGCATCCATATGCAACACAGCCTGGGCCTGGAGAAACCGGTCCATGACGGCATCCAGAAGAAATGCCGCCATTTCCGGTTCCACCCGCGCACCCAATTCGCCCCGGTCGCAGGCCTCCTGTACCATCTCCCTCAGGTAGCGGAAGCTGGATTGCCGGAGGGAAGCCGTCATCTCGTTTCGGAACGGAATGGTGTCATCGGTCAGCAACTGCAAATACATTTTGTAGATCTCCGGATGTTCCCGGATGAATCCGGATCCGGCCCAAAGGGTCGCTTCCAGGCGCATCGGCAGTGGGTTTCCGGATGTTTCCTCCCGGACCCGGCGCAGGTGGTTTTTCACCTTGTCAAGGGCCAGTTCGAAAACAAAGCGAAACAGCCCGCTTTTGGACCCGAAATACTGAAACAAGGATCCTTTGGCGATTCCCAGGCGTTCAACCATGATGTTCAAACTGGCACCCGCATAGCCTTTCCGGCAGAATTCATCGGAAGCCACAGCTAGAATGCGGTCTTTTTTGGTTTGCGGCAGATTGTAGAAACGCGGGGAAGCGGTCATGGTTGGGAATTTTGGTATTTCGGGTTGCCGGATCGCCGGAATGGAAGGTAGGGGATACCGGATCATTTCCGAAGGTAGCATAACAACACAGCAGATGCGTGTCAATCGATTCTCCGGCAGGATCCGAGGATTTGTGAATCGCTTTTGGCACTCCCGGTCCGGCTTGTTGGCTGAAAGGCTGAAAAGCCTGCGGGCTGTCAGCTCATTCCCTCCACCCTTGTGGGGGAGGGCCAGGGTGGGGGAGGAGCAGGACCTCCAAATTTTCCCTCCCCACTGGTGGGGGAGGGTCAGGGTGGGGGGGAATAAAAGCGGGACACCCCCCCTGCT
>CAZTKB010000056.1:2869-14237 GCA_964614125.1 uncultured Desulfobacterales bacterium | reverse complement strand
AAAGCTCCCCCGGTTTTGGGTATTCTGGCCGGAATCGGGCTGTCTGCAAATTATTATGGCTTTACCGTCGGGCTGGATTTGACTTCCCCTTCCAATGTCCAGATCCTGATTCAGTTATCCCCCATGATGGTCGCGGTCATCGGGGTGGTCTTTTTCAAGGAACCATTGACAAGGATTCAGAAAGTCGGTTTCCTGGTCGCAATGGCTGGTTTTGTTCTGTTTTATCGGGATCAGCTGTCTAACCTGATTGTCACTCGGGATGCCTATCTGAAGGGAAATCTCTGGGTGGTTTTTGCCGCGGTGGCGTGGGCCGGGTATGCTGTTTGTCAGAAATTACTGCTCCGCCATTGGACCCCTTTGCAAACCAACCTGCTGATTTATCTCGTATCATCACTTGTGTTTTTCCCCAAGGCAGATTTTGGGGAATTGATGGTGGTAGGATGGATTGACTGGCTTGTTCTTCTGTTTATGGGCGCCAACACCCTGATCGCTTATGGTGCTCTGGCAGAAGCACTGAAAGTTCTTCCAGCCAATCAGGTCAGTGCGATTATTGTTTTGAATCCTCTGATTACATTGGCTGTTGCCGCCGTCCTGTCCAAAATGAACGTTTCCTGGATGGCACCGGAAAACATCACGTTGATGGGCTACGTCGGTTCTTTGTTATTACTGGCGGGGGTCTGTCTGGTGGTAAAAAAGGGGAAGTAAAGAATGGACCACTCTTTTCAAATAGTTCCGATCGGCATAGTCCGGAAATCGGAAAAACAGGTATGGCTGGATATGGATCCTCTGTACGAAAAAGGCATGAAGGGTTTGGAACAATACTCCCATATCCATGTGTTCTTCTGGTTCCATGAAAACGACACACCGGAATTGCGAAAAACCTTGGAGGTACACCCCTGCCGGAATCCCATCAATCCGCTCACCGGAGTGTTTGCCACGCACTCTCCCCTTCGCCCGAACCTCATCGGATTGACAGTATGCCGGATTCTCTCCATTGAGGGCCTTCGAATCCGCTTAGAGGATATCGACGCCCGGGACAAAAGTCCGGTCATCGATATCAAGGGATATTTTCCGGAATCCATCGATCCGCCTCCCCGGCATCCAAAATGGGAACGGCGGACTTCGGAATCCTCCTCGGAAACGGGTAACCGATAAAACAAATCAGACCAGTACGATTTTGTGAAACCGCTTCTTTCCGGCGGTCAGCAATAATTCCTTGTTTTGTACATCCTGCAGGGTGATCACCTCATCGAAGGCCGATACCCGTTTCCCGTTGATATAGGCTCCCCCCTGTTCAATCAAACGGCGAGCCGCCCCACCGGAGGTGGTAAGACCGACATCACAAAAAAGCCGAAAAGCCGGAATACCGGACTGAAAGATATCCAGGCTCATCTCCGTTCGGGGAACTCCGTGATCCGTAGAACCCATGGGCTCCCGGGGAACGTCGCTGGAAGGCAACAGTTCCGATGAGATGGTTCTGGCACCAAAAACCGAGGCAGCAGATTGAAGTGCGGTACGAGCCGCGTCCTGTCCATGAACAATCGCCGTTGCCTCAAAGGCCAGTATCGTTTTCAAAGCGTTTAGGGCTTCATCTGCCAAATCCGCGGTTGCATCGATCTCGTGGAGTGAAAGGAAGGTAAACAGCTTGAGAAACCGATGTACGTCCTTGTCATCTGTATTCATCCAAAATTGAAAATATTCATATGGTGACGTACGGTCCGGATCCAGCCACACCGCCCCCTTGGCGGTTTTTCCCATTTTGGCGCCGCTGGCCGTGGTAATCAGCCGGAACGTGATACCAAAAGCGGTCTCTTGTCGCATCTTACGGATCAACTCGATGCCTGCAACAATATTTCCCCACTGATCCGATCCTCCCATCTGGAGACGACATCCATACCGGTCGAACAATTCCAGAAAATCATATGCCTGCAGAAGCATATAGTTGAACTCGATAAAGTTCAGCCCCTCTTCCGCTTCCAGGCGCATCCGATATCCTTCCGATTTGATCATGCGGTTCACGGAAAAATGTTTTCCAATTTCCCGCAAAAACGGGATATACCGAAGATCGGTAAGCCAGGCGGCATTGTTTTCCATGGCGGCCTGATCATGGTCAAAATCGATGAAGCGGGAAAGCTGTTGTTTGATGGCCGCCGCATTTTCGTCCACGATCTTTTCGGTCAGGAGCTGCCGGGTTTCCGTTTTTCCACTGGGGTCTCCCACGAGGCCGGTCCCGCCCCCGACCAGCGCAATGGGTTTGTGGCCGCATCGTTGCATATGGGCCAGAGCCATAATCGGAACCAAATGACCCACATGAAGACTGGAGGCAGTGGGGTCAAAACCGATATAGCAGGAAGCAGGAGGACGGCTGAGATATTCGGCCAATTCTTCCGTGTGGGTAGTCTGTTCGATAAATCCCCGGTTATTCAGTATATCCAATACCTGATTCATGACGACCTCTTATTTATTGGCATATTCCACGGCACGGGTTTCCCGTATGACAGTTACCCGTATCTGCCCCGGAAATGTCAGGGTTTCCTCGATCTTTTTGGCAATATCCCGGCTTAACAACACAGCTTCCTCATCCGAGATGATCTGGCTTTCCACAATCACCCGAAGCTCCCGACCCGCCTGGATAGCATATGAATTTTCCACCCCTCGAAAAGAGTTGGCGATCTGTTCGAGATCCTCCAATCGCTTGACATAATTTTCGAGTAATTCTTTTCTAGCCCCGGGCCGGGCTCCGGACAAACTGTCAGCCGCCTGAACCAGCAGGGCATACACCGTATTGGGGGGAACATCTTCATGGTGGGCGGCAATCGCATGAACGACCTTGGGAGACTCCCCGTATTTTTTGGCCAGTTTGGATCCAATCAACGCATGTGGTCCCTCCACTTCGTGGTCGATCGCTTTCCCCAGGTCATGCAGGAGCCCCATCCGGCGAGCCAGTTTGGCGTTCAGACCCAGTTCCGAGGCCATGATACCACATAGAAAACCAACTTCAATGGAATGCTGTAAAACATTCTGGGCGTAGCTGGTTCGGAATTTCAGGCTTCCGATATGCCGAATCAATTCCGCGTGAATTCCATGAACCCCCAGATCGAATGCTGCCTGTTCTCCGGCTTCCTTGATGGTCTGATCCACCTCCAGCGTTACCTTTTTTACAACATCCTCTATTCGGGCCGGATGAATCCGCCCATCCGCGATTAATTTGAGTAAAGAAAGACGGGCCACTTCCCTTCGAACCGGGTTGAAACCGGATAGAATTACCGCTTCCGGTGTGTCATCGATAATCAAATCGATGCCGGTCGCTGCCTCCAGGGCACGGATGTTCCTCCCTTCCCGTCCGATGATCCGGCCTTTCATCTCATCTCCCGGCAAGGCGACCACCGAGACTGTCCTTTCGGCGACATATTCGCCGGCATACCGCTGAATTGCGGTGGATAGAATTTTTTTGGCCTTTTTATCAGCTTCCTCGATCGTTTCGTTTTCAATCCGTTTGATCAGCTTCGCTCCTTCATACCGAGCTTCATTTTCCATAGACTTGATCAGCAGGTCTTTGGCCTGCTCGCTGGTCATACAAGATATCCGTTCCAATTCTTTTTTCTGGCTCTCCAGTAATTCGCGATATTCGGTTTCTTTCTGACTGATCTCCTCCTCTCGCTCATTCAGGCTTCTTTCTTTTCGAATATTTTCATTTTCTTTTTTTTCTGAAATTTCGATCTTCCGATCAATATTTTCCTCTTTCTGGATCAGCCATTTTTCTTTCTTTTTAAATTCGGAACGTGTTTCGCGAGTCTCCTGGTCGAAGTCACTTTTCATCCGAAACAGGATATCCTTTGCCTCGACCTGGGATTCTTTAATAATGGTTTCAGCTTTATGCCGAGCTTCTTCCAAAATTTGCTTAGCTTCGGTCTCAGATTCCTGGGCTCTTTTTTCGATACCCCTGATTCGAAGCCAATATGCAGCAGAAAACCCGCCTACAAGGCCGATCAGGACAAACAGGATCATTTCCATCGATGTATATCCCCCAAACGTGTATATTCACGGTATTTGAATTAATACCGTAAGCAGATGAAACATTTCAGACAATCAGGGCAATGGAAAAAATGGCGGGCAGGGAGAGATGATATGGAAAAATTACGGAAAAGATTTGAAAGGATGCGAAATGCCCAGTCTCGGAGAATTCATATCAAGGAAGTGTATGGTTTCGCAAATCCACAGTTCCGCCTGTCATACGGAAAGGAAGCGAAAAAGCAATACCTATGTCAGGAAAGAAATGTGAACCCCCACCATTGTGCCGTTTTGTAAGGCCTTTGAGCCATACAAGGAAAGTGGGTGTTTTGTGGACTTTTTAGGCTTTTCTGTACAAGCAGAACTTGCTCACCAAGACCAGAGAAAACTCCCGTTTGGTTTGTGTTGGGTCAAAGATCATCTTCCAATCACGAACACGGCAGGGGTCACATTCTGAGATCATATATTCCTGAAACGGGTCAGCTGTAAATCGGATTGAAGGAATTTTTCCGGGGAATAAGGCAGGCAATTCAAACAATATTTTCATCAAGCAGTCGAATCAAATGCTCCGACCGATTGGTGATATCATGTAAAATATTGTCCCTGAATTGTCTCAGCTCCACATTTTCCACGGCAAGATTGAGAGCAGCCATAATTAATATGACAATTTTGTTATTCACTCCCCGGCTGTCCGACTGTTCCGATTCAATTTTTTCTATTTCATCCAACAGAAGTTTTACAGCACTTTCAGGCTGAATATGGGTGGATTCAAATTTGAATTTATAAGTCTGCCCGAAAATTCGTACTGTAAGAATATCATTACATGAAATATTCTTCACTTTGATATGTTTTTCTTATCCTTGCTCTTCGATACCTTCCAGTCGGGCTAGCAGTTTGTCCACATAGGCCCGGATCAATTTCCGTTCTTCCGCATAATTTTTTTCAATATCAGATTTATTCTGCACTTCCTTTTCCAGCAGATCGATTTTGTTTTTCAATTTATAATTGATCGCTTCCAAGGATTTGCAGATTTCAATCAGTCGTTCAACCTTGACTTCTATCTGCTCAAATTGTTTAGATAAAATTTCGCCAGTCACCATTGCACCTCGTTACGGTAAATTTATAACTGCTCCGGCGAATCAAAGTCAAGAAGTTTTATTTTTCTTTCCTGAAGCAGATCTTCCATTTTTATCAGATCTTCCGCCGAATTAATTCCAAGAATTTCCATGGGGTCTTCGCCAACGACTGTTCGAATTCGATAATTTTCTTTTTTCCCCAATCGTACGATATCCGTAAGGTAAAATTCATTTTGTGCATTGCTGCAGGTGATTTTCTCAACCAAATCGCGGAGAACATCGGTTCGTATCACATAAATTCCGGTATTAATATCCTGGATTTGCTTCTGAGCGAAATCTGCGTCAACCTCTTCTACAATTTGGAGCAATTCTCCTGATTTATCACGAACGATCCTGCCGTATCCAGTTGGATTGTCGACTCGGGTAGTCAGGACCGAAATGTCCGATCCCTCCGTGATATGAGCCTGGAGAATTTTCTGAATGGTCTCGCACCGAATCAATGGGGTATCCCCACACAATATCACCACTTCCGTAACATCGGATGGAAGATAGGGCATTGCACACCGGACAGCATGCCCGGTCCCCAATTGCTGTTCCTGATAAACAAATCGAACAGGGGTGATCTTCGCAATAACATCTTTTACCAGATCGGCTTGATGCCCAACCACAACAAAGATCCGATCCCCAACCAACTTTCGAGCAACTCGAAGGATATAAAATATCATTGGTCGTTGTTGCAATTGATGCAAAACTTTCGGAAGGGGAGACCGCATCCGTTTTCCCATCCCGGCCGCCAGAATGATAACCGCCTGATGGTTTACCATAAAAAGTTTCCCTATTTTTGTTCGAGTCAAAATGAAAGAGGCAAATCACCGGAAATGATTTGCCTCTTTACGAATCAAGTAAATGAAGATTATTTCTTGGTTTCCACCAATTTCATCCGGTGCAAAGCCCGCTGCAAAGCGGCACGGGCACGCACGAAATCGATATCTTCACCCTTGGGACGTTCCATCCGTGCCAAAGCTCTTTCGTAAGCGGTTTTGGCACGTTCGAGATCGATATCCCGTCTTCGTTCAGCCGATTGTGTCAAGATCGTCACCTTGTCCGGCAAGGCTTCAGCAAATCCGCCATTCACAAAAACATATCGTTCCACACCGGCGGTGTCCTTGTATTTCACGATTCCCACCTTCAAAGTAGTGAGAAAGGGGGTGTGCCCGATGAGAACACCGAATTCACCCAAGGATCCGGGAGAAACCACGATCTGCACTTCTTCGTTAACAACTATTTTTTCCGGAGTAACCACTTCCAGGCGAATATTTCCAGCCATAAGCTTACCCTCGATGTTTATTTGTTGGCTTCTGCGATTTTCTTGCCCTTGGCGACCGCATCTTCGATCCCGCCAACCATATAGAATGCCTGTTCGGGCAGATCATCGTGTTTGCCTTCACAAATTTCTTTGAAACCCCGAACCGTGTCGGCGATCTTAACGTAAGCCCCCTTCATACCGGTAAACGTTTCGGCGACATGGAAGGGCTGAGACAGAAATCGTTGCATTTTTCTGGCCCGGGAAACCGTCAGTTTATCTTCATCGGAAAGTTCATCAATCCCCAAGATGGCAATAATATCCTGAAGCTCTTTATATTTTTGAAGGATTTTCTGAACGGTACGAGCTACCTGGTAATGTTCATCCCCGATATAGGCCGCATCCAATATCCGGGAGGTAGAGTCCAGCGGATCCACCGCGGGATAAATCCCTAACTCCGCAATCTGGCGCGATAAAACGACCGTACCGTCCAAATGGGCGAAGGTGGTGGCGGGAGCCGGGTCAGTCAAGTCATCCGCAGGCACATAGACGCATTGAACCGCGGTGATAGACCCTTTGTCTGTTGAGGTGATCCGCTCCTGAAGGCCGCCGAGATCAACAGCCAGAGTCGGCTGATAACCCACCGCGGAAGGCATACGACCCAGCAATGCGGAGACTTCTGAACCAGCTTGGGTAAACCGGAAAATGTTATCGATGAAAATAAGAACGTCCTGACCTTCTACATCCCGAAAATATTCGGCGGCAGTCAATGCGGAAAGAGCAACCCGTGAGCGGGCTCCGGGCGGTTCAGTCATCTGTCCGTAAATCAGAGCGGCTTTCGGAAGAACGCCGGAATCCTTCATTTCATGATAAAGGTCGTTCCCTTCCCGGGTTCTTTCCCCAACACCGGCGAACACGGAAATGCCGCCATGGTGCATGGCAATGTTGTTAACCATTTCCATCATGATAACGGTCTTTCCAACTCCGGCTCCCCCAAACAGCCCCATCTTGCCCCCTCGAGGAAAGGGAACCAGAAGATCGATAACCTTGACACCGGTTTCCAGCACCTTGACAGTGGTATCCTGTTCCGTGAATTTGGGGGCCGGGCGGTGAATGGGCATCATCTTTTCTTGGCTGATAGGTCCAAGACCATCCACCGGTTTTCCGACAACATTTAAAACCCTGCCAAGACCTGCCTGCCCAACAGGCATCATGATGGGTTTACCCGTATCTTTGACTGGCATTCCACGAACCAAACCATCGGTAACATCCATTGCAACTGCCCGGACAACATTGTCACCCAGATGTTGGGCGACTTCTACAATCAAATTGTCGGGTTCATCACTAATGGCTTGATTGCTGATCAGCAGTGCAGTCAGGATATGGGGCAGTTGCCCCTGTTCAAACTCCACATCGACAACAGGCCCCATGACCTGTTTGATATAGCCAATATTCTCTCCCATGTAAATTTTCCTCCTATCCGTCGTAATGCGGACGACGATCCCGTTAACCTTTCAATGCTTCTGCACCACCGACAATATCCATCAAATCCGCGGTAATCGCAGCCTGTCTTGCTTTGTTAAAAGCCAGGGTAAGGCTTCCGATCATATCGTTACACGCCTTGGTCGCATTATCCATGGCCACCATCCGGGCGGCATGTTCACTGGCGGAAGTTTCCAACAGCGCACGATGGATCTGCACGTACACATGGGTAGGCATCAGATCGCCCAGCAATTCTTCCGAAGAAGGTTCGCAGATATGTTCCGCCAAATAGGGCTGGTTGGGATCCGCTTCCTGTTTTTCATGCTTTTCGGGAAGGATTGGCAGAATCTGACGCGTGATCGGAACCTGTTTGGAAACCGTTCGGAATTCGGGGTAGATCGCATACACCTCATCGATCTGCCGATTCAAAAACATATCTACCAGTTTCTGTCCGACATTGGAGGAAACATGAAAACCCACCCGGGAACCAATGATTCCGATATGTTCCGAGAGAATATTCAGGCCGGTTTTGCGACACCAGTCCCTTCCCTTCTTTCCAAATGCAAGAAAAGAAACTTGAATCCCTTTGGCCGTCAGTTCTTCCGAAAATTTGTGTGCCCGGGTCACCAGATTCGCATTGAAACCACCGCAAAGACCACGGTCAGAGGTACATATCAACACGGCTACTTTTTTGACTTCCTCTCTTGGGATAGTCAACGGACTGGCACCTTCCCCTGATTTTTCAACCAGGCTGTTCAAGACTTCGGCAAATTTATCCGCATAGGGGCGGAACGCTTCCATGTTCATTTGGGCGCCACGCAACTTGGAAGCGGCGACCATGTTCATGGCTTTTGTAATTTGCTTGGTCTTTTTGACGGCGCTGATTTTCATCTTGACTTCTTTTAATTGTGCCATATGAAATCGCCCTTATCTGAAAGACATCATGACATTGCAATTAGCCACGGCGTTATTTTATAGTATCCTTAAACTCCTCATCATATTCAGCCAGCGCTTTTTTCAGCAACCCTTCCACTTCCTCATCGATGATCTTCTTATCGGCGATAGTGGAAAAGATTTTCTGATATCTTTCCTCGATTAAGGTGTAGAGTCCGGCCTCATATTTGGCTACAACATCGATCGGATATTTATCCAGATATCCCCTGGTTCCGGCATACAGCACAACTACCTGCCTTTCCATGGGAAGGGGTTTATAAAGAGGCTGTTTCAGCAGCTCCACCAAACGCGCCCCTCTGGTAAGCTGTTGTTGAGTCTGCTTATCCAAATCGCTACCGAACGCGGCAAAAGCTTCCAGTTCCCGGTATTGGGCCAGATCAAGTCGGAGAGTACCGGCCACCTGTTTCATGGCCTTGGTTTGGGCAGCGCCACCTACCCGGCTGACCGAGAGACCGACGTTGATGGCCGGACGGATACCGGCAAAAAACAACTTGGGTTCCAGATAAATCTGTCCGTCGGTAATGGAAATAACGTTGGTCGGGATATAGGCCGACACGTCGCCGGCTTGGGTCTCGATGATCGGCAAGGCGGTGAGGGAACCGGCACCCAATTCGTCATTGAGCTTGGCCGCCCGTTCCAGCAGTCGGGAGTGATTGTAAAAAATGTCTCCGGGATAGGCTTCCCGGCCAGGAGGACGTCGGAGGAGAAGGGAAACCTGACGATAAGCCGCCGCCTGTTTGGAAAGGTCATCGTAAATGATCAGGGAGTGTTGCTTGTTGTCACGGTAATATTCGGCCATGGCACAGCCGGCATAGGGCGCAACATACTGCAGAGTAGCCGGATCGCTGGCGCAGGCCGCAACCACTGTGGTGTAAGCCATGGCACCGTATTTTTCCAGAGTCGCCACCACCTGGGCAACGGTGGATTTCTTCTGCCCACAGGCCACATAGATACAATAGACATCCTGCCCCTTCTGGCTCAGGATCGCATCAATAGCAATGGAAGTTTTTCCGATCTGACGGTCACCGATGATCAGTTCCCGCTGCCCCCTGCCGACAGGAGTCATGGAGTCGATGGCCTTGATGCCCGTGATCATAGGCTCATGAACGCTTTTTCTGGCGATAACACCCGGAGCGACCATTTCCACCCGGCGGAATTCCTTCGCGTCGATCGGCCCTTTTCCATCGATAGGTTCACCCACAGCGGAAACGACCCTTCCCAGGACCGCTTCACCAACCGGAACCTGAGCGATCCGTCCGGTACGCTTGACAATATCGCCTTCTTTAATTTCCGTGTCATCTCCCATGATGGCAATACCGACGTTGTCTTCCTCCAGGTTCAGAACCAGACCGAGAATTCCCCCGGAGAATTCAACCAATTCAAGAGCCATGACCTTTTCGAGACCATAGACCCGGGCAATGCCATCGCCTACCGATAAAACAATACCGGTTTCACTGAGTTCGACCTTCTTGTCATAATCTTTGATTTGGTCTTTGATAATCTGACTAATTTCTTCAGCTTTTAATTGCATTTATACACGCTCACCCCTTTTTAAAGATTCTTTCATGTTGAGTAATTGTGTTTTGATACTTCCGTCCAAAACCAGATCACCTATTTTGGTCACAATTCCGCCGATCAGATTGGGATCCTGATGCACTTCCAGAATGATTTGTTTACCCGTCTTCTTGGATAAAGACGTACGGATTTTTTCGATCCTTTCTTCGGAAAGCTCAGTAGCTGATGTCAGACTGGCTCTGGCCACGCCTTTCAGTTCATCGGCCAGTTTCTGGTAAAATTCGTTGATACTGCTCAAAAATCCGAATCTTCCCTTATCAAAAACCAGATTGATAAAAGATACCATGACCTTGGAGAGGTCCATCTTCTCCAATACACCTTGCAGAACCTTTTTTCTAGCCAGGCCCGAATACAAGGGATTGCCTACAACCTGTTCCAGCAGCTTGTCTCCAGTAAAAATGCGGGTCACCCCGTCCAGTTCCTCCCGGTATTTTTCCGCACTACCGTCACCCTTGCCGATTATCAGAAGCGCTTTCGCATATCGTCTTGCTATCGCCAGGTTTTTCATCTATGCAACCACCTTCTGTAAATATTCGTCAATCAACTGATTCTGATCTTCCGGCGTGATCCGATTGCGAATCAACTCCTCCGCTTTGACCAGCGCGATTTCGATGACTTCCCGCTGAATTTTTTCCCTTGCCTGTTTAAACTCATGCTCGATATTCCGCTTGGCCTGTTCTTCCAACTTCTGGGCAGTCAGCTCAGCCTCTTTCAGGATCTTCGTTTTGGCCTCCGTACCCTGGCGAATATACTCGGAAATAATTTTTTCCGATTCCTGGTTCAGTTGAGCGATTTGGGCTTCATATTTGGCCAGTTCTTTTTCGGCATCCTGCTTTTTGCCAGCTGGCGTGATGCCTCAGCAGATTTACGCCCAGAAGGCTGCTGCACCCTTGGCCCCCGCGCCGAAGCCCACACAGCTGATCCCGGCCAAGGTCACCATCCCCAAGGGCGAGTACGTAGGGCAGGT
>CAZTKB010000056.1:0-2859 GCA_964614125.1 uncultured Desulfobacterales bacterium | reverse complement strand
TGAGCGATTTGGGCTTCATATTTGGCCAGTTCTTTTTCGGCATCCTGCTTTTTGGCTTCCAGATCAGCAAGTTGGTGTCGAATATCTGTAATTCTCGAATCCAATGCCTGCTTTACAGGCTTTTTCAAAATCAGAAAAAGACCAACAGCCAGTACAGCAAAATTCATAACCCGATAGGTATCCGTGCTTACCCATCCTTTCGTTTCCCCTTCATGACCGCCACCTGCCGCAAGCACCGTTCCGGGAATGGACAGGGAAAGCAGCAGCAACAACCCGATTGCGCACATTCGATTCCCAATGCCGCCTCTTTTCATACCTGGTTTCATCAAACAGCCCTCCCCAGAATTTTCTGACTGATCGCCGCAACCATGGTGCCCAATTCTTGTTGCAAGGCATCCCGGACTGTTCCGGCCTCCCTGGCGATACGGTTCCGGATTTCTTCCAGCTCGGCTTGCGCCCGGCTGTTGATTTTTTCCACCACCAGCTTTTCCTCTTCCGTCGCCGCCAGAATCATCTTTTCCTTTTCCTGGAGACCTTTGGATCGGGCCTCCTTAATGCCCGCCGCGAACGCGCTTTCTTTCTCCTGTATCCGGGAGTTGCAGGATTCTATCGCGTGATCCAAATTTGAAACGATCTCTTTGCGTTGCAGGAGCATTTTTCGAATGGGCTTATACAGAATCATATTCATCGCCCATATCAGAAAAATGAAATTGATGATCTGTATGAAGACCGATCCATCAATGCTAATCATACAATCCCCTCCCTTGTAATTGCTTGAAAATTAATGGATAAATATCGTCTTCCCGATATAACGGATGTAGATTATCAGTTTAACTCGTGGGTCTATAGCATTCGATTTGCCGGATTGTCAATGGTAAATTGTTCCGGTTTATTCAAACATGAACCGCCTCATACTGATGTTTAACAGGATTCCCACACTGATCATCATCAACAGCACTGCCGACCCTCCGTAACTGATAAACGGAAGAGGAATCCCTACCACCGGCATCAACCCCATCACCATTCCAATATTAATTACAATCTCCCAGAAAAAGAGGCTGGAAATGCCCACCGCCAAAAAAATCCCAAATGAATCCCGGCTACCGTGAGCAATGTTCAATGCCCACACGATGATTAGAAACAACAGGAACACCACCAGAAGCGATCCGAAAAAACCCCAGTCCTCTGCGAGAACCGAGAAAATGAAATCCGTATGTTGTTCCGGAAGAAAGGATAAGGCGTTCTGAGTTCCTTTCATATACCCCTTTCCAAAAATCCGGCCGGAACCGATGGCAATCTTCGATTGAATGATATGATATCCCGCGCCCAAAGGGTCCTGCTCAGGGTTCAGAAAAGTCAGTATTCTCTGTTTTTGATACCCTTTCAGAAAGTGCCAGACCAGTGGAACCGTGGAGGCGCCGGTCACCACCAGCCCGATCAGCGTCCGTCTTTCAATTCCAGCGAACAGGGTCATTGATCCGGCGATGAGCAGAATCATGATACCAGTCCCGAGATCAGGCTGCCGAACGATCAGAAGAAACGGCAGCAGAACAACCACGCTGGGGATAAGCAAATCCCGTAAAACCATCCCGTGAATACTGGAGATTCGGGAATAAAAGCGGGAAAAGGCGATAATGATGGCCAGTTTCATCAATTCTGATGGCTGTATGGATATCGGTCCGAGAATCAGCCATCTCCGGGAGCCTGCGACATGCTTTCCGAAAAACAAAACAAGAACCAGAAGGACAATGCAAATCCCATAACACCAATAGGCGTATTGATCCAGTTTACGATAACTGAATAAAAAAAATGCGACGCATGCCGCCCCTCCGATTCCGTACCAAATTAACTGGCGGTAAAAAACCGCGTCCTGAGGATTGATCGGATCAGCCCGGGTTGCACTGAAAACAGTCGACAATCCGATGATGACCAAAAACAGGGTCAGCAGTACAAGGCCCCAGTCAAAATATTGAATCAGACGTCTGTCAAACATGAATGTCCCGTGCCATTCGGAATTTTTGGGGCCTTTGTTTGCAAGCCCATTGTCGTGGGGCTTTCGGTAACCAATATCCATTTTCATGAGGATGGAGAGGATGGAAAGGATAAATAGGTCTGGATAAGCTCCGAGGCGATGGGAGCTGCCGCACTGGACCCATGTTCTCCGTGTTCCACAATCACCGAAACTGCGATTCGCGGTTCCTCATACGGCGCATAGGCCACAAACCAGGCATGACTTCGTAAATGTCTGGCCCGCTTTTCCGTCCGCTCCGCCTCGTTCGATTTTCGGCTGAAAACTTGGGCAGTTCCGGTTTTTCCACAAACCTGCCACCCTTCCAATCGGGCATTTCTGGCCGTTCCGTCATTCCCGTTGACGACTTCCAACATCCCTTTCTGAACCAGTTCCAAATGTTTCGATTTCAGAGGAATCCGCCCCCTGCGGATTGGTTCTGCAATTTCTATTGTTTCCCCTGCCGCGTTTTCCATGCGACTGACAATAATCGGGGTTAGCAGATACCCTCCATTGGCAATCGCGGAAGTCACCACAGCCATTTGCAACGGGGTTGCCAAGTTATACCCTTGACCGATGGACACGGAAAGGGTTTCTCCAGCTTGCCAGGAAACTCCTGTTTTTTTTTTCTTCCAACCGGATGTGGGAACCAACCCCCTTGCTTCCGAATCAAGCTGGACTCCCGTCTGGCTTCCGAGACCGAAAGCTTTCGCATAGGAAGCCAGACGATCGACTCCCAATTGCAAGCCTACCTGGTAGAAATACACATCACAGGATTCGGCCATCGCCCGTGTCAAGTTAACCGTTCCATGTCCGCCTTTTTTCCAGCACCGATACTCCCTTCCCCCGAA
>CAZTKB010000055.1:12965-14334 GCA_964614125.1 uncultured Desulfobacterales bacterium | reverse complement strand
TCGGATCTCCTTCCACGTTGAGAATATCATCGCGAATCTGGAAAGCCAGTCCGATATTCCGGGCATATCGTCTTAGGGAGGATAGTTCTCCTTCCTTTCCCCTCCCGACGACAGCGCCGGAGACGATGGATGCCTCGATGACCGCACCGGTTTTCAGACGATGCAGATCTTTCAGTTCTTCGGCTGAAATCGGGTTGCCTTCCGCCATTAGATCCCGCATCTGGCCTTCGATCATTCCGCGGTGCCCGGAAGCTTCCGAAATGAGGGAAATCACTTTCAACCGGGTATCTGCATCGACCGACCTGTCGGACCGGTGCGTCGACAGGATGTGAAAGGCCAACGTCAACAGTGCGTCTCCGGCGAGGATGGCGGTGGCTTCATCGAAGGCAACATGGCAGGTAGGCCGGCCGCGCCGCAGCGTGTCGTCATCCATGGCCGGAAGATCGTCATGGATGAGGGAATAGGTATGGATCATTTCGATCGCGCACGCAAACGGAAGTGCATCGGAACAGGATCCCCCCACCGCCTCGCACGCGGCCAGGCATAGGATGGGGCGAATCCGCTTTCCTCCACCCATGAGGGAGTAGACCATGGCGTCGGTCAATCGGCCTCCCCCCCTTTGGAGCGGAAGATAACCGGATAAAGCGGATTCGACGATCTGTTTTCTCTCGAGAAGATAGGCCTTCAAGTCAATCATGGCTGTCGGGATCGAATACGGTTTCCTGAATATTCCCATTTTTATCCCGCAGCAGTGCAGTGATCCGGCTTTCCGTTTCATCCAGCTTCTGGGCGCAGAAACGGGAAAGCTGGATGCCGTCCTCGAATTTTTTCATGGCCTGCTCCAGCGGCAAGTCTCCGGACTCCAATTCCTGGACGATTTTTTCCAACTGTTGGATGGCTTGTTCAAACGTCTGTTTGGCCATTGGTATGGATCCTTTCCACTAGGCACGACAACGATCCCCTGGCCAGTGTTACCGACACATGGGTGCCGATATCTACGGTTGCGGCGTCTCGAAGCACTTTCCCATCAACCGTCCGGGTGACGCTGTATCCGCGTGTCAGGATATTCAGCGGCCCGACCGCTTCGAGGCGTCCCAGCGCCTGCCGGTACCGGGACAGTCGTGCGGAATGCTGATACCAGAAAATTTTTACCAGTGTATCCGACAGAAAATCCTTTTTTTGTCGGAAATTTCGCATCTGTCGAATCGGATTCAACAAAAACAACAAATTGAGTTTGATAGCGCGAGTATAGATTGTAGTAAGCATCAACGCCACTGGCCAAATGACTGCCACGGATTAAATTCTTGGCAAAGCGTGCACTTTCGCCGGCATCGAGGAGATTCGCGATTATTTCCAAGGCATAGGGTTC
>CAZTKB010000055.1:0-12955 GCA_964614125.1 uncultured Desulfobacterales bacterium | reverse complement strand
CGACAGAAAACCGGTTTAGTGTCGGAAATTTCGGATACGTCAAATCGTATTCAACAAAAACAACGAATTGAGTTTCCTGTTCAAAAGCTGTTTTTTTTTCGAGAAATCCTGGAGAACGGCACGATGCATGCGGTCGAACAGCTCATCCAATTGAATCCGTGAATCCTGAACTCGCCGGGAAGGATGAACCAGGCGGTCGGATAAGCCGCGCCAACGCTTTCGCTGGGAATCACAGTACCGGAACATGGCGGATTTCATCCGGAGCTGCATCTCGGAAAGGGAGAGGATCAGGGATTCGCGTTCCGGAACGACCAGTTCGGCTGCGGCGGAGGGAGTCGGGGCTCGCAGATCGGCGACAAAATCGGTGATGGTAAAATCGGTTTCGTGGCCGACCGCAGAAATTACCGGGATACGCGAGGAAAATACCGCACGTGCCACCGTTTCCGAATTAAAGGCGGAGAGATCCTCCATGGAACCTCCGCCTCTGGCCAAAATGATCACCTCCGTGTCTTCGGTTCCGTTGGCCAAATCCAATGCGGAGCAAATGTCCTCCGAAGCACCACCCCCCTGGACCGCCACAGGAATCAGGCGGATTCGGGTGGAGGGAAACCGCCGGCGGACAATGTGGATGATATCATGGATGACCGCTCCGGTGGGGGAGGTGATGACACAAATAGTCCGGGGCAGAAAGGGGAGATGGCGTTTCCGTTCGGCATCAAACAGACCTTCCTCCGCAAGGCGGGCTTTCAGCTGCTCAAAGGCCAGAAGAAGGGCGCCGACACCCTTGGGTTCCATATATTCCAAGATAACCTGGTAGGTTCCGCGGGGAGTATATACACTGATCCGCCCCATGGCCACGATAAACTGGCCATCCTCGGGCCGGAAAGTAAGGTGTCGGGCCTGCCCCTTGAACATGACACCGGAAATCTGGGAGTTTCGATCTTTCAGAGTAAAATAATAATGGCCGGAAGAATGCCGGTGCATATTGGAAATTTCGCCGGAAATCCAGATATACGGAAAGGTGTTTTCAAGAAGGTCTTTGATGTTTTCGGTCAGTTCGGACACCGAAAAAATGTGGCGGTGGTCCGGATTGGCGCTGTCCGGAGCATCGTGGGAATCGGAAATGTTCGATAAACGGGTCATTCGGATTTCGGACAGCCCCTGTTGATTTCAAAACATAGCTTTTTAATTTATCATAATCGGATGAGGATAACAATCTAAAAGGCACGTTATCCCACTAGCAAAAAACGGCGTGCCTTCCAAGGTGGTTATCTGTATTCCATAATGTCGCATAAGATATATTATGTAAACTTTAATTCGTTTTACAATTCCGTGCTTTTCTCTTGTATCATAAGGGATGATGCGTTAAAAAATAACAAATATCCTTGGTATCCCACCCTATCACACAGGAGCGATGTTCATGAAAAAAATATTGGTTGGTCTGCTGCTTCTGGTTTCCATCCTCATCAGCGGATGTGTTTCCTGGGCACCGGTGGCCCCTGATGAGGAACGCCCGTGGTACGGGTTAACAGATCCCAATCAACGTCGAGGCATTCGGTAAGCCATGGCCGAAAATACTATTTCGGACATCGCACCATGACTATCTGGACATTCTGTCCCTCCCTGATTGTCCTTCCGGCCGCTTTTCTTCTGGATCTGTTTCTGGGTGATCCGCCCCGAATCCCCCATCCCATCCGGTGGATGGGGACCGCTGCCGGGAGGTTGGAACCAGCTGTGCGTAAGTTGCCGCTCCATCCGGTATTGGCTGGCGGTGTGTTCACCGGAATTCTGGTTCTCGGTACCGGGAGTTTGTCTTGGCTGTTTTTGGCGCTGGTTTGGGCAATAGACCCACGCGTTTCCCTGGTATTGGAAATCGTGTTGTTGTATTACTGCCTTTCCGCCTCCTCTCTGGCCACGGCCGCTCGTGAGGTGTTCGAAGCACTGATGAATCATGGGATTGCGGAAGCCAGGCGTTCGGTAGCCCGAATTGTCGGCCGACAGACGGAATGCCTGGACCATTCCGGTGTTTTGCGTGCCGCGGTGGAGACGACCGCTGAAAATCTCGTGGACGGGGTTTTCTCTCCCCTGTTCTGGTATGCCGTCGGCGGCGTTCCCATGGCATTGGCCTATAAAATGGCTAACACACTGGATTCTATGGTGGGTTATCGAAATGAACGATATATTCATTTCGGAAAGGTGTCGGCCAGGCTGGACGACATCCTGAATTTCATTCCGGCCAGGCTTTCGGTTCTATTTATCTCAATTGCCGCTCAGATAATAACTAAAAGAGGGAAAATTGCGTTTCTGACCGCCATGCGGGAAGGATCTCATCACTTGAGCCCCAATTCCGGTCGCCCGGAAGCTGCTTTTGCCGGCGCATTGGGAGTGAGGTTGAACGGACCCAATTATTATCATGGCCGTCTGGTGGAAAAACCCTATATTGGAATCGGGTTCCCCGATATTCAGCCCATCCATGTCGATCGGGCATGTGATATCATGATTCTTTCCGCATTCCTGTGGGTCTTGGTCCAGACCGGGTTGTCCTTATGGAAATGTTGGGCCTTGGGATAAAGGTTCGTGCAACATCCAGCAAGCTGCTCCTTTTCCTTTCATTGCTCGGGATGCGCCAGAAACCGGATCAGCCGGCATCCCGCTGTCTCCGGGTCCGGCCCGAAGCTGATCATTCCATCCGGGTGCCCTCCCATTCCGAACACCCCGAGATTCCGGACGAACTCATTCTGAAGAAGCCCGTATACTTCCCGCGCCATCTCCGGTGTTCCGCAGGCAGCCGAAGGATCTGTCATCGGAAGACCTAAGTCCTTCACCCGGCTCCACAATTCCGGAGCATGCACATGGATGACGGCCGAAGCGGTTCCGTCAGCCGAGTAGATGGCCGCATGGGTCAGGGATTCGGAGGACGGCGGTATCACCCCCCACGATTCAATCCTATTTTGGGAAAGATCCCACCCCGTAACTACGGCGAAATGATCATTTTGCATCTCCTTGATATGTCCGGTCTGGGATCCGGAAACGACAAAAGCCCGGGGACAGCCCGAAACTTCTCCCGGAGGAACCGCCTCGCTGATATTACCGTAACCCAGGCCGTCATACCGGTCCGGCGCCATTCCGATCAACTGGAGTCGGAACAGCAAATTCCGCCAGGGACGGATCCGCCGAATCCAGGAAACAGGCGGTGGTCCGCTAGGCTGAAACAACAACTGAAACCGGATCACTCCTTCCAAGTCGGTGCTCATTGTTTTTCCGATTGGGAAAAGTGAAAATAGGCTTCTTCCGGTATCACCGAAAAATCCGGGCTTCCGGGCTCCTTCCAGTACATTTCCAGACAGGCGGATCCCTTGCGCTGAAAATAGAGAATTTTTACCGGGTAGTATCCCGGTTTCGGTACCACAATGGTTACCGGTAGGGAAAACCGGTCGGAATGGACTTCCGGATCATCGATAGTTTGGATGCCGGAAATCCAGACTCGGATACCATCATTCGATTTCACCCGCATCTCCACATTCCCATGTCGGGTAAAATGAAGGTATCCCTCTATTCGCATGGCGACTTCCCGGGCCACCCCACTGTCAAAAACAGGTTCCTGGCCGTCGAACCGATGGTGGAGTTGTTTCAGGGGTTTCCCGGCGCTCCACCCCGTACCGGCATCCGGAATTTCTTCTATATGGCGGAGTTTCTTGGAAAGATAGGAAACAGAAAGCCCGGGTGTCAGGGTTTCCGGATCAGGCCGGCGGGATTCTTCCGGCAGGAGGAATGTTTCCGGAATCATCGGGGGAGGTATGGATTCGGACGGTTCTTCGCACCAGGCCATTCGTTGATGCGGGTTCACCGCGGAACCGATCATTATCCCCAAAAACAGAATCCCGATGATGCGACACCATTGATGTGTGTTCATGATCCACCCTCCCCTTCTTTGTTTTATCCCAGCATCGTGTCCATGGTCATCATAAGGACAAACCCTATCATCACCCCGAAGGTGGCCAGGCGGGATTTCCCTTTGGAATGCGTTTCCGGAATAATTTCGTCACTGATCACAAACAGCATGGCACCTGCGGCAAATGCCAAACCCGCGGGCAGAAGTGCCTGAAAAATACTAACCGCTGCAACCCCCATCAGTGCGCCAACCGGCTCCACCAAGCCAGTCAGGGTGGCGATGCCGACCGCTTTCCAGCGGGAGTAGCCCTGACCGATCAGAGGCAAAGCAACAGCCAATCCTTCCGGCATGTTCTGGAGGCCGATTCCGATCGCCAGGCTGATTCCGGCATTCGTGTCTCCGGCCCCGAATCCGACACCGACTGCCAACCCTTCCGGAAAGTTGTGAATGGCAATGGCGATGACAAAAAGCCAGATCTTTCGCAGGCGGCTGTCCGGGCCTTCGTGCCCCATCTGAAAATGCTCATGGGGAAGCCATTTGTCCATTCGGTCCAACACGGCCGCTCCGAGCAACATGCCCACCGAAACGATATAGGCCCCCATTCCGGGCCACATCCGGTCACCGTGTTCGATGCCCGGAACGATCAGGGAAAAGGAGGTGGCGGCCAGCATGACCCCGGCGGCCCCTCCCAGGAGGGTATTTACCACCTTTTCGGGTATTCGGGTAAAAAACAATGCCGGAAGTGCCCCGATACCGGTGGCCAGCCCGGCCAGGAATCCCGCGATAAGACCCGTTCCAATAATTGACATGGTATCCGTCCATAGTTACAGTGTTCTGCAGAATCTCTTTGCCCTACCCTGTCTGGGTAGAAGGCCCTTTCCTCCGGCGGATATCATCATTACCCGGTGGGAGAAAGATTGTCAACAGAACGGCAGAAGCCTTGGAAAAGGTGTTCTCCGGGTGAAACTCTTTTTATCGATTGAAAGCAGGATACCGTGACAATACTAATCCATGACGATATTTTTTCCTGGCAGGGTTGGGGAGGCAAGATGCAGTTGGGAAGCGGAAAATGCCGCCTGAGGATCTATGACCTGAAAAAAGGCGGGATATCCGGCCTTTCATTTTTGAAGCCGATCGTTGTCGTGATTTCAGATATTCCGGAAAGCAAGATGACCATCCGAAGCTGCACCAGCCACATTGCGACATGCGTGGCGGAGGATTTCGGACTGGATCCGCATCGGATGATGTGGCTGGAATATTATCCAATGGTTCGATATGGGGAAAATCAGGAAAAAATGATTCCGGAAAGGCTCGAAGTGGTAGAATTTGAATGGCAGGACCGGCGGGCCATCAAACCGGCCTGGAGAACCGTCCAATCGCCCATGCGGGAAAAACTGATGGAAATGATAGGATCCGAAAGCCGGTAATGGCTAGAGATTCAGAGCCTGGATCCCATCCAGAGGGATTTCGCCGTCAGAGTGGAACGCGATCATGGAAGGTTTCATCAAACCGCCTTCCAAAAAGAGCTTGCCCTTGACGCGATAGTAGATCTTGTTTTTGTTTTTCATTTCCTTGATGCACTGGGAAATATCCTCGATGGAAGAATACACGGTCATGGGAATCGTGGTGGTTTCCATAGAAGGTAGATGCGTCGGCGTGTTGGATACGCCGGTGGCAAGTTTTGTCTGATCCAGATTCAACTCGCAATCGATACCCTTGATATCGAAAGAGCGGTCGTTGATATTAAATACTCGCATTTCGATCCGAAGGACCGCCTCGAAGACGTTGATGTCCTCGATTTTAATCTTGGAAACGGTCACCCGCGGGGATTCCACAGGTTTTCCCGTCAAGGAACAGGAGGACAACAGGAAAAGAACCAACGTCGCCCCCAAAAGGGCTGTAAGATTTTTATGTGAAATTTTCAAGAGAAAGCCCTAATTATTTGTTTTTATGCAGTTATTTTATTGGCTATAATGGGTTGCCAATTTTCACATGATAAGACGGCTGTATAGTAAAAACATTTCAGGTCAAAGTCAAGAACCAAATGGATCAGTGTCCCGTCAAACTATTTACTCCCGGACGGCGGGCAATATTGCCGTGCTCCTATCGTTCGGGTATCAGTCGATCGACCAAATAGGAAACAATGGAATCCATCACCACCATTCCCGACGGGTGTAATCGAAACGATTGTTCATCCATCACGGCACGGCATTGAATGAATGGATCGTTCATCGCAGACAGCACTACCGGTGCCAGGTCAATCGAATAGCGTTTTTCCATTTCCTGAAAAGAAATTCCCTCCACTCTCCGCAGCCCGAGAAATATGGCCTCCATGATTTCCTGGTTTCTGGTAAGCTGTTCTTCTTCCTCCAAGGGCAGAAGGGAATGGGATATCAATCGTTCATATTGGAGAAGATCCGATACGTTCCATCGCCTGATGGGCGGAATATAGGAATGAGCGGACGGCCCCAGGCCCAGATACGGATCCCGGGCCCAATATTTCTGATTGTGCCGGGATCGGAAATCGGTTGAACCGTTTGGGCATAGGCGGTTAAAATTGGAGATTTCGTAGTGATGATACCCGTGTTCTACCAGAAAGTCCCGGACTGCGAAAAACTGTTCGGCCAGGATTTCATCCCGTAACATCCGGAATTTTCCGTTTTTCCGTGACCTGTCCAGAGGAGTTCCCGGTTCACAAGTAAGCATGTAACAGGAGATGTGTTCCGGCTGCCACATACACAGGCGCTCGAGATCTTCGACAATATTCCGGGTTGTCTGACCGGGCATTCCATAGATCAGGTCCACTCCGACATTCGAGAACCCCGCCTTCCGTGCGAAACTGATGGCTGACGATGCCTGATCAGCCGTGTGAATCCGTCCCAACCATCGTAACCACTTGTCCTGAAACGATTGCGCCCCGATCTGGATTCGGTTGATACCCAGGAGACGATATTTTCGGAATACCGTGGTATCCACCGTGCCGGGATTGACTTCTATGGTAATTTCCGTGTGGGAGTCGATGCAAAACCGAGCGGCGGCAGCCTCCAGAAGATCGGCCAGGAGGTCTGTTTGCAAAACCGTTGGCGTTCCGCCGCCGATATAGACCGTGTCGAAGGGATCGCCAAACCGATCGACCAGAGACATCTCCCGTATCAGAGAGGCGGCATAGGTCTGTTGCAAATTCAAATCAATGATCGAATAAAAATTGCAGTATCTGCATTTATGCAGGCAAAACGGAACGTGAATGTACAAACCCGGAGCCATGGTGTTAAGCATACCGATTTTATGTGGATACCGCAACCGGATCCTTCATTTTTTCCTTGACACAGATTGGGGAAATCCTTAAATAGGATAAAAAAGATCTTATATGTCCTTATTTATTTTATCTGGGCATTCTTTTCATGCGCCTGCCTCGCGCCGGAGAATATGCGATCCGATGTGTCCTGTACCTGTCTCGACAGGGCCAGGGGGTTTTGGTTCCCCGGAAAGAAGTGGCTGCAGAAATGGATATTCCTCATCCGTTTTTGGCTAAGGTGGCTCAACAGTTGGCCCGCGCCGGACTGATTGATATTGTGCAGGGTTCCAGAGGAGGGTTCCGCCTGGCACTTCCACCGGAAAACATCAGCATGCTCGCCGTCCTGGAAGCCGTTGTCGGAAATATCTATCTGAATGATTGCATCCTGCGCCCTGATTCCTGCCACAGAAGCCCCGAATGTGAAATTCACCGGATTTGGGAAAAAATTGTGGGGGAATTCCGTTCGAGTCTGGCATCCGCCCGCTTTTCCGAATTTATTCCTCACAATTGTCCATCATCTCAACCCCCGCAGAAGAAAGGAGTTTGAACAATGGATGTGGTATTCCTATCCCGCCTTCAGTTTGCCGCAGCCACCATGTTTCATTTCTTGTTTGTTCCCCTGACGCTGGGACTTTCCATTCTGGTTGCATACATGGAAACCCGATACGTCATCACCCGGGATGAAACGTATCTGAAAATGACTCAATTCTGGGGGAAGATCTTTTTAATCAATTTTGCGCTGGGGGTGGTTACCGGGATCACCCTGGAATTTCAGTTTGGAACCAATTGGTCACGATATTCCGCCTATGTGGGGGATATTTTCGGCTCTCTGCTTGCCATTGAAGCTACGGCCGCCTTTTTCCTGGAATCCACTCTGATCGGCGTATGGGTGTTCGGGTGGAAAAAACTTTCCGCCAAAGCGCATGCGACGGTCATGTGGCTGATCGCATTCGCATCCACCCTGTCTGCGGTATGGATTTTAATTGCCAATGCGTGGATGCAACATCCGGTGGGCTACACCATACGCGACGGCCGTGCGGAATTGGTCGATTTTGCCGCTGTTGTCTTTCAGAAATTCGCCGTGTTGGAATTCCTTCACACCGTAAGCGGGGCATATATCCTGAGTGCCTTTTTTGTGATGGGAATCAGCGCCTGGTATATCCTGAAACGCCGCCATGTCGACCTTTTCATCCGGTCCTTTCGAATTGCCGTTGTTTTCGGCTTGATATTTTCTGTTTTTATCATCGTCGAAGGGGATCTCCATGCCGTGGACCTTGCTGAAAAACAGCCGGCAAAACTGGCGGCCATGGAATCACATTGGCAGACGGAGAGCAACGCCCCCCTGTATCTGTTCGCATGGCCGGATGAAAAAGCCGAAACCAATGTTGTACAGTTCGGAAAAATCCCCGGGCTTCTCAGTTTTCTGGCTTTTCGGGATACAGGTGCCGAGGTCCGCGGTTTACGGGATTTTCCAGTGGATGAACGACCTCCGGTACTGATCACATCTCTGGCATTCAAAGGAATGGTGGGCTTGTCGATATTTTTTGCGTTGATGTCCGGCATAGGGTTTTGGTATCGGAACCGTTTGAGCGAAAAGACCTGGTATCTGAAACTGATGGTTCTTTCGATTCCATTGCCCTATATTGCCAACCAACTGGGGTGGATCGTTGCTGAAGTGGGAAGGCAGCCGTGGATCGTGTATGGATTGATGAAAACATCGGATGCGGTATCTCCGATCGCCTCCTCCCAGGTATTGACAACTCTGATCGCTTTTATCGTGGTGTACGGCCTCTTAGGTGCGGTAGGGGCATTCCTGATGATTCAACATATCCAAAAAGGGCCGGCCGAAACTATAGTGTCTTGATTCCTATACCGGAAATTCCTCATCTGGAAACCGTGATTTCCCAACAGAGACGCATGGAAAGAAATGTAAAGAGGGGGGAATATGGAGTTGCAAACAATCTGGTTTTTGTTGTGGGGGCTGTTGTGGGCAGTTTTTTTTATTACGGACGGATTCGATTTCGGAGTCGGCACATTACTTCCCTTCCTGGGGAAAACAGACATGGATCGAAAAATCATGTTAAATGCGGTGGGGCCGCTATGGGATGGGAATGAGGTCTGGCTGATTACCGCTGGAGGTGTTACATTTGCCGCTTTCCCGACAGTGTACGCCGTCATGTTTTCTTCGCTGTACTCTGCCCTGATGCTGATTTTATTCGCATTGATTCTAAGAGGAGTGTCTTTTGAATTTCGTGGAAAAGTCGAATCGACCGTGTGGAAAAAGTTCTGGGACACATGCCATTTCTGGGGAAGCGCTTTGCCCGCTTTGCTGTTCGGAGTAGCTTTCGCCAACATTTTCCGCGGGATTCCCATCGATCAAAACGGGATATTTCAGGGGGGGTTGGTAACCCTGTTAAATTCCTATGGTCTGCTGGGCGGACTGCTGTTTCTTTTCATGTTCATCCAGCATGGCGCACTGTGGTTGTGTGTAAAAACTGGCAACGACCTGCAGGAGCGATCGCGAAAAACTGCGTTAATCATGTGGCCGCTGGTGTTATTAACCGTTTCCGGGTTCCTTGTCCATTCGTGGTTTTCCACCGATTTGTTTCGGAATTATCTGGAAAATCCGATCTTATTTGTTGTACTCCCACTTACTGTCGCATTCCTTCTGGCGGCAGGATATTTTCTCAAAAAAGCAGCCTACGTTGCCGCATGGGCGGCATCGGCCGGATTCATTGCCGGCACGACATTTTTTGGAATCATCGGGTTATACCCCCGTCTGATTCCATCCAGCATTGATCCAGCCTACAGCCTGACCGCTTTCAACGCGTCTTCCAGTCCCCTGACACTGACCATCATGCTGGCCGTTGTAATTGTTTTTATACCCGTAGTGATCGGATATCAGGCTTGGGCCTACCGCTTGTTTTCCCATCGCATTTCATCCATAGAGGACCTGGATCCGGAGCACAGTTATTGATTCCGGATTGGTATTGAATGAAAGGCGGCATCGCAAGCGGCGGAAGGAATGAGAAATTATTTTCGCTGCTTCCGATGGAAGATGGCCTCCCACTCCTTCATCAGCGGATCGATCTCTTTCCGGTTTTGGCCATAAAACCGGATAAGAATCCCGTGTAGGCGGTTTTTTATCTGTTCATATTCCGGAGGGACCGGATATATGACGATGGGAAGATTTTCGATATCGATCGGCAGGTAGCACATCGATTCGGTCAGGCCGGTGGTATATCTTCCGGGAATAACCGCCCCGGTGAATCGCTCCGCCTCTGCGGTCTGCAGATCCATGGACCGGACGAACTGCAGGGTGCACTCGGAAGCCGTCTGATTGTTCACCTTGTGTATTTTTTTGTTCAAAAGGGTCGCCATTTCCCGTATCAGTTCGACATCGGTAATCATTTCCTCCGAAGCATCCGGGGTGGTTTTCTTTCCTCCTCCTCCGTATCGGTATCGATGGCATTCTTTCTGAAACCGGTCATACGCCTGGGCTACCCACAGGACATACCGTTTTTTCCGGGTCCAGGCTTTCGGCATTTCCGGAAAAACGGCAGGATCGTCCATCACCCGGCCCGCGGTATCCGGAAATGCGGTCCGGTCAATATCCAGCGCATCAAAAAAGGCTTTTCGGCCGGTGTCATGGATCAACAGCGTTTCCAGTGCGGCCAAGTCGTTCCCGATGCGTTCGGACATGTTCCGTAGCGATCCGATATGGAGATCCAGCGTTTCATGCATCTGTTCGATTTCCAGTCGGTCACCGAAGAATCTTTCCGCCACTTCACTGAGCACTTCTCCAGCCAACTCTTCTCGAAATTCATCCAGACTGCTAGGCGTGTGTTTTTCCATGGTTCAGACTCCACCAGTTTGATGGTAGCGATGGTAAAAACCCTTTTTGGCCAACAATTCCTCATGGGTACCCTCTTCCACTACCCTTCCGTTGCTCAAAACGAGGATCCGGTCGGCCGAACGGGCGGTCAGGAGGCGGTGGGCGATGACAATCGCGGTTCGACCGGCCATCAGGTTCGAGACAGCCTCCTGGATTTCTCGTTCCGTGCGCGAATCCACGTACGAGGTGGCCTCGTCCAGGATAATCAGGTCCGGATCGCGGGCAAAGGCTCTGGCGATCGACAGAAGTTGCCGTTCTCCGGATGATATGGATGCCCCTCCTTCGGACAGAATGGTATCCACGCCCCGGGGAAGGCGTTCGCGTACAAAGGCACAGTGGGAAGCGGTGAGGACTCGGTCCAGGATTTGTTCATTCGGATTCGCAATGCCATGAAAGATGTTCTCCCGAACACTTTCCGAAAACAGAAAGGGGTCTTGGGTCACCAAAGCGATCCGGGATCGCAGGGTGGATGCCGGAATGGAACGGATATCCTTCCCGTTGACGAAAATGGTTCCGGAATCCGGATCATACAGGCGGGTTAACAGGTTGATCAGGGTAGTTTTCCCCGAACCGGTGCTGCCCACCACCGCAAGGGTTCGACCGGATGCCACGGACAGGGATACCCGCTTCAATACAGGCTCTCCGGGAATGTAACTGAAGGTCACATCCCGCATTTCCAATTCCCGTATCACAAATTTCGGTCCAATGGGTGAGGAAATCTCTTCTTTGGGGCCGTCCGGATGATCGAATATCTGGAAGATCCGTTCCGCGGAAGAAAGGGCGTTCTGCAGGATATTGTATTTTTCCGCGATATCCCGGATCGGACGGAAAAACATTTTCATGTACGTGATAAATGCGGCCAAGCTTCCGATGGTGATGCTGTCCGACAGGACCCGGAGGCCGCCGAAATAGATGATGGAAGCTGTGGCGAGAATACCCAGAAATTCGATAACCGGCATGAACAGAGCGAACACGTGCAATTGCCGCATGCCGGCCAGATAATATTCGTGGTTCAGAAATTCAAATTTCCGGTAATTGTTTTGCTCCTGCCGAAACATCTGAATCACCCGGATCCCCGAGACGGTTTCTGAAAAACGGGTATTGATTTCCGCGGTTTTCACCCGCAGGGTTCTAAAGGCCTCTCGTGCCCTGCGGGAAAAATATATCGCTGAAGCCACAACCAGGGGAAGAACGGAAAACGCGGCCAAGGCCAGTTTCCAGTGGATGACAAACAACATGACCGAAATACCGATCAACAGAAACAGGTCTTTGAACACGAACACGATGATCGAGGTGAAGAGTTCATGCATGTTCTGGATGTCGCTGGTCACCCGGGTGACCAGGCGCCCGGCCGGGTTGCGTGTGAAAAAATTCATTTTCGACCGGAGAATATGGATGAACAGATCCATGCGCAATCCGTTCATCACCATCTGAGCGGCATATTCCATGACGATCTGGTGGGAAAAATTCAGGAGAAAATCGAGGCAGATCAGGCCCAAAAAAAACCATGTCACGGTCATGATCCCCGCGAGATCCCATCGGCGGATGGCGCGGATTTCTGTTTCATCCAATCGCTCCATCTCCGTCAGGGCGATCCGAAAGGAAGTTCCGGAGGGCTCAAACAGATCCGGATGGGATTGAATAACGGCCATGCTCCTGTCGTCTGCGGGATCCACTTCGAGAAATCGGAGAGTTTTCCCGGATGGATCCGTTATGTTCGTAATGCGGGATTCCGGGAGGATGAAGCGGTCGATTGCCTCCCGAATGATATAGGGAAGAGACAGATCGAGAAGGGTCAGCACGACGACCATGCCTACAGCGGCGGCAATGTATTTACCGTAGGAGCCGGCATAAGGCACCATACGTTTCAATA
>CAZTKB010000054.1:0-14430 GCA_964614125.1 uncultured Desulfobacterales bacterium | reverse complement strand
AGCCGCGTCGGATGAGTCCCTGGCCGCCGCGACCGCAAAGGCCGTGACAACCGCACTGTCCAGCGAGACTACGACCGTGCAGATCAAAAGCGGGTATGGTTTGGATACGACAACGGAGTTGCGAATGCTTTCCGTGATTCACCGAGTGGGCCTGACCACACCGGTGGATGTGGTGCCCACGTTTATGGGTGCACACGCCATTCCGGAAAAATACCGTCTGGTACCGGAGGAATATGTCCGGCTCGTGATTGAGGAGATGATTCCGGCGGTGGTTTCCCAGAAAATAGCCCGGTTTTGCGATGTGTTATGTGAAAAACGCGTGTTCGATGTGAATCAGACCAAACGGATCCTCTTAGCTGCGCAAAAAGCCGGCCTGGGTCTGCGCCTGCATGCCGACGAGGTCTATGACCTGGGCGGAGCGGCCCTGGCCGCCAACGTGAGGGCGGTGTCCGCCGAACATCTGCTGGCGGCCGGAGACGAGGGGATCCGGGCAATGGCTGCGGCCGGAACCATTGCCGTGCTGCTGCCGGCCACGGCCTACAGCTTGCGCAAACCACCGGCGCGGGCGCGGTTCATGGTGGAGGCCGGAGTGCCGGTCGCCTTGGCGACGGACTGCAACCCGGGATCCAGCTGGACGGAGTCCATGCCGTTCGTGTTCGGGTTGGCCGTGATGACGATGGGGTTGGCTCCGGAGGAGGCGCTGGTGGCATCGACCCTGAACGCGGCCTATGCCGTTGGGATGGCGGATCGGGTGGGGAGTCTGGATCCGGGAAAGCAGGCGGATTTTTTGGTGCTGGACGGAGAATCACCGGCGGTTCTGGCCTACCACGCCGGGGGTTCGCCGGTGCGGGAGGTGTACAAAAAAGGTGAGCGTGTCGTTGGTGGATGATCGGTGAAATTCTGGGAAAGGGGATATACCATGACATTATCGGAACATACCGTCAGCTCCCTCGTGCGGGAACTGGCCTCCGCTTCTCCGGCTCCGGGAGGAGGTAGTGCCGCAGCCCTGGCCGGTTCCGTGGCTGCGGCCCTGTGCGCCATGGTGGCCCGCCTGACCGTGGGTAAACCCGCCTACGCGGCGGTTCACGAGACCATGGAGCAGATCATCCCCCGGGCCGACAGAATTTCCGCACGGTTCCTGAAGCTGATGGAAGAAGACGCTCAGGCCTACCACGGTGTGATTGCGGCACGAAAACTGCCCAAGGCTACGGACGAGGAGCGGGAGGCGCGGAACCAGGCCGTGGAGGCTGCCAACCGCCGGGCCGCAGAGATCCCGCTGGAAACCCTGCGGCTGGCCGGCCGCCTGGCCGAGGAGATCCGGACCGTCATGGATTCCGGCAATCCCCACTGCATCACCGACGCCGGGACTGCAGCTCATCTGATCCGCACCGCGGCCTATGCCGCCGCCTACAACGTCCGCATCAACCTGGACGGCGCCGGGGATCCGTCGTTTGCGGACAATTGCCGCAACGAGATGAAAGAAATCCTGGGCCGGATCACCCGGGAACGGATCGACCCGCGGTTGGAAAGCCTTTTCCCGGACATATCTCCGGTGGCCGACTTGGCGGAAAAGACGACATGATCCGGATTGATTCCTCCCCGTTGTCCATTGATGACGTCGTTTCCGTCGCTCGGATGGACACTCCGGTCCGGGTCTCCTCTCAAGGGGTCGAGCGTGTTCAAAAAACCAGCGGATTGGTCGCCCGGTGGGTCCGGGAGGGCCGGGTGATCTATGGGGTCACAACCGGGTTCGGCGCATTATGCAACGTCACCGTATCCAAATCCGACACCCGGGAGTTGCAGCGAAAAATCCTGATGAGCCATGCGGCCGGTGTTGGCAACCCGCTGCCGCGGGATGTGGTTCGGGCCGTCATGGCCATACGGCTGCATGATCTCTGCCTGGGATATTCCGCCTGCACCAACGAAACCCTTTCCGTCCTGGTCGATTTCCTGAACCAGGGGATCACGCCCGTTGTCCCGGAAAAAGGGTCGGTGGGCGCTTCCGGGGATCTGGCGCCCATGGCGCATCTCGGCCTGGTTTTGATCGGCATGGGAGAGGCCTGGCATCGGGGAGAACGGATCAGCGGCCGGAAAGCCCTGGCCCGGATCGGCAGAAAACCTCTGGTTCTAAAAGCCGGGGAAGGGCTGGCCTTGGTCAACGGCACCCAGGTGATGACCGGTATTGCGGTTCTGGTGGTGCACGACGCCATACGTCTGGCCAAACACGCGGATATCGCCTGCGCCATGAGTCTGGAGGTCCTGATGGGCAGCAGTTCGGAATTCGACCCGCGGATCCATCATGTCCGGCCCCATCCGGGACAGATCGCCACGGCGGAGAACCTGTTGGCATTGACAGGGGACAGCGGTATCATCCTGTCCCACCAGGGGTGCGCCAGGATTCAGGACGCCTATACCCTGCGATGCGCCCCCCAGATCCACGGGGCCAGCAAAGACGCCGTGGACCATGCCCGCCGGGTGGTCGACATCGAGATTAATTCCAGCACGACCAACCCCCTGATTTTTTCCGATACCGAGGAATTCCGGCTTGGGGGCAACTTCCACGGTCAGCCTATCGCCATGGCGGCGGACTACCTGGCCATGGGCATTGCGGAACTGGGCAACGTGTCGGAGAGGCGGATCGAACGCATGGTCAACCCCCAGCTCAGTGAGCTGCCGGCCTTTCTGGTGAAAAACAGTGGGCTGAATTCCGGGTTCATGATCGCTCAGTACATGGCCGCGGCCCTGGTGTCGGAAAACAAGGTCCTGGCCCACCCGGCCTGTGTCGATTCCATCCCTACCTCGGCCAACAAGGAGGACCATGTGTCCATGGGGACCATCGCCATCCGGCAGTGCCGGGAGATCTTGGATAATGTGGAACATGTTCTGGCTGTCGAGATGCTCTGTGCGGCCCAGGCCGTGGACCTGGTAACCGAATCTTCCGGGCTTGTCCCGGGGTCCGGGACACGGGCCGCCCATCGGGTCATCCGGGAACGGATTCCGTTCATGGATCAGGACCGGGTGCTGGCGGACGACATCCTGACGATGGTGGAACTCATTCGTTCCGGAGTTCTTTTGGGCGCAGTGGAGGATGCGGTCGGCCCGCTTCAATGAACATCATCTATATCGATACCAACCGGTGCATCGCCTGCAGGAGCTGCCAGCGGATCTGCACCTTTCATCAGGCGGAAGTCTTTCAGTGCTGGACATCCAACATCGTGGTCCATGTGGACATGGATCATCGGCGTATTTCCACGGTCACCTGCCGCCAGTGCCAAAGCCCCCGATGCATGGAGGTTTGCCCCTCCGGAGCGTTGACCCGGGATACGAAAACCCATGCCGTTGTGGTGGACAAGAGCCGCTGTGTGGGTTGCGGCCTGTGTGTGACGGCTTGCCCTTTCGGCAGTATCCAGGTCGACGGGCTGCATCAGGTGGCGTTCAAGTGCGATCTGTGCGGCGGCAGCCCCCTGTGCGTCCAGGTCTGCATGGCCGGCGCGCTTCATTTCGGCAGCCTGAGAGAACTGGGAAGGCTCCGGCGCCGGCAGGGAGACCGGAATCTGGCGATTCGTGCGGTTCCCTGGGATGGAGGATGCGGCGATGAAGTCTGAAACCGTGATTTCCGACGGGACCGTCCGGACCCTGTGCCGGATGTGCGAGAACCGCTGCAGCATCGATGTGCATATCGAAGGCGGCGTCATGCGCTCCATCACTCCGGCACCCGGTAATCCGGCCAACAACGGCAGAATGTGCCCCCGGGGATATGCGGCACTGGATGTGTTCTACCACAAGGATCGGATCCGGACCCCTCTCAAACGGACCGCCTCCGGCGATTTTCTTCCGATTTCCCGCGAACAGGCGTTGGACGAAATTGCTCAAAAAATGGAAGCAATCCGAAAAACCCACGGCGCCCGTTCCGTCGGAGTATGGAAAGGCGAGGCCGTCGGATTTCTTCAGCAGGAGGAATACGTCCGCCGGTTTGCCCACGCTTTCGGATCCCCCAACTATTTTTCCAATGATTCTGCCTGCTTCAACAGCCGCTTTTTGGGGCATTACCTGGTTGCCGGGTTCTGGAACCCCTTTCCGGACTATTCGACTGCCAAGCTCATCATGCTTTTCGGAACCAACCCGCCGGTGTGCCACCCGCCTTTCATGTCCGAGTTCGCGGATGCCAAGAGCCGCGGGTCGCGCCTGGTCGTGGTGGACCCGCGCCTGAATCCGATCGCCTGTTATGCCGACATTTTCGCCCAGCCGCTTCCCGGCACCGATGGCGCCCTGGCTTGGGGACTGATCCGTCTGCTGGTTCAGTCCGGAGATTATGACCGGGAATTTGTGGAGCGGTACTGTATCGGGATGGATCGGATTGTGGAATACGCCGACCGGTTTACGCCGGAACATGTGGAGGAGTTGACCGGAATCTACGCGGACGTGGTGGTCCGGATGGCGGAAATGATCCGGAAGGCCCGTCCGTGGATCAGCATCTATGTCGGCGCCGGGCTGGAACATCACGAAAACGGGGTGAACAACATCCGGGCTCTGGCCGTCCTCTCCTGCATCTGCGGCGCCCTGGATATCGCGTGCGGATTCGGGTGGCCGGAAACCATGCTGCGGAACGAACTTACCCTGTACCATGAGATTCCCCTGGATCACCTCCATCCCATCGGCGCGGACCGGTTCCCGGTGCTCTATGACATCCGGCGGGAATGCCACACAATGACGGCCATGGATTATATGCTGGGACAAGGGGAATATCCATTACGGGGGCTGATCATCACGGCCGCGAATCCGGCGGTCACCAATCCGGATACCAAAAAGGTCCGGCGGGCGTTTTCCTCCTTGGATTTGCTGGTGGTCAACGATCTATTCATGACCCGCACCGCCCGGCTGGCGGAGTATATCCTGCCGGCGGCAAGTTTTCTGGAACGGTCGGAAATCCATTTGAGCAGCCGACACCAGCGGGCGTATCTGACCCGGAAAGTCGCCGATATCCCGGGGGTGTGCGATGAATACCGGTTGTGGCACGATCTGGCCCACCGGCTGGGATTCGGGGAGAGGTATTTCCCCTGGGAAGACGAGACCGAGGTGAACCGGTATATCCTGGAGCCGTCCGGATTCACGCTGGAAGACCTGGAAGCGCATCCGGAAGGGATCGTGTTTTGTCCGCGCCGGTACCGGAAATACCGGACCCGGCCGTTGCCTACGGTTTCCGGAAAGGTGGAGTTGGTTTCCACCTACCTGACACGATGGGGATTGCCGGAAATTCCGGAGTACCGGCCGCCGGTCCACCTGCGGGAAAGAGATCCGAATTTTCCGTATCTCTTGACCACCGGCGCCCGAAAAACTCTATTTTACCATTCCCGGCACCAGAACATCGATCGTTTTCGAAAAATCCATCCCAAGGCGGAAATGGAAATCCATCCGGACGACGCCGCCCAACTGGGAATTTGCGACCGGGAGCCGGTACGGATCGTTTCCCGGACCGGATCTATCGTCATCGAAGCCCGGATCGTCCATCGGTCCGAGTTGCGCCGGGGGGTTGTGGAAGTGTACCACGCATGGGAGGAATGGCCGATCAACCGGGTCACGTCGGATTCGGTAACCGATCCGATCAGCGGATTTCCGGTGCTGAAGGCGGTTCCCGTACGATTGGAAAAGGTGCCGGCCGATTACTGTGGATAGCTTTCACCGGAGTTTTCCCAGAAGTTGATAGGACCCGTATTCCAGCAGGCTGCCCCAGAAATCGATCATTTCTTGGGACAAAGATCTCCAGAACCGGTGATTCATAACGATTCCCTGCCCGTCTCCATGCACCATGTGCATGTGGATCTGAACATTCCACCAGGGAAGAAACAGTCGCAGCATCGCCATGCTTCGGGGCATATGAAAATCCGAGGTAACCAGAATCACGGAATGCAAGCCCATTTCGCGAATGATTCGGGAAGAATACAACGCGTTCTGAAAGGTCGAGGCGGACTGGGATTCTTCGAGATGAACCACGGATTCCCGGAGGCCGAAAAGCCTGTCGTATCGTCGGCGCTGGCCGGGAGTGGAGGGGGAGATCAACAGCCGGTCGGCGGCACCTTCGTTAGCCAGCCGGTATCCGGTGGCCACCCGGTTTACTGCTCCGGTAAAAACCAGGATCACATCGGCCTTACGACCAGGTGTATTCTCCCGGGTCAGGATGGTTCCGAAATACAGGGTTTCCAACATCAGGATCAGGACCATTGCCAGAAAGGCGGCAAACAGGCCTCTGATCACTTTGTGCCGTACCTTTCCACCCGGCATCGCACATACCGGTGCAGGGGCGTTCCGACAAAATCCCGGTTGGTGTTTTTGGTCAGCCGGTTGACGTTGGCGCCGAATGTCTTCCCGTCGTACACCAGGCCGAATCCCTGCGGAATGATCACCTGGCCTTTTCGGGTATCCGTGGTTACCTCCACCTCGATGACTTCCTCTCCGGCTTCGGTGACCACGCGGACGGTTTGCCCGTCCTGAAAACCGTATCCTGCCGCATCCTCCGGATGCATCATCAGGGTGCAGGGCCGCCTGCCTTCGTTCCATGCGGGGTTTCGGATCGCGGTGTTGGAATTCATGTCCATGTGGCGGCCGGCCATCAGAATCAGGGGAAAGGCCGCGTCGGTTTTCAGACGGCTTTCTTCGGTATCCGGACGGATTTCCGATATCCAGGCTTCCACTTCGGGAACATTCAGCCGTATCCGGCTATCCGGGGTGACCAACCGGCCCAAATTTTTCGCAATATCCTGCACACCCACCCGAACACCTTCCGGATGGTCAAGAACGGCCTGGCAGATGGTCGCCCCCTGGTCGGCTCCCGCAGAAAATCCCACGGCCGCCGCTTCTTCCTGTTTCATTCTGGATCGTTGATAGGAGCCGACATACCAGCCGGCCAACTGGGCCGAGCCGATGGCCTTCCCTAGGGTCCTGGCCGCCAGAAAGGGGACTGCGGGCAACCTTTTCGGATTTTCCATCAGATAGGAAATCAGAGCGTCCCGGTAGGCTGTCAGGCTGCCGCTGTGGGCTGCCCCGACAAGGGATTCCGGCACCGGAGGAAGCAGCCCCATGGCGTCGGCCAGAAGAGTGAAAATTTCCCCCGCCTCTTTCTGTTCTCCCTCGACCTCCACCACCGGGCGGCGCATCCGGGTGTAAACATCCAGGAATCCGGGACAGGTGGAAGATGGAATCAGGTCGTCAACCGGGGACCAGGACTCGTAAGTGGTCGTGCAAGGCAGGGCATAGTGTGAAAGAGCGGCCGTCTCGCTCATGACAATCTCGGAGACCACCAGGAGGTCCAGCTTTCGGAAGGCCTCTTCATATGCGGTGGTGTCGGCATAGGAGCGCAGCGGATTGGACCCCAGGACAAAAACGGCCCGCAACCGGTCGGTTCGATCGTTTGCGATCTCTTCCGGCAGGACGTTGGGGGGAAACATTCCTCCGATGGCAGGTATTCCGGTTACCGCCGTACGCCATGTCTTCGGGTTGTTCGGATCGGAATAGATTTTTCCACCCATCAGGTAATTGCCCCCCGGAACGCCGATCCGTCCGCAGATTGCCGAAAGCACCACCAAAAGCCAGGATACCAGGGCGCTGTGGCGGTTCATGAGAATGCCCAAGTCGTCCCGCAGGCAGGAACGGCGGGTGGCGAATTCTCGACAGACCCGGAGAACCGGTTCGTATTCCAGTTCACAGACCTTCAGCGCTGCGTTCACGTCGAACCCCTCGAACCAAGGCAGGATTTCCTCAAACCCCGTGACATGGTTGCCGATATAATCGCGGTCAACCAGGTTCTCCCCAAGCAGGAGGGCGATCATGGCTTTCAAAAGCAGGGCGTCTGTTCCGGGCCGCAGTGCCAGGTGGATATCCGCGATTTTGGCGGTTTCCGAACGTCTCGGGTCGATCACAACCAGCATCTTGGCGGAATTCTTGGAGATTTCGGTCAACACTCTTCGGGCCTGGGGAATATGGTGGCTCATCATCCCGTTCCATCCGACGGCCATCAGCATATCCGAATTTCGGTAATCCGGCGCCATTTCGAGCAGTTGGCTGCCGAAGGTCAAGCCGTGGGCCCAATACCGGCCGGAAAACTCCTGGTTGGCCGAAGAATAATGGTACCGCGAACCCAAGCCTTGAACAAAGCCGACCATGTAGCGCAGCGGGAAAAAATTGAATTCGCCGCCCCCGGCAACCGATGCCAGTGCCCGGGGTCCGTGCTCTTGGAGGATTTTGCCGAGTTTTTCCGCGATCTCTTGGATAGCCTGGTCCCAGCTGATGCGTTCGAATCCGCCGCCTACCTTTTTCATGGGAAAAAGCAGCCGGTCAGCGCTGTGCTGGTGATAGGCGATGTTCAGGCCTTTTCGGCAGACGTATCCCTCGCTGACCGGACTGTCCCTGTCCGGGCGGACCGTAACGATACGGTTGTTTTTCACGTGTACTTCCAAGCTGCACCGGACCGCGCACATCACGCAGGTGGTTTTTTTCCATTCTCCCATGTCAGGTTCCTTTCTGGTTGTCTTCTGAATCATAATGCAGGCTCGTGCCTGCCTTTATTGGTTCCGTTGGGATGCCTCCTGCAAAAAGAAGTTGTTAATGCGGCAATGCTGGATGCTTTGAAACCACAATATTTACAGGTGTATCGGGCTTTCTCGCTTCCTTCATATACCGCATGTTTACCTTTGTTGGGGCCCAGTGGGTGTTTGATACAGGAACTTGCCGTAAGCCCTGCTATACTGGAGTTTTTGATTCCGCAGTATCTGCAATAAAAATATTTTGGCATGGCAGTTCCTCTCGTTCTTCCGAATCGGTTCTGTCCCGATTTCGGTATGGGTTTCTGACCGCGGCGGAATGCAGGGGGTATTCCGGAGTGGCGGATCAAGGGTTGAATTTGCGGTGTAAGGACTCCAAAGCGTGGATCCGGGTTTCCAGTTCGGATACCGCCGCCTCCAGTTGCCTGATTTCCGCTTCCAGTGGTTCCAGAGAGGTTTTCATGATATGCCGTTCTCTTTCAACGGTCTGGCGTTGTATTGTCAGCTCGGACTGGGCGTTTTCCAGTTTGTGGGAGGCTTCGCCCAACTTGGTCCCAACCTTGTCCCGGGTTCTCAACAATTCCTCCGCCTGGATCCGGTATTGATCGTAGGCAACCAGTGCGTCTTCGACCTCGGTGGTCAACGGTGCCATTTCACGGCCAAGTTCCTGATTGTATGCCATTGTGTCGTTGGTAACCTGCCGAACACTGGTGATGCATGCATGGATATAGTCTTCTTCGGTAACGTATTTCTGTTTTTGGTTGGCGACATGATCGCCATAAAGGGCTCCGGCAGTCACACCCAATGCCGCGCCCGCCATCGCGCCCACTGCGGCGCCCTGGCGGCCGCCAAAAATGGCGCCGATCATCGCGCCCCCCACGGCACCGGCCGCCGCACCGATACCGGCTCCTTGGGCACGCGTTTGCTCCTGTTCTGTCATGGTTGCGCATCCCGTCACACCGCAAAATGCAATCAGAACGATCCAGATACCTGTCTTTTTCATGGTCATTTTCCTTTCGCCGAACATTCCGGCCTTTATAAACCGGAAAAGAATGGCAAGTTGATCTCTTTTGGGACACCGTGCGGATGGTTGTTACCGTCCTGCCGCCACACCGATGATTTCTTTCAGGGTGCGGGCGCTGGCGTCCAGGGCGTGAGCGTCCGGCAGCCAGTCCTCCCAGTCAAAGTGGGAGCGGGCTTCATGGTCGGTGGCAGCGGGGGTTACGGTCAATCCCTGCGCTTGAAATTGCCCAATGGCCCGGCGCATGTGAAGGGCCGAAGTGACCAGAAGAATGTGGGTGACCCCGCGCTCCCGTAGGATATCAGCGGTGAATGAGGCATTCTGCCGGGTGTTGCGGCTGTGTTCCTCCAGCAGGGTGGCCCCGGCCGGCACGCCCAAATCGAGCAGGTGCTGCCGCATGGCCTCGGCTTCCGAGGTGGCGCAGATCTCCGGTCTGCTCCCGCCGCTGAGGACAACCAACGGAGCCTTTCCGGCGTGATAGACCCGTGCGGTGTGCCATAGGCGGTCGGAGGCTCTCGACAGGTCCGGGCCGGGTCCGTCAACCTCCGCCGGACGGACACAACCGCCCAGTACCACGAGGGCCTGGGCATGGGGCAGGGCTTCAATGGGTACCGGGGGATAATCCATCTCCACCATTTTCTGCAGCCGGTTGCTAGCCACCGGCAGAGACCAGGCCAACAGCCACACCAGTGCCGTGGTCCCCAGCATCCAGGCCCAGCGTCTTTTTCGAAAGCCAACGAGGATCAGGGCCATTGCGCCCAAAATCAGGGCCGTGCCCAAGGGCGAGATCAAGGCGATGGCGATTTTATCAAGCAGCATATTCCGTTTTATTCCCTGCTTTCCGGCTCCCTTGGCAATTCATCGATCCGGCCGTAGCGGTCCGCGAATCGGACAATGTCGTCTTCGCCCAGGTAGCTTCCGACTTGCACCTCGATCAGCTCGAGCGGGATCTTGCCCGGGTTTTCCAGCGAATGAACGGACCCGACGGGCAGGTAGATGGACTCGTTCTCTGTCAGCAGGCGTTCCTGACCGTCTATCGTCACCCGCGCGGTGCCGGACACGACGATCCAGTGCTCGGATCGATGATGATGCATCTGCACGGACAGTTTGGCACCGGGTGTGACGGTGATCCGCTTAACCTGGTAGCGGGCGCCGGTGTCCACGGAGTCGTAATGCCCCCAGGGCCGGTACACCTGCCGATGAATCTGGTGCTCCGTCCGGTTGGCCGCCTGCAGGGCCGCCACGATCCGTTTGACCTCCTGAACCCGATCCCGCGGCGCAACCAGTACGGCATCCTTGGTTTGCACCACCACCATGTCTTCCAGCCCTACCGTGGCTACCAGGGCGTTTTCCGCCATCACCAAATTCCGTCGGCTGTCGAAGGCCATCACGTCTCCCCGGAAAATATTGCCGTCTGTGTCCTGAGGGAGAATTTCCCATAGGGCTGCAAATGCTCCGATGTCGCTCCAACCGGCATCCATGGGCACCACGACCGCCGCGTCCGTCTTCTCCATGACGGCATAGTCGATCGAATCCGCGGGGCATGTTCGAAAAGCCTGCTCATCGACTCGAATGAAGTCCTTGTCGGTCTTGGGCCGTGCCATTGCGGCCTGGCAGGCCTCCAAAATATCCGGCCGGTGTAGCCGCAGTTCTTCCAGGTATCGACTGGCCCGAAACAGGAACATGCCGCTGTTCCATAGGTATTCCTGGCTGACCACATATCGTTTTGCGGTCTCCGGATCCGGTTTTTCGGCGAAAGCGGCAACCCGGCACGCCCCCGGCGTGACGGGATCCCCCCGGCGGATATAGCCATAGCCGGTTTCGGCTTTGGACGGCACGATGCCGAAAGTGACCAAGTGGCCGATCTCGGCCAGGGGGATCGCGGTGCGGACTGCATGGTGAAAAGCCGCCGGATCCCGGATGACGTGATCGGCCGCGAGCACCAGCAGCAACGGGTCCGTATCCCTGTACGTGGCCCACAGAGCCGCAAGGGCCACCGCCGGGGCGGTATTACGCCCTACGGGCTCCAACAAGATGTTCTGGTCCAAGGCATTCAGTTGCCGCAGTTGTTCGGCTACCAGGAACCGGTGTGCCTCGTTGCAGATCACCAGCGGTTTGCGGGAGTTGAGGCCGTGCATCCGAAGGACCGTGTTCTGCAGCATGGATGTCTCGCCTTCCAATGCCAGAAACTGCTTGGGAAAGAGCTCCCGGGACAGCGGCCATAGGCGCGTGCCGGATCCTCCGGCCATGATGATAGGGAGAGGGTGGGACAGGTTCATGTCTGGTAACCTATTTTTTTGTGATTATCATGCCTGAATGGCCAGGCGGCTACAAACTCTGTTCAGGCAATTGTGTCGGAATATCCTCAATTTTATCTACAGTATCAATGGAAAATGCAACAGGTTTTTGGCCATGTTCTGAGCAATCCGTTCGGCTTGGCGGTTGTTCGGCCCGCCTCACCCCTACGGAAAGCCGGGTTCCGCCGGAACCCCGAATGCAAAAATTCAAATATTGTAAAATGGCTCCCAGTTCATATATTCTATCAAGTTATGGCTACAGATGGAACATGTCATTTGCTGCATCACCGAAGCCGAAAACGGAATTTTTCATGCCCGGTCGGGGTTCCCGGAAGCCGGGCCATGTCGGTCTGAACCGGCATGGTGGTCGGACAGACAGGAGGTCTTGCATCGACAAATGACATGCAAAAAAATGGTACGGACGGATTCAGGAAAGAGTATACAAATGCAACCATTCAAAAACGCGATGAGCATTTTTCAGCTGCTGGAAAAATCCAACTGCAGGGATTGCGGTGAAAAGACCTGTCTGGCCTTTGCCGGTGCCGTGTATACCAATCGCCGCCGGCTGGCGGATTGTCCCCGGCTGGCTCCCGAAATCCTGGAAAAATACCAGGAAACGGAAAATGACCTGCAGTCGGAGAAAAAGGCGCAGGCCGATGAACTGTATATTGCGGATCTGAAACGCCGGCTGGCGGACCTTGATTTGCAGGAAGCCGCCGACCGTGTCGGCGGACGATATGAAGGCGGACGGCTGATTCTCAAGGTGATGGGAAAGGATTTCGGAATCAACCGGGAAGGGGCGGTGTTTACGGATCTGCATGTGAACCCCATGATCATGATTCCTTTTCTGATGCACATTCTTCACGGCAAGGGGGTGATTCCGACCGGAGAGTGGCGGTCGCTGCGGGAGTTGAACGAGGGGCGGGAGATGTATCCGCTGTTTCAAAAGCGGTGTGAAGAGCCTCTGAAGCTGGTTGCGGATACGTATCCGGATCTGTTCGAGGACATGGTGCATATCTTCAGCGGCCGCCAGGTGGAGCCGCAGTTTCAATCCGACGTGTCGGTTGTCCTGTCTCCCCTGCCCAGGGTTCCGGTCATGATTTGCTACTGGCTCCCGGATGAGGGCATGGAATCCAGCCTGAATTTTTTCTTCGACCGCACCGCGGACCGGAATCTGGATATCGGATCCCTTTTCGGAATCGGATCCGGGTTGGCCCAGATGTTTGGGAAACTGGCACAGCGGCATGGAATATAAAAAAACCTTGCCGACTGATTACCAATCGTTTTCTTCCTCTTTTTTCAACCGGAAAAGAATCTTTTGCAGCGCCACCCGTGACACACCGCTTCGGCGGGCCGCCTCGGATATGTTGCCGTTGGTCGCTTGGAGCAATTCCTGAAAATATGCCGCGGTGAACTGACGGATCAAGCGGGATTTGGATTCCTTGTAGGATTGGATGATTTCCGGGGACGGAGGGGAAATGGGCAACTGGCCTGCCTCGGCCAAGCGCAGGGAATGCAGATCGATCGTATCCCCCGGACAAAAGACCACCAGACGACGCATCATGTTCTGCAGCTCCCGGACATTGCCAGGCCAGGACCGTTGTTTGAGCCATTCCAGCACTTCCGGCGCCGCAGTTTTTTCCGAAGTTCGTAATTCGGCGCATGTTTTTTTGAGGAAATACTGTGCCAGCAGGGGAATATCATCCACCCGGTCCCGCAGCGGCGGCACGGTGACGGAAAGCACGTTGAGGCGGTAGTACAGATCCTCCCGGAAGGAATGTGCCGCCAGTTTTGCCTCCAGATCCTGGTTGGTGGTGGCCAGCACGCGTGCATGAACCGGGATTGCGCGGTTGGAACCCAGGGGCCGGATTTCGTGTTCCTGCAACACCCGCAACAATTTGGTCTGGACACCCGGGGATATGTCCCCGATTTCGTCGAGGTGAATGGTGCCTTCGCCGGCTTCCACGAACAATCCGGAGCGGCTTCGGTCGGCGCCGCTGTAGGCTCCTTTTTCATGCCCGAAGAGCTCGCTTTCCAGCAGGGTTTCGGGAATGGCCGGGCAGTTGATGGACAAGAAGGGTTTCTTCGCCTGGTTGGATGATGCATGAATCAACCTGGCAACGATCTCCTTGCCGCAGCCGGATTCTCCCCGGATCAGAACCGGATAATTGTTCCGGGCAATGGCTGTCACCGCCTGGCGAAGACGAAGCATGCAGGGACTGTCGCCGACCAAGGGGGGCTCACACCCCTGGACCAACTCCCGGAGCCGTGCGTTTTCCCTGGTCAGCCGGCTGCGCTCCAGCCCCCGCTGGACGAGCCGGAACAGATCTCCCTTTTCCACCGGTTTGGTCAGAAAATCATAAGCACCTTTCTTGACCGCTTCCACCGCGGTTTCGATGGTTCCATAGGCGGTAATCACCACGACACAAAGGTTCGGCAGCAGGTTCAGTGCTTGGTTGAGAAGCGCCAGTCCGTCCATGCCGGGCATTTTGAGGTCCGTGATCATGAGATCCGCCCCTCTTTCGGCCAATTCCGCCAGGGCGGCACCGCCGCTTGGGGTGCAAACGCAGGAAACTTC